>JAPOYV010000057.1 GCA_026706385.1 Gammaproteobacteria bacterium
ACCGGCATGCTGCTGCGCGCCTGGCACCTGCTGCCCGACGACAACCTGCGCATCCGCCGGCTCGCCACCGACGACGGCGAGCGCCTGATCGGCCGCGTGCTGGAGCCGGAGCAGGCGCTCCGCCTGCGCCGCATGGCCGACGACTCGGTCGGTTTCGACCTCTCCGCCGAGGACATCCTCCGCGCCGTGGTCGAGCGCCGCGCCCGGTTCGCGCTCGCCAACGGCTGGGAACTCGTGCGGCGCCTCGTGCTCGGGCGCGCCCGCCTCGAGATCCGGGGCCCGGGTCCCGGCGACCTCGAGAACCTCAAGCGCCTCGGCTGCGAGACCGAGATCGTCTCGTGGCAGACCGTCCTGTTCGCCGACGAGCCCCGCGTCCTAGAGCGGGTCCTGAAGCGCCACCCGCTGCGGCCGGACGAATCCGCGTAGCCACCGTGGAGACGACCATGAATCCCCACATCCCCCATCCCTACCGGCCGCCGGCGTTCGCGCCGTGCGCCGATCCGGACGCGCCGATCCAGCTTCCGACGGACTTGAGCGCGGCGCGGCTCGCGGACGAACTGCACGCCCAGCTCACCCGGCTCGCCTCGGGGCGCGACCTGCGAGTGCTGCGCCGCCAGGCCCGCGAGGCGTTCCGCCCCGTCATGCGCCACGCGCGGGCGCGGCGGCTGGCCGGCCACCTCCTTGCCCCGCTCGACATTCGCCGCGGCGAGCCGCGCCGGGTCTCCCCCGAGCGGCGGGGACGCCCGCGGCGGACCGGCGTCCGCCGGCACCCTGGCGCGGCGGCGCGCGCGGTCAAGGCCGAGCCCTCCGGGCGGCGCTGACGCGCCGGCCGTGACCGCTTCGCGGCGCCCGCGCCCGTCCGGCACGCGACCGCTCCGCCCGATTGGAGGGAGACGACCCCATGCAGCCCCGACCCGACGATCCGCCGATCTCCGGCGCCAGCTACCTCATTCCCGTCGACAACGTCCCGGCGCTCGTCCGCCACGCCAACGGACTGCTGGCGCGCGCCCGCAAGGCCGACGTCGACTGGGCGCTCGAATGCCGCATCGAGCCGCAGCCGCAGGTGCTGCGCGACGGCGACCTGCTCCAGTGGGTCACCGTTCTGGTCCGGCCGCCGAGAACCGCCGGCTGGTCGCTGGCCGCACGCTACGACATCGACCCGTTCGGCATGGCCGCCACGATCCCGCACTCGGTCCCGGGCGTCGAGCTGCCGCGCCGGTACTGGACGGTCGGCGATCCCGTCTGCGAGCACTGCAACACCGTCCGCGACCGCCGCGCCGTGTTCCTGCTCTCCCACGCCGACGGGCGCCACAAGCTCGTCGGCCGCTCGTGCCTCAGGTCGTTCCTCGACCATCCCGACCCCGAGCGGATCGCAGCGCTGTTCGACGCGCTCGTCCCGGACGGCATCGTCGCCCGCCACCTGTTCCGCGACCCGGGCTCGCCCGACCACGGCGGCGGCTACCTGGACGCCGCCGAGGAACTCGCATGGACCGCCGCCATCGTCGCCCGCTACGGCTGGCGCTCCGTCGCGAAGGCGAACGACGAGCACACCGCGACGGCGTCGCGCCTCGCGTTCCTCATGAACCGGCCGCACCCGAAGCTCGCCTCCCTGTGGCACGCCGAGCGCGCCGCCTGCGCGCCCACGGACGAACACCGCGCGACCGCGCGCCACACCGTCGAACTGGTGCGCGCCGCCCCGGCCGACAGCGAGTACCTCGTCAAGCTCAAGGCCCTCGCGGACGCCGCGGCCGTGCACGTGCGCGACCGGGCGCTCTGGTGCAGCGCCATCACCCTCCACATCCGCCGGCGCGCGAAACAGCGCGAGCGCGAGGCCGCCGCGTCCGCGCCGCCGATCGAGCCCGGCCGCCAGGTCGTCGAAGGGCGCATCGTCAAGCTGGACCTGCGCGACTACCGCAACTTCGTCCGCGAGGTCATGACGGTCCAGGACGCGCACGGCCGCAAGTTCTGGGGCACCCAGCCCCGCTTCCTCTACGAGGCGAAGGAGGGCGACCCGGTCGCGTTCCGCGCCGACGTCGAGCCGTCCCGCGACAACCCCGCGTTCGCGTTCTTCAAGCGCCCCACGCGCGTCCCGAAGGCCGCGTAGCCACCCATCCGACCACTCGAGGAGACACAACCATGCAAGCCACCCTCACGCCCGTCGCCGAGGCGTTCCACCAACTGCCCGAGGCCCGTCCGCTGCCGTGCGGGGTCACCGCGCACCTCGTCGATCCCTCGCACGTCAGGCCCGCCAGGGCGCTGCGTTTCGATCGCCACGACCGAATCAGCCGCGCGCGCCACAGCGGCTGGTACGCCGACGAAGGCCAGTTCGAGATCCTCACCGGTTTCGTGTACGCCTACGCGGACGAGCCCGACGACGAGGACGACGATCCCCCCGCGACCTACTACGCGCTGGTCGAATCGAACGACACCGACTGCCACTACCTCGACCCGGACGCCTACGACGACCCGGTTGCGGCCGCCCACGCCGCCGACCGCATGGCGGAGCTCGTCGCCGAACTGGAGCGCGAGTGCGACGCGATCCGCAACCGCGCGATCGAGGCCCGCTCCGAACTGACCGAGGCCAACCGCATCCGCCGCGAGGCGCTCGACGTCCTCCGCCACGTCCGCGCGTGCCCTGCCGACGCCCAATCCCTCGGCCCCGCGTTCGCGCGCCTGTGGCGGCAGGGACTCGCGGGACGGCATCGCGCGTTCGACATCGTCGACGAGCACCGCCCGCCGCCGCGCGACCGCCCGTTCGACCCCGAGCGCACCCCCACGCGGGACGAGTGCCATGCCGACGCCTGGCGCGACGGCTGGGACTGCGCCGCCGACTGATCCCCAATCCGACGGAGCCCCCGACAATGACCCGACTCCTCTTCGACATGGAACAGGTCGCCGGCCTCGCCCGGCACTCGCGCGCCGCGCCCGAACGCCGCATGACCATGGGCCAGCGCGCCGAGATCTACGGCGAGGACCGCTGCGCGACGCAGCAGCCCGGCGAGGAGCGCCTCGCGCCGCCGTGCCTCTGGCTCGTCAAGGACGAGGGCGTCTACCTCATGTCCCCCGGCATCCATCCCGAAGCGCGGCCCGGCGACCGCTCCGCCCGCGCGCCCGTCGCCTACGCCGTCGGGTTCGATCCCACCCGCGACGACCGCATGGCGGTCTGGGACCGCGCGCGCGACGCCGTCGGCGGCGACGACTTCCCGAGGCCGTGCCGCTCGAGTGGGTGGACGCCGCGCTCGCCGCGCGCTCCCCCGAGTTCGCGCTGGAGTTCGTCCCCGACTCCATCGGCCTGCTGCTCCCGACCCGCCCTCCGAAGCGCTGACTCCCGCGCGAACGCAACCCGAAGCCCGCCCGGCAGCCTGCCGCGGCCGCCCGCGCCGTCAAGGCGGACCCTCCGGGCGACGCCCGTCCGCTTCGCGTTCGGCGTCGGCCTTGACCGCCCGGGCCCGGCCGCGGCCCGGCGAAGGCAACGGGCTTCGGCCCAACCACCGGAGGAGACATCCATGAACCCGACCAGAGCCGCCGATCCGGCGCCCGAACGCATCGACCGCTTCCGCGGCGAACACGCCTTCCTGTCCAACTTCCACCGCCACCCGTTCGAGTGGCGCGGCCGCTCCTATGCGACGTCGGAGCACGCGTTCCAGAGCGCCAAGTCCCGCGACGAGGCCGAGCGCGAGCGCATCCGCCACGCTTCCTCCCCCGGCGAGGCCAAGCGCCTCGGCCGCCGCGCCGACCTGCGCTGCGAGTGGGAGCGGATCAAGGACGACGTCATGCACTCGGTCCTCGTGGCGAAGTTCGCCGTCCCGGAGCTGCGCGACGCCCTGCTCGCCACCGGCGACGCCGAGCTCGTCGAGGGCAACACCTGGGGCGACGTCTACTGGGGCGTCTGCGGCGGCCGCGGCCGCAACCAGCTCGGCCGCACCCTCATGCGCATCCGCGACGACATCCGCCGCCGCGCCGGGCCGGCCATGGACGCGCAGCACGCCGACTGGCTGCGCGAGCGCTGCGACTTCGAGCGCACCGGTCGCTGCGACCGCGCGATCTGCCGCCGGCGCAGCGGCTGGCGGCACGACGCCGACGGCGCGCCGTCCTGCATCCCGCTCGAGATCCTGCGCCGAATCCACCGGATCGAAACGCAGCTTCCCGACGCCACCAACCGCTGATCCACCGGAGGAACCCGACATGCCCCGCATCCAGCTTCCCGCGCCGTGCCACCTGTGCGGCCAGACCTGCCTGTCGAGCCGCCGCGGGCGCGTCGCGCGCCGCCTCGACCGCGCGGACCTCGGCCGCCCCGCCGAGCGCACCGACGCCGACACGTGCCCTTGGAGACAGTGCCCGCACAGGCCGTCCGGCCACGTCATGCCGCCCGTTCTCGAGGACCAGCGCAGCTTCGGCGTGGTCGTGTCCACCTGGCCGCCGACGGACCGGCCGCCCGTCGTCCTGTCCCTGCACCCGGTCCGGAGCGCCGCCGAGACCGACCGCGACGTGCTGGCGGCCGCGTCTCCCATTCCGCGCCCGCGCCACGTGCCGCGCACCGACTACGACGTCATCGAGTTTCCGCACGCGCTGATCGCGTCGCAGCTCGACGCCGCGCACGAGCAGGGCTACGAATGGGGCTACGAGCACGCCATGGAGTCCGCCTGCGAACGCCTGCGCGAGGACGGGGCGCTGCCCGCTGCCACCGCCGCCCTCCACCGCTTCGCCGACACGCATCCGGCCCTGTTCGCGGACACCATCCGCTACCTGTTCGGCGTCGACCGCGACATCGCCGCCGCCGTGACCGAGAGCGTGCGGCACGGCTACGCCCTCGACGCGCACCTTGATGCCGCGCTCAACGCCCTCGCAGCCGCATCCGACGCGGAGGACGCGCCGTGAGGCTGCACCGCATCGTCGGTCGCGCCGGCAAGTGCGGACCGAGCGCCATCGCCGCCGTGACCGGCGTGCCGACGCACGACTGCGCGGCGCTGCTGCGCGAAGTCACCGGACGCCCGCAGATCCACGGCGTGCACGGCTACGAGCTCATGGCCGCCATGACGCTCGCCGGCTGGCATTGCGAGCGCACGGTGCATCCCCGCGCCGCCCGTCCGACCCTCGCCGCCTGGCTGCGCGACCACGACACCCTCGCGGACTCGTTCGTGCTGGTCGTGCGGCGCCACTTCGTCGCCGTCGGCGGCGGCGAGATCGCCGACAGCGGCTGGATGTACGACCGCCGTCCGCAGCCCGTCGCCACCGCGCGGCACAGCCGCGTCCGGGTCCGCCAGACCATCGCCTGCCGTCCCGAAGGCGCCTTCTGACGCGTTCCGCTCGGCGAGGGGCGGACGCCTTCCCCCGAGCCTGGTCCGCGCCCGCCGCCCGTCAAGGCGAGCCCTGCGGGTGCCGCCGACCGTCCAGCCGCATTCCCTTGGCGGGATCGTCCCCCGGCGGCGGCAGCCTTGACCGGCGGCTTGCGGCGCGGACCTCCCGACCGGGAAAGCGCCACCCCAACCAGGAGGAATCCATGAACGACCGACTTTCCATCGAACGACGCGCGGCCGCCGACAGGGCCAACCGCACGCTTCAAGCCCTGTGCCGCGACCTCGCCGCCGGAGAAATCCGCCTCGACGACTTCGACCCCGATACCGTCGCCCAACTCCGCGAGGTTCTCGCCGACGCCGAGCCCCAGCCGGATGCGTTCGCCTACGCCGGCGTCGGGTCCCGCCGCACCCCGCCGGACGTCCTCGACGCCATGAGCGACATCGCACAGACACTCGGCGACGCCGGCACCGCCCTGTCCACCGGCGGCGCGGACGGCGCGGACAAGGCGTTCGAGACCGGCGCACTGCGCACCGACGCGCCCATCACCGTCCACGCGCCTTGGCCCGGCTACAACGGCTACCGGCCGGGGCGCGATCCCGAAACCGACATCGACATCGTGCATCCCGAGTCCACTGAGACCCTCGAAGGCCGCACCTACGCCGACCTCGCGCGGGAGCACCACCCGTACTGGAGCCGGTGCAGCCGCGGCGCCCGCGCCCTGTTCGTGCGCAACGTCTCCATCCTCGCCGGAGCGCTCGACGAGGACGGCGGAACGCTGCCGGTGCGCGCGGTGATCGCCTACACCCCGAACGGCCTCTCGGTCGGGCGCGAGGCGGGCGGCACCGGCCACACGCTCAGGACCGCCGCGTCGCTCGACATCCCCTGCGTCAACCTGTCCCCGCGCACGCCGCCCGAACCCAACGCCGCCGCGCTCGCCGCCGTCCCAGGGGTCGTCCGCGAAGCCGTCCTCGGGCGGGTGCCGGGCCTCCCGCGGTAGCCCGCCGTGCGCGACTCCCCCTACACGCTCGACGAACGCGCGGCACGCGCCGCGGGGGCCGTCCTCCACGGCGCTGAACTGCGCCTGCCGTGCCCGGTCCACGACAGCTCGCCGGACACCCTCGCCATCCGCCACGGCGACCGCGCGCCGCTGTGGCACTGCCACGCCGGCTGCGACCCCGTCGCCGTCCGCGACGGCCTGCTCGCCGCCGGAATCCTCGTGCGACGCCATGCCCGGCGCCAGCGGGTCGAACCGGTTCCACCCGACCGGCATTCGCCGCCCCGTTGGATCCCCGGCGCCTGGGCGTCGGCCGCGCCGTTGGCGGACACCGCGGCCGCCGACTACCTGCGCTCGCGCGGGCTGCGCCCGCCGTGGCCGCCCGAACTGCGCTGGGACCGCCGCCGGCGCCGCATGCTCGCGCGCGTCACGCTGGGGACCGACCTGCGCGGCCTCCACGCCACCTCCGTCCCGGGCCGCGAGCGCCGCACCTACGGCCCGGTCCGCGGCGCCGCGGTCCGCCTGGCCGCCATGCACGGCGGCGTCCTGGCCGTGGCGGAAGGCATCGAGACCGCGCTCGCCTACACTGCATTGACCGGCACACCGGCCTGGGCGGCGCTTTCCAGCGCCGGCATGAACCGCCTCGAACTCCCCGACGGCCTGCGCTGGCTCGCCGTCGCCGCCGACTTCGACGGGCCGGGGCTGATGGCCGCGGAGCAACTGGAGCGCCGCGCGCGGGACGCCGGCATCGAAGCGCGGATCGACCTCCCGTCGCGACACCGCACCGACTGGGCCGACGTGCTCGCCGCGTCTTTGACGAAACTGTAGCGCACAACTACACTTCGACCGTGAAGGAGATCGCGTACAGCCGCGCCGCCGTGAGAACGCTCGCCCGCATGCCTCCCAACCTCGCCGACCGCATCCGGGCCAAGATCCGCGCCTACGCCGACGATCCCGCGTCCCAGGCCCGCAACGTGCGCCGCCTGCGCGGCTCCGAAGGCTTCCTGCGGCTCCGTCGGCGACTGGCGCGTCGTCATGCGCGACGCCGACACGCTGGAGGTGCTCCACGTGACCACCCGCGGCCACGCCTACCGGGACTGAGACCATGAACGAAACCGTCACCATCACCCGCGCCGAGTACGACCGCCTTTGCGCCGCCGAGGAGGACTTCGAGGACCTCCGCGCCGCGCTCGCCGTGCGCGACCGCATCGACGCCGGCGCCGAGGAACTCGTGCCCGCCGCCGTCGCCGACCGCCTGATCGACGGCGAGAGCCCCCTGAAGGTCTGGCGCGAGCACCGCGCCCTGTCCCAGTCCGCCCTGGCGCGCGCCTCCGGCGTCAACCGCGTCCAGATCGCGGACATCGAGGCCGACCGCGCCACCGGCTCCGCCCGGACCCTGCGCGCCCTCGCCGACGCCCTGCGCGTGACCGTCGACGACCTGATCCCGGCCTGACAGCCTCCCCGGACTTTCGCCACAGCCGCCCGCATCCGCCGCTCGGGGCGGGCGTTCCCCGGCCACCGTGACGGCCCGCCCGGCGTCGCGCAAGGCAACCGGCCTTGCGGCCGGCGCCTGACGGCGGCCTGGCGCGCGCGCCGATCGGGCCGTCCTTCCCGGCGGCGAACACCGCCGTCCTCGGGAGGAGACACCCCATGTCCAGCATCCGCCGCGCCCTGCGCATCGACCCGGACACCGTCCGCACCGTTCGCGACCACCTCGAGCGCCACGTCGCTCCGCATCTCGCGCCGGACGTCTCGAACTACGCCAGGGGCCGGCAGCGCGCCTGGCTCCAGGTCGAGGCGCCGCTCGGACCCACGCAGCCCTGGCGCCCGGGGCTCGCCTCGCACCGGCTCTGGCCCTGGCTCGCCGCCGTCTGGCGCGGCATCGACCCGGACACCGAACCGCTGGTCGGGCTGGCAGTGCATGGCAGCACGGGCATCGCCTGGCACCGCGACGCCTCCTACGCGCACGCGCGCGCGACTCCGCCAACGGCCGTCCGCTCGATCCCGTCTCGCTGCGGCTCTCCGGCGGCGAAGTCCTCGACTTCGACTGCAAGCACCAGCACCGCGTCCTCGACGCCGATCCCTCGCGCTGGTCCGTCGTGCTCTGGCGCCTGAAGCGGCATCCCCGGCGGCCGGTCCCGCCGATCCGCATCCCCTGACCGCCGACGCCATCCGCGGGTCCCGCGAAGCGGGCCGGGCCGGCGCCGCTCCCGGCGTCGATTCCCTTCCAGCCTGGTCCGCGCCCGCGGCCCGTCAAGGCGGCCCTGCGGGTGCCGCCGTGGGGCAATCCCTTCCCCATCTCCGGGCGCTACGGCAACCGCGACGACGTCATCGAGCGCTACCGCCGCGACCTGTGGCGCCGCATCCGCTCGGGCGAGCTGCCGCTCGACGAGCTCGCCGCCATCGCCGGCATGCCGCTCGCCTGCTGGTGCCACCCGAAGCCCTGCCACGCGGCGGTCCTCGCCCGCGCCGCGCGGTGGGCTGCGGAACGGCTCGAAAAAAGTTCCGAGACCGCCTGAAACGCCCCGGCGCCCGGCGGTTTCTCCTGCGCCTTTCCGCTTACCAGATGCTGAACACGCGGCGCTTGACCGCCTGTTTCGGACCGCGCTAGAAGGGCTCCGCTTGCTTGTCGGCCATGCCGACGTTGCCGCCTAACCGCGGCGTTGTGAGCACGTCAGACCGACCCGGAGGGGCAGACCGCCCCGAAGGGAAGGTCGGCACCGACGGGTCTTTTCGTCAACCTGCTTGAGGAGAAAGACCATGGCAGCTCGAAGGACACAGAAGTCCGAACAGGCTCCGGCCATGCCGAAGTACCTGGGCGTTTTCGTCACCGAGGAATACCAAGTCGTCGTAGACGGCGAAACGGAGACGAAGACGAGCTACACCCGCGTGGGAGCGGCGTTCCCCCATCGGAAGGGATGCGGCTTCAACATCGAGATCACGGAAGGGATCTCGGTCAGCGGCCAGCTCGTCGCCCTGCCCCCGCGTCCGCGCGAGGAGCAGAGCTCGGCCAGCTGAGCCCGGCGCGTCGATGCCGTGACGGCCGGAAGGGGGACAGCAATGTCCCCCTTCCACTCAATCCTCCTCCACCCGTCGCTCTCCAGCGACCGGCCGCCTCCTTCCCACGCGTCAACAAATCCCTACCATCGCTAGCCTACGACCGAGACTCGACCGCGACCCGGCCACTCCCGCGTTGACTTCAACGCAGTCGACATTAACGGCAACCACATCTCGCAGAGTACGCCGCTACGCCCTCCATAGCCTATTCCTCTCCCGCCTCCTGCTCTCTAGACGGCCATCCAAACTCCGCGAACCTTGCGACATCCTCTTCGTCCGGGAACAGCACCAGCTTACACTCCTCCCCGCCCGCGTTATCCATACACTCTTCCCCTCTCCGAAGCACGTACGCGTACGTCCCCAAGGGCCCAACCAACAGTTTCCCGTCCGCGCTGGCCTCGGCCGAGCCTTTCAGCGAAATCGCAACAAACGGCCCGTTCTCGACGCCCACGCTCTCTACCACGTCACCGAAGTGCTCGTTCAAATTGACCAACGCCACCAGGCCATGCCATGCCGCACTAGTCACCTCCATCGACCCCTTGTTCCTTCCTTCCACCGTGGCGCCAACCAACTGCGACACCGCCGCCTCCAACTCCCTGCGATCGGTCACATTTCGCCCAATATCCCTAGCCCGGCCAATGATCTCCTCCGCCTCTTTCCGTTCTTCAATACTGAAGAACTCGTCGGCGTCGTCGACGTTTGCGATGATCCCCACCCTCACCCTTTCAGAGTCAGACATCTCGATTGGCACACCATCGACCTCGACCCGCTCCCGTTGCCGTTCAACCACATTCCCAGTGTTTCTCTCTTCCCCTTCCAACAGGTCGGGCGTCACCTCGCCGCTCAAAGTGGCCTCCGATATGAGCGAAACGACAACCTCTCTAGTCTGCTCTTCCCGTTGCCTCTCCTCTCCAGAGATCTTAATCACCCTCGTCCGCGTCTCCGTCTTCGTCCATCTCTGGTTCTTTCGTTTCGAATACTGCTTCGGCGTGACCCCGATGGACAAGCCCTCTTTGTCCCCGTCCGGGGTCACCTCGAAGTTAACGCTACTCGATCGCGCCACAGGCAAGAGCGCGTCCCTCATCATCCCGGACACTTCTATATCCCTTGATCGGTTTCCCAGATCGTCGTTCGCTACGATCACAAATCTGTATTCCCTTTGATCCTTGTGTTCTACATCCTTGACAAAAAGCGGGTAAATCTTCGCGAGCGCCGACTCCTGATGTGCATTCAAGAAGTCGTACACGTTACTCGTATAAAGGACGGGGCCGTGCAATACCTTCAGAGAGTCATGCGACGACACGACTGACTTCGTGCCCGTGGCCTTGTGAGTGAACTTCCCCCCTTTCGAGTTTGGTCCAAGCTGATCTATAAACATCAGTCCCAGAGCCTGCGCGAATTTCCTTGGTTGATGGATCGTAGTAAAGTCATTGTAGGTCGCTGGCAGCTTCCGGGATAGCCTTCCCCATTCATCCCTCGACGCCGGCCGGATCGCTGTACAAAATATCCATGAGCCGGTGCCGAACGTGTAACTCTCCGTACTCCGGTTTGAATTCCGGCTCGTATGCGGCCCGAGCTTTACATTCCGTACCCCCAACTGGTGCAGCGCTTGTTCCTGTTCGCTGCGCTCAGCCACGTACTCCTGCTCCTCACGCTCTGCCTCCTCGTTGTATGCTCGCCCTTCCTGCTCATCGCGGATCAACGTTTCTCCTACGTCCTGGAACCGATGGGGGCTTGAGATTCGTATCGTGCTACTGTGAGCTAGGCTGTATTCGGACTCAATTCCCTTGACCAATACTCGGTCCGCCCAATCGTGAGCGGCTTGGCCTACATCCACGTATTGGACGATCAACAACTGACCCCCATCGGACGTGAGCATGGCGTCCGTGAGGACCGCAGGTTCGCTACATCCTTCATCACCCGCTCCCCGTCCTGCCGACTGTTCCCCGGACGACTTCGATTCCATATTCGTGTGAGTCCTCCTTCACTGCTTTTCGTTCTTCATCTCGGTCGCGCGAGAGCATCCCCAGCCCCCGCCGCCGAGACCCGCACCAAACTTGATGCAACAACCTCGCGCTCGCTCCGCGATGCCATTAGGCTCGCCAGCTCCAAGGCTTGCAGACCACGCCCACTTCAAACCCTCGCAGCCTTCAGATAACGCCCGTGCCCGAACAAAACTGCGGAGTCTAGTCCGCCGATACCGCCCGTACCACCGGAGGTTCCGCCCACGGGTAAGCCTTCTCCGCTTGCGCCCGCACAACCGCCGTTCTACAACGAGTGCGCTTGTCTGTCGGCCGTCGCCGACGTGGCCGTTCCGGACGGCACGGCGTCGAGCAGGGAAGCCGCGACCGCGGCATGGCAAAGGGCCCCTCCCAGGGCCCACTCAACCCCTCGGGGCGGCTCCCCGACGGGCGCGCTCCGACGGTCCAAGGAGCGTTTCAATGGAGAAACTGTTTGGACTGGATGTCGTCGTAGACGACAACCTCCACGGCCGCGCGGTCGCGGAGGGCTTTCGGATCGCGGACGAGGACGAACTCTACGGCTGGCTCGCCGACCAGGCGCGCGCAACCGGCGGCTGGCCCCGGTGCGGGTGTGCGCGTCGCGGCACGTGCTGCCTCGACCACCGCGTGGTCAAATCCTCGACGGGCGGACTCGCCCTGCAGAAACTCGACTTCCGCACAGGGGAGCCGCGCGCCGGAGCGCCACCGCCTCGAACGCGAGGCGCGCATCTGGGGCCACCGGCACACCAATGCCCAAGCCTGGCTGTAGCGGGATCCTCGACACCGCCACGCCGCACCGCCCCTCCGGGGGCGGTGCGGACTCCTTCGCCAGCCCCCAATGCGCCGCCCCCGCTCATGCGCCACGCCTCCCCAACGATCCTTGATGGCGACTCGCCGAAGAAGTCGGGACAATCTATCCCCATGCACCCACTCCAAATCGCCGCATGACCGACCTCGCCCTCCAACTCGGCGGACACCTGTTCGTCCTCCTCGTCGCCGCGATCGCGTGGGGTCTCGACAACAAGTGGCGCGACCGCCGTACCCGCAACCGGCGGAAATGGACGCACATCCTCCTGGCGGCCATCGTCCTCGCCACGGTGATCAACGGCGCAACCACATGGCGCGGCCACAACCAGCAACAAGCTCACCAACAGCGACTTGCCCGCATCGACCAAGGGGTCAACCAACTGGTCAGGCTCGGGCGCGAACGCAATCCCGGACTCACGGAGCGGGAGGCTCTCGAGGGCGTTGTCGCGGAGGTCCACACTCTACGCGAGCGAACCACCGCGCTTGAGAGCGACCTCCGGGGCGTCGAGAGGTACGCTGCCGTCGCCGAACTCAACGTACTCGGCCTCAAGGGCCTGGGCGGTGCGGGCATCAAAGAGACAAGCCCGCTCTCGCGCCTGCTCCAGGATGCCTATACGGTAGTGTCCAACGGCCAAACCACGTACCACGCGCGGTGCGACCAGACCGGGATCGCCGCCCTTGAACGCTCGGCAGAGTTCAATCCGGACTTCCCGTTCGCACACTGGGCTCTGGCGTCGTGCGCACGACAGAACAACAATCCGAACTGGCAAACCCATGCACAACGCGCTGTGGAAATACTCAAGCATACGACCCGGATCGCCGGACATCGCCCCGAACACCAAGAAGCGCTCCAACAACTCACCGACTGGCTCACGAAAGCCGGCTTTTGAGGCGGCCCAGCCCACTAAGACTACCTGCTAGCAGTACCCGCCAGCCGAAGGACTCTCGTTCTGATCGGTGGCGGGAGTGCGGTCGGACCCCTTCCCGACGGGAAGGGGCCGTCCCGCTGGCGCATCACACCACGTTGAACAGCTGCAACAGCCCGATAATCGCCGCTATGGCGGTGCCCACGACGATCGCCGTGTGCACGAGTTCGAGCATGTCGCTGCCGGTCCGCGATGCGTGCACCGGATTGCGCCGGTTCACTGCGGTTCCTCCAAACGAAGAAGCCCGCCGGCGAACCTCGCCCCGCCGGGGAAGGTCCCCGACGGGATGGGCCAGGACGGCCCGGTCTTGTCACGCTGCGCGATTGCGCAGCAGCCTGCTTCACACGCTAACCCCGGAGGGCCGGCCACGCCAGGTCGAACCCGGCAGTAAAGCAGGGACATTGATACGGCCGCGGCCGCCCGGATGCAATCGGAAAAGTCTTAGCGGCCTGCTAAAGGCCGCCCCTGCCGGTCGCCTTCGCACCGACCGCCGCGTCCGGCGCGCACGGCGCGCCCGCCCGCGTAGCCGAGGTCGACGATCCGGCGGATCATGCGCGCGCGGTCGCGGATCGACGCGTGGTGCGGGTTGAACACGCCCCGGCAGCGCGCCGTCGCCGTGACCGCCGCCGTCGCCGCGCAGGCGGCATCGAACGCGACGACCAGGTCCGCCAGCCGCGCCGCCTCCACCGTGCGGATGCGCAGCCTGCGCTGCCCGCCGTCGTCCCAGCCTGGCGACCCGTCGTCCGCGCAGTCCAGCGCCACGCGCGCGAACTCGCGCAGTCCCACCACCCACCGGTTCACCGCTTCCTCCGCCCGGCCCAGGGTCTCGTCGATCTCCCTCAGGCGGCCCTTTCCGACGTCTGGAGGCGCGCCGCGAAGCGCGCGCACGCCGGCGTCGAAGTGGGCGACCCCGGGGATGAACCGGCCGTCCTCCGCGCGGCCGTCCCACAGCAGCCGCGCCGTGATCGACTCCAGCGCGACCCGCCTCGTCGGCACCCCTACCGCCCGCGCCCGGCGCGCGGCCCTGGCGCCGCGGAGCCGTCGACCTCTCCCCTGGCACCGCCGTCCGCATAAACGGTCGCGTCTCCGTCGAGCGGATTCCGCTCGCACGCGTAGACGCGGTTGCGCCACGCCGACACGGCGCCGAAGGCGCGGGCGTCGCACCAGGCGAACACCGAACGCAGCGTGCGGTCGACGCGCACGGCGAGGCGGTCCGGGCGGGGCGGCTCGATGCGGTTCATGTAGAGCGTGCCGCCGTCCTCCGCCAGGCGCGAGCGCGCCAGCGCGAAGAACCCGCGCGTCTGCAGGTGCGCGGGGGTCGTGGCGCGGTCCGCGAACGCGTCCAGCACGATGGCGTCGAACGGCCCCTCGTGGCGCACCAGGTACGCCCGGCCGTCCATCGCCACGTAGTCGCCGCCGCGGGGGCCGGGACCAAGGAACGCGTCGGCCGCCTCGGGCAGGCGCGGGTCGACGTCGACGTAGACGATCTCCGCGGCCCGGGCCGGGCGCCCGCGCCCGAACGTGAATCCCCCGGCGCCGATCACCAGCACCCGGGCGGGCCGCCGGCCGGGGAGATCGCCGTAGACCTCGTCCTCGATCCACTCGATGTACGGGTGGCCGATGCCACCGCCGTCCTCGCGGCTCGCGTTCTGGCCGTTGACGCGCAGGAAGCGCACGCCGTCGGCGTCCGTCTCGACCGCGTAGTCGGCATGCGCCGTGGACAGGACGTAGGCGTTGCGCTCGGCCGCCAGGTTCGCGCCGACGACGACCGCGGCCGCCGTGCCCGCCGCCCACAGGCGCCAGCCGAACCGGTCCCGCACCGCGAGCGCGGCGAGCAGGAGCAGTCCCGTCACCAAAGCAACCGACGCCGCGACGCCCAGGTGCTGCATGACCACCAAGGCCGTCAGCAGTCCGCCCGCGACGTTGCCGAGGGTGCTCGCCGAGAACGCGCCGCCGGCCTTGCCGGCGGCGGTGTCCCCCCGGCCACTGCCGACCAGGAGCACCACCGTCTGCGCCAGCAGGTAGGCCGCGGGGCCCACGCCGACCGCCGCGTACGCGCCGACCTGCCACGGCACCGGCAGCGGCGCGGTGGCGCCGAACAGGAACGCCACCCCGAAGTGCGACAGCCAGAACGCCGACCAGGCGGCCGACCACGCGAGATTGCGCGCCGTCCTCTCCGCGGGATCGCCCTCGAACCGGCCGCCGGCCCCGTAGCCGAGCGCCAGCGCCGCCAGGAACGCGGTGACCACGATGGCGGTCGTGCCGACCGACTGCCCCGCGACCGGAACCAGCACGCGCAGCGCGGTCATCTCGATCGCGAGCGAGCAGTAGCCTTCCACCAGCAGCAGGACGGTCGCCGCCGCCGGCCCGATCCGCCGTTCAGCGCCCATCGTCGCGCACCCTGGCGGCGTACCAGACGGCCTGCACCGCGTCCTCGACGCGCCGGAGCTGCGCCTTCATGGCGAACCAGTCCCGGCCCGCGTCGGCCGCCTCGAGCGCCCCGGCGAGCCCCTCGAGGGCCATGCGACGCGCCGCGTCCAGCTCCCGGTCGTCCGATTCGCGGTCGACGCCGGGATACGTCCCGCCGATGCCGTCGCGCACGCCGGTCCGGCGACGCACGGTCACCCGGCCCCCTCGCACCCGTCCGCCTACCGCGGCCGGCGGACCCGGCCGCCGAACGCCCACGCGGCGGTTCGCGCCGCGTAGTCCTCGACGTGTCCGGCCTTGCGCCGCCGGACGTCGGGACACGCCGCGAGCGCGGCGGCGACCTCGTCCTGCGCGAACCCGGCGAGCGCCATGCGCCGGCAGGCCGCGGCCTCGGCGCGGCTCATGTCCGTGGCGGCGCCGTCGCGCCGCACCAGGGCGCCCACCTCCCGCGCCAGGAACGCCTGCGGGTCGTGCCGGATCGACCTTGCACGACCCGCGCGCGCCACTCGCGCGGCCGTCGCCGCCCGTTTCGCCTCCTTCGCCTGCAGCCGCGCCTCGGCGTCGGCGACGAGCTCCTCCGCGCGCGGCGTGACGCGTCCCTTCGCCTCCACCACGACCACGAACGGGTAGTCCCCGTTGCCGTCGCGATGCTTCGCCTTGCGGTTCGCGAACCCCGCCGCGCGGCCGAGATGGCGGAAGTCGACCCAGGCCGGATCGCCGCCGTACCGGGCGGCGAGCACCTGGCCGGCGCAGGTGCCGAGCTTCGGTCCGAGCTCGCGGCCGACGCGGAACCACGCCTGGTGGTTGCCGGGACTCGTCTCCACGACCGCGGCCGCCCGCAGTCCGTCCGCCGCGACGGCCGCGAGCGCCTCGGCGTCGAGATCGTCGACCAGCACGCAGGCCGTGGTGGCGGGGCGGAAGTAGACGTGGGCGCCCGCTCCGTTCCGTCGCCTCAGCCAGCCGAGCGCCTGCATCGCCTGCCGGCCGCGCCAGGTGCGCCGCGTCATGCGGCCGTCGAACACCGCGAACTCGTAGAGCTTCGCCGGCACGGCGTTCAGAAGCCGGTCGAGTTCCCGCGCCGCGGTATCCGGGCGGACGGCGCGGTCACTCACCGGCCGCGTCCGGTTTCGGAGAAACGCCATGAACGACCGACAGCGACAACGCACCACGACCCGCCGCGGACCGGGCTTCGGCCGGCGCCTGCTGGCCGCGCTCCTGACGGGCGCCGACGAGGCGCTCGCGCGGTCCCGCGCGGAAGCGGACGAGGCGGCCGGCGAGGACGACCAGTGCCGCCTCAGGCCGGACTACAGCCGGCTCACCCGCGGCTACGAGGAGCTCTGAGGCGCCGGTCACCGCTTGCCCCCCTTGGTCGCGGCGGCCTTCGCCGCGGACACCGCCGTGTCGCCGCCCGACTGCGCGGCGCGCGCCGTGCTGTCGCCGAGCTTCGACATCCCGCCCATCGCCGACTCGGCCCTGACGCCGACCCAGCCGATCGCCGCCAGCCAGACCATCGGGAAGACGATGTAGAGGAAGCGCTGCACCCACAGCGCCACCAGCCCCTGGATGGGGTTCGCCTTCGGCGCCGACGCCGGCCCGGTGAGCGCCTCGTGCAGGTGGTTGTCGGCCCAGAACGCCATGCCCCACAGCACGTAGAAGAACTGCAGGCCGAAGAACACCAGCGTCAGCGTCACCAGCACGGTCGCGTCGTAGCGCGAGAACACCATCAGAAAACGGCAGCACCGCCACGAACACCATCAGCAGCAGCGCGAGGAAGATGGGCATGCCCTCGCGCATCGCGACGCCGGCGGCGATGTTGCCCGGCCCCTGCAGCACCATGCCGAGGCCCGCCGCGCCCATCGACAGCACGTCGTCGATCACGTCGGCCGTCGCGTGGACCACGCCGCCGAGCGCGCCGTGGCGGCCGGCCGCCCCCATGCGGTAGTTCTCCGCCACGCCCGGCTCGTAGCTCACCGACGACACGCCGATGCGGTCGCCGGAGCGGTGCGCCAGGTACTTGCGCAGCAGCATGTCCTCGAGCTCGGCCACCGACGCGCCGGGGTGCTCCGCCCGGAACAGGGCGTTGGCGTCGTAGACCAGCTCGTCGCGGGTCTCGGGGTCGATCTCGGCCAGGAGGCGCGCGCGCAGGCCGTTGGCGCCGTCCCGCCACCACTCCCGGCAGGTCGGATGGACGCCGTCCAGCCCCGAGTCGCGCGCCGGGTTCGGCGGGAACGCCGGCCGGTCGCGGCGCGAGTAGAGGACGTTGTAGTAGCCGTGCGTGTCGAGGAAGAACGCCGACCCCGCGTAGTCCATCTGCTCGCGCGCGGCCGCGCTCGCGCCGTTGGGCCCGCCGTTGTACATGCGGGACACCGCCGGACGGTGGCAGTCCACCGTGAAGTCCGCGAACTCGCGCAGCAGCAGCGGATCCCCGACGGTGTCGCCGCCGAGCGACATCGACAGCCGGACGACGTCGCCGGTGCAGGGGATCGACGCCGTGCCCGCCGCCACCACCGCCTTGGAAACGACGTGCACGAACCCCCACCAGATCGGGATCCGGCCGGTCTCGCCGGACAGCGTCGCGAGAGGCGCGTCGTAGGCGGTGCCCGTCGCCGTGCCGGGGACCTCCGCGGGCTCGAGGCCCCGCGCGATGCGATCCTCGACCGCGCAGTCGAGCTGCGGCCGGACGTAGCTCATCTCGCCGAGGCGCACCTCGGTGAACGGCACCGCCGCGAGGAACATGACGACGATCGCCACCACCACGTCGGTCTCGCTCTTCTTGAGCGACTGGATGGCCGCGGAGCCCTCGTCGTCGCCGGCACGGCGCGACTCGAGCATGTTCCTCAGCACGATGACGAGGAACGGCAGGTAGACGATGCCGGTGTCGTTCAGCACCGCCCAGAGCCGGTCGTACACCACCCAGCCGAACAGCACGGTGACGAACTCGAAATAGCTGGACACGCCCATCAGCGTCCTCCTCGGAGAATGAATGCGGCGGACCGCGGAACGGGCGGGAGGAAGGTCCGGCCCGCGCGGCCCGCCGCGGGAAACGCGTTCATGCGACGAACGCCCACAGCGTCCCGACCACGTTGCGCACCAGGACCAGCTCGACGGCGACCAGCGCGCCGATCCAGAACGCCCGGCGCGCGCGCAGGTGCGCGGCGCCGTCGGCCGTGATTCCCGGCAGCCGCCCGACGAGCGCGTCCCACCAGACCCAGGCCGCGGCGATCGCGGCGATGCGCGCGGCGCCCAGCCAGCCGCTCCAGGCGGCCACCACCGTCTCTGCCCGCGCGATCCACCCCGGCGGCGCCAGCACGAGCACGGCGACCACCGCCGCCGCCGTCGCGCCGAGCACGAGCCAGTTCGCCGCCCTCATTGGGCGGCCCCCTCGCGGAGCGAGCCGCCGGGGGACGCCTCGTAGACGGGCACGCTGCGGCGCAGGGACGCGCGGCGCAGCACGGCGACCGAGCTGTTGGAGGCGACGACCGCCTTGACGCGCAGCTCCACCTCCATCTGGCGGATCTCGCGGTCGAGCTCGGCCACCGCCCGCTCGGCCTGTTCGAGCGCCGCCGCGTTGCCGGCGACGTGCGGCTCGCGCATGCCGGCCAGCATCGCGCGGCGGGCCATCGCGGCCTGCTCGAGCACGCGTCCGACGGCGAGCTCGCCCGCCAGGCGGTTGGCCATGTCCACCGGCCGCGGCTCCTCGCGGATCGCCTCAATCAGGCGGCGCGTGACCCGGAACCCGCCGCCGCCCGTGAGTCCGCGCAGTACGGTCTCGCCCGGCACGGCGTCGGTCTGCACCAGGGGCTGCAGGAGGTTCGCGAGTTCGCTCTTCTCGCGGCGGTACAGCGACGGCAGGCCGAGGCCCGCCTGGCTCGCCACCTTGCGGCAGCCGTCGCAGGTGCGCACCTCGATCTCGCCGACCGCCTTGCGCATCCAGGCCGCCATGTCGTCCGGCTCGTCCCAGACCTTGCAGATGTCGGAGTCGCCGCAGGCGCTCGGCCCGACGGCGGAGGCGTCGTCCGCGGCGCGGCCGAGCAGCAGGTTGTAGCCCGCCGCCGCGACGTCGCCGACCGCCTCGATCGGTTCCTGTCCCGCGCCGCCCTTCGCCGCGCCGCCGATCCACGGCACGCCGCCGTCGGCTCCGGCGCTGTCGGCCTCCCCGGCGACCTCGACCACGTCGCGGCCGCCGACCTCGATCTGCCGGCGCCAGTAGTCGGCCTCGGCGATCGCCGAGAAGCCCTCGTGGGCGAGGGTGTCGCCCATGTCGGCGGCGATCTCGTCGCATCTGAGCTTCGCCACGCGGAACTCCTGGCCGGCCTCCAGCACGCCGTTCTGCAGGAGGTCGTAGAGGCCGGGGTTGAGCCGCTGGATGACCAGCGCCGGCAGCGACGCCACCACGCCCTGGGCGGTGTCGACGACGTTGCCCATCACCTCCTGGAAGGCGCCCGAGACGCCGTTCAGCTGGTTGCGGATCGAATGCGCGGCGTCGAAGTCGCCGCACACCAGGTTGGCGTTCCATTCGGCGCCGACGCCGAGGCGCAGCGTCGTCGCCCGGGCCGACGGGCCGAGGCTGATCGGCTCGCCGCCGCCCAGGCGGTAGTACAGCTCGTCGTCGGCCAGCGCCGGGACGGTCGCCGCGGCGGCCGCCAGCCACGCCGTCCATGCACGGACGGCTCGTCTCGTTCGTTTCATCAGTTTCCCCAGTCGGAAAGAAGCCATTGCCCGCGGCGCGCGCAGCACCGGTACGGGCGCCAGAGGTTCCAGGCGTAGGCGCCGCTCGCGGCCACGTTCGGCCCGAGCGGATCGACGATTCCGACGGGCGGCGCGGCGGACGCGGCGAAGACCGAGCAGGAACCCGTGCGCGGCGCGAGGAGCTGCCACTTGTGGGTGTCGGCGTCGCCCTCGACCACCGCCCCCGGAGGCCACTCGCCGCCGCCCGAGTCGCCGAGCAGCGGCCGGTAGACGTGCGGCTGGTTGCGCCGCGTGACGATGTTCGCGACGCGCTGCGCCACCACCGCGGCGGCCTTGTAGTCGTGGACCTGCTGCACGAACCCGGTGCGCGGGTACAGCGTCCCCCAGAGCGAGCCCAGCGGCCCCGGCTCGCGCACGGCGCGCAGCATGTGGCGCAGCGTCAGCGGCCCCTGCGCCTCCGGCGTGCGCCACATCGGGTCGAGCCCGCTCGCGTAGTAGGGCTCGAGCGGCGTCGCCGCCGGCTCGCACACCGTGGTGGCGAGGTCGAGCGCCTCGATCCAGGCGATGCCCGGCGAGCCGATCGCCTGCGCCACCTTGAACCGCAATCCGGTGCTCGCGCGGCTGCCCGCGCCCTTGGCGTAGGTGCCGCCTTCCGCGGCGCCGTCGACCGCGCGCATCTCGGTCCAGGGCGACAGCCCGGCCGCCGGGTACGCGGTCACCACGGCGTCCGGCACGTAGTGCCGGTACTTGACGCTGGTCGTCGTCGTGCACGACGGCGGCACGCCCGAGCAGCGCAGCCACAGGCAGCCGCCCACGGGGCGGTAGTCGAGGCAGTCCGCATCCGCGGACGCCGCCAGGATGTCGGCCGAGGTGACCGTCTCCGCCGCGTGCGCCACGCCCGCGAGCGCGAGGCAGGCCGCCGCGAACGTTCGCCTCGCCATGCCGATCGCGCAGGAGCGCGTCATCCGGCGATCCCCCGCGCGGCGTCGATCTCGGCGGCGATCCGCACCGCGGCCTCGACCTCGGTGATGCCGTGCTCGGCCATGAGCTCGGCGCGACGCGCCTTCTCGTGACGCTCGGTCTGCACCAGCGCCAGCGCCAGCGACGGCGGCACGCAGCGGAACAGCGTCTCCAGCGAACCCGCCAGCACCACGCCTTCCGTGTACTGCAGATGCGCCTTCGTCGCCGACAGCAGCAGCTCGCGCTGCGCTTCCGAGAGGTCGCGGAAGCGGCGCATCTCCTCGACCTCCTCCTTGGGCATGACGAGGCAGATCCACCACTCGATCATGTTGAGCAGCTTGCGGGCCGCCCCGGGGAAGTCCTCGAGGTTCTGGGTGGCGAGCCACAGCCAGGCGCCGAGCTTGCGCCACATCTTCACGATCTTGACGAGATAGGGGCTCACCAGCGGGTGCGTGGTGACGATGTGCGCCTCGTCGATGGCCACCACGATCTCGCGGCCCGTGCGCTGGTCGCGCTCGGCGATGTTGTTCACCACGTTCAGCAGGCTGATGAGCGCGATCGCGAGGTGCGCCTCGTAGCCCTCGCGGGCGAAGTGGGCAAGATCGACGAGCGTCATGTCCGTCTCCGGCCAGATGTCGCCGTCGCGGTTGAACACCTCGCCCGCGAAGCCGTCGCAGAACAGGCCGATGGCGTCGCCCATGTCCCGGAGCCGCTGGCGGGCTTCGTCGAGCAGGCCCTCGCGGGTCTCGGCCAGGACGTGGAACGCGCGGCGCACATGGTCCGTGCGCGGCTTCGCGCCCTCGGCGCGGGCGTTCTTCGCCGCCTCGATCACGGCGTCGCGAATCACCCGACGGTCGGCGCGGCGCAGCCGTTCCACCTCGCTGGTCTCGCCGCCCGTGACCATGAGCGTCGCCACGGTCTCGAGTTCGCCCAGGATGTCGCGCGGCTCGTCCTCGTCGTCGTCCTCGACGTCGCCGAGTTCCGGCAGCTCCGCGTCCTCGGGCGTCTCGGTGTCGAGCGCGACCTCGGCCGCCTCGGGCAGCAGCGCCGCGTCGGCGAACGTCGGCAGGGACACGCCGCTGCCCGGCTTGAGGGCCACCCGGTTGACGGAGAGGCCCAGCGACTCGAACCAGTCGGCGAGCAGGCCGAACGAGTTGCCGGCCTCGATGACGAACAGGCGCGGCCGATGCGCGGCCATCAGCTGCGCCAGCATCCCGCCGAGCGTCGCGCTCTTGCCCGCGCCCGTCGGGCCGACCAGCAGCCCGTGGGCGTTCTTCAGGCGATCGAGCTTGTTCAGCGGGTCGAAGCTCAGCGGCTCGCCGCCGCGGTTGAAGAACGACAGGCCCGGATGCCCGGTGCCGGTCGAGCGTCCGAACAGCGGCCACACGTTCGCCGCGTGCTGCACCCAGGCGAGGCGCGTCTGGCGCCAGCCCGCCTGGCGGTCCGCGTCCGGCTCGTAGGCCATCGGCAGGTGCAGCAGGAAGTTGTCGAGCGCGCGCACGTCGTCCTTCGGCGCCACCGCGCGGAACCCGTGGCGCAGCAGCACCGTGCGCGCCGCCGCCGTGCGCCGGTCCAGCTCCTCTGTCGACGGCGCACGCAGGTAGAAGGCGACGCCGAGCCGGTAGAGCTTGTGGCGCTCGCCCATGATCTCCTTCGCGGTGCGGCAGTCGGCGCGCGTGCGGATGGCGTCGGCCGACTCGCCGGTGGCGGAGGATGAGATCCGGTCGACGTGGCCGTCCACGGTGTCCTGCGGCACCGGCACGAGCGTGGTCACGTAGACCGTGCCTTCGGGGAGCTGGTCGAGGACCGCGTTCACCGCGTCGCCGTGCCGCGTCTCCCCGGTGACGTGGCCGATCGCCGGCGGCCGGCGCAGCCCCTCGACGGTCAGCACGCGCATCGCGGTGCGGTCGAAGATCCACGCGCCGCTGGCCGCGTCCGAGCGCGGATGCGCGTAGAACAGCGTCTCCGCGAAGCCGTCGCCGTACGGCAGCTCCTCGTCGCCCACCAGGTCGCGGGCGAACGCGGCGGGATCGTCCGGGGTCAGCTCCGTCCAGGCGTTGAACCAGCGTGTCAGCCAGGCGTGGAACTCGTCGGCGGTCAGCCGCCGCTGCTTCACGCCGAGCCCTTCGAGCGCCCCGGTCAGCTTGCCGCCCGCCTCGAGCAGCGCCTCGCCTGGCGATGCGTCCGCCCCGTCCGCCGCCTTGGCCTCGCGCAGCCAGCGGTACAGCACCACGAGCGTGCGCTGCCGCGCGCCCGCCCAGGCGGTCTGCGAGAGCCGGTCCGTGAACAGCCCGCCGGGCTTCGCCACGCCGCGGTAGTGGGCGGCGAGAATGTCCGCGTAGGCTTGCGAGAACCCGGTGTCCCGCGCCCGCTCGGACACGTAGTCCCGGAACCCCGCCGCGGCCGCCGACAGGTCCGGCTCGCGCCAGGTGAAGGTCTGCAGCACCCAGGGGGCCGAATCCAGCTCCTCGAAGCTGTCCTGCAGCACGTCGTGCAGGCCGTTCCTGAGATCGGTCAGCCAGCGGCCGCCGCGGCCCTCGGTGCCGCGCGGCTCGATCTCCCAGACCGCGCCGACGCTTTTGCCGTCCTCCAACAGAATCGTCCCGTCGTCGAGGGCTTCCGCCCAGGGCACGTGGTCCACGAACGAGCGCGCAGGGCGGTACATGGACGCCACGGTCGCCGGGGGCACGCCCTTGCGCGGCGCGGAGGCCAGCTCCGGCGCGCCGTTCTCTGCCGGCCCGCCTTCGCCACCGTCGCCTTTCCGAGCCGGTTCGCCGGCTTCGGGTGAATCGCCGGAGTTCCCGGCGGACGACTTCGGCAGAAAGTCCTTCAGCCTCACGGACTCGCCTCGGCGGCGTCCGTTTCCGCCCCGTCCACCTCGCCCGGCAGCGCGTACTCGACACGGTCGTGGAGCGGCACCGCGGTGGTGTAGCCCGGCACCGGCAGGCGCGACCCGGTCGCCAGGTGCGGCACGATGTAGATGTACACGTCGGGGTTCGGCAGGCGCGGAAACAGCAGTTCGAGTTCGTTCGCCGCCGTGCGCGTGTACGACGGCTCCGGCGCATCCGCCGCGGGAGCGTCCGCCTCCGGCAGAGCGCACGGCCAGCTGAACAGCCACCAGCGGCAGCGGCGTTCCGCCGTGGCGGCATCCCGCACGTCGGCATCCGTCTCCGGCGCCGCAGCCGCGCCCCGGTAGAGGTCGATCATGCGCGGGCCTTCCCGCAGCACCGACTCCGGGCCCTTCGTCGCGCAGCCCGCCAGGCCCGCCGCCAGGGCGAGCGCCATCCATGTCCTAGTCCAGCGCACGGTGTCCTCCATTCGTTCCCGCGTCCTCGTGACGCACCAGCCGCCCGGCCGGGTCGTAGTCGATGCGCAGCTCCTCGTCGACGTGCACCGCCACGCGCGCGCCGGGCGGCACGTAGACGGCGTCGTACTCCTGCGCCTGGCGCGCGCGCAGCCAGCGCGCGACCTCCTCGGCGGCGCCGGCGAGGCCGCGCCCCGCGGCGAACCGGCCGAGGCCGCCCTCGACCACGGTCTGGGTGCCGGCCAGCCCGCCGGCCACGGTCCGGGTCTGGGCGGCCGCCAGTCCCTCCGCCGCCGCCCCGAGGGTGAGCGCCCCCGCGCTCTGCCCGAGGTACGCGGCGGCGTTCGTGACCCGCTCGCCGGCGACGCAGGGGTTGCCGTAGTCGTCCGACAGGCCGCCCAGCCGCGTCGGGCGGGTCGTGCCGCTGCCGCGCGAAACGTCGCGCGGCTCCGGCACCGTGACGATGCGGCCGTCGGCGAACACGAACGTCATCGACGTCACGTCCCCCGACACGCAGCCGAGCGTCCAGTCGCCGACCGCCTCGCCGCTCGCGACCGCGTAGGCGAGCTCGGGGATGTCGTGGCCGTTCGCCGCGAGGTTGTCGCGGCCGATCAGCAGCTTGAAGAAGTAGGGGTCGGTGACGCGCGCGTCCTCGCCGACCGGCACCCGGCCGACGAGCGCCGTGAACGCCCTGGCGCCCACCAGCGTGGCGTTCTTCGGCACCGTGTACACGGGGCGCACCGGCGGCGCCTCGTCGCGCTCCCCGTCCTTCTTGATGGGAATCGCGCCGGCCGGACCGTCGCCCCAGGGCAGCACCCCGGAGTCCCGCGCCTCGGCCTCCATCGGCGCCAGCCACACCGTGCCGGCGCCGCGAGCGCGTTCCCGCGTTGCGGCGCCGCCCACGGGAGTGTGGCGCAGCAGGCGCTCGATCTCGTCCCTCAGCCCCGACACCTCTTCGCGGGCGTCGGCGACCACGCCGCGGTTCTCCTCGCGCAGCCGCGCGGCCTCGTCGCCGAGGTCGGCCGTCACCTCGGCCACCACGCTCGCGCGCATGTCCCGCAGGCGCGCGTTGTCGTCGCGCAGCGTCCGGTTGGCGTCCTCCAGCGTCGCGAGCCTTTCGTTCGTCCGGCGCACGTTGGCGATCAGCGTGCGCACGATGTCGTCCGGCGTGTCGCCCTCGATGCCGAGCGCGGCCGCCGTCTCGGCGGACAGCGGCTCGCCGCCCACGGTCGGCGCCACGGCGACCGACGCCGCGTCGTCCCGAGAGCAGCGCACGACGAACATCATGACCACGACCAGCAGCACCACGGCGACGCCGCCCTTGACCAGCAGGTTCGCGTTCACGGCGACGCCGCCAGGTCGAACGGTTCGTCCGTCGCGACGTACAGCCGCGCCGTGAACCCGGGCTCGCCCGCCGGCGCGAGCGCCGACCGGGTCCAGCCGACGGCCAGGATGCCGGCCGCTGCGCCCGTCCTCGGCCCGTGCTCCGCGCGCAGGTGCCGCACGTCGAGCTCCACGGGGTCGGCGGAGACGTTCGACGCCTCCAGCGTCGTCACGAACAGGCCGCCCCGGGAGACCTGCCCGCGCACGGCCAGACGCAGGCGTGCGCGGTCGGGATGCCGGTACAGCGCCGTCGCGTCCACCGTAGCCGTCTCGACCGGCACGGTGCCGGCCGGCGGGGCGGCGAGCCGGGTCGGGGCGAGGTCCAGGCGGGCGGCGTGACGCACGAGCGCGACCACGCCGCCGCGGGGGTCTTCGGGCGTGCGGTCGGCGGACGCGATTCCTTCGCGTTCCGGCCTCGCCACGCGCACCTCCAGCACCTCCGCGGTCCCGCCGGTCCCCGCCACCGCCCCGACGTCGAACAGCACGAACTCGCCCGTGCGCTCCATGCGCGCCTTGATCCGGCGCGGGGCGAACGGTTCCGTCGCGAGCCAGTACGCGGTGTCGTTCGCGAATTCGGCGCGCAGGGCGCCGGAACCGATCAGGTCGGCGGGCGCGCCGACCGTGGCCGGTCCCTCGAAGCGGATCTGCCGCTCCACGCCGACGGCCAGCGTCACGGCGATCGGGGTGCGTTCCCACTCCACGGTGTCGGCGGATGCCGCCGACGCCCAGAGCAGGCCCGCGATCAGTGCGAATCTTCCGTTCATTGCGATGCCTCCCCGGCGAGTTCGATGGCCCGCGGCACGCCGGCCAGGCAGTCGAGCGCGAGTCCCCAGGGGTTCAGTTCGCGGTCCACGTCGTAGCGCACGACGCGCACCGGGTAGGCCACGGCGCGGCTCTTGACGCGCTCGCCGAGCACGGTCTCCTCGACCATCAGGTCGAGCGAGACGACCCAGCTGCCGCCGCCCTCGTCGTAGACGCGCCGCGCGGCATAGCCGCGGCCGGGCAGCTCCCACACGGCGCGCTGGCGTCCGGCCAGTTCGCGCCGGGCGTTGCGCTCGGCGAAGTCGTCGAGGCGGTCCTGGCGGCACGCGGGGGTCAGGAAGTGCACCAGGCCGTCGAGCTTCGCCCGATACTCGCGCGCCCCGTCGCTCGGCCAGCGGTAGAGCTGCTGCCAGATGTAGAGCGCGAACGTGTATATGTGGGGCGGCGCCGGCGCGTCGGGGCGCACCGTCGCGCCCGCCGTCAGGTCGGGCGGGATGTGGATCCGCAGCGAACTCGGCGCCGTCATCCAGCCGACGCCGAGGATCACGGCGAACACGAGCGCGACGCCGACGGCGCCCCACAGCGCGCGGATCGCCTCCCGCTGGCCGGCGAGCATGTTGCGGTAGCGGCTCATCGGGCGCGTCCCCGCGCCCGACGGGCGCGGATGTCCCACACCGCGTTCTCGCGCAGCATGGTCTTCGGCTTGAGGTTCCGATCCTCGAGCCAGGCGGCCACCGCGTCGGCGTGGTAGCCCTCGGGCCGGCCGCGCTTCAGGCGGCGCAGCATGCGGGCGGTGATCCAGATGCCGCCGCCCGCGGCGAGCGCGCCGGCGCCGATGCCGAGCACCGCCTGGCCGGCGAGCGCCGCCAGCGCCGCGCACGCCGGCACCCACAGCGCCAGGTTGACGAGCCCCGCCATGCGCAGTTCGCCGTCCGAGAGGCCCAGGAACACCGCGGGCGCCCGGTTCAGCCGGTCCGGCAGGAAGGCGATCTCCTCGTCCGTCACGTCAGCACCGTCGCCGACTGCGTGGCGAGGAAGATCACGATCACCAGCAGCACGACGCCGACCGCCCCGTGCATGCCCACCTCGCCCCAAGTCGCCCGGCCGTCGGACACCTGGCTGTACTTGCTGATGACGTTCTTCGCCACCACCAGGAGCGCGATCGCCGACAGCCCGAGGCCCCCGAGCACGACGATGTCGAGCCCGTACGCCTGCAGCATGCCGATAAAGTCGCCCTCGTCGACCGCCCCGCTCGAGGGGTCCGCCACGTCCGGCAGACCGGCCCTCGCCGACGTCGCGGCCACCGCCGTGCCGGCAATCGCGCCCAGCCCTCGCAGCACCCGCCACCTTCGTTCCGGTCCCTTCATTCCTTTCACTCCAATCACTCCTTTCAACTCCTTCTCCGTTGTCTTCACCAGGTAACGACCGCCAGCAGGACGACCGTCAGGAACACCGCGCGGAGCGCCTGGCCCCCGGCCTCGCCGGGCATCGAGCCGCCCGCGCTCCAGTTCTTGTAGGCGTGGAACACCACCCAGGCGCACCAGACGATCGCCAGCGCGCAGACGAGCCCCGCGCAGAGCGCGAGCAGCTCGGTCTCCGTCACCGGCGAGCCGGGGTTCGCGCCGCGAAACGCGGACTGCTGGTCGGGATCCATTCCGTTCCCCCTACAGGTACTTCTTGAACGACGCGGCGACGATCAGCACGGATGCGCCGAACAGCGCCGCGCCCGGGACGATCACGGCCGTCGGGTGCGCCGCGAACGGGATCGCCAGATACACGAACGCCGCGGCGGCCAGCACCTTCGGCGCGCCGCGCTTGGCGGCGTGGTAGACGCCGCCGAACTCGCGCCCCGCCGACCAGCGGCGGATGTCGCGCAGCGTCAACCCGCCGGCCAGTCCCGCCAGGCCGAACAGCGCGAACGCCGGGATCGAGAACGCGAGCAGCACGACGCGCACGACGAGCACCTGAATGGTCCACAGTGCCGCCTTCACGTACTCGTCGACGCGCGCCGCGCCGCCCAGCCAGCGCAGGGTCGCGGCCAGGCCCGTCCACTCGAACGCGTAGAAGTAGCCCCGCTCGGCGCCGCGCAGGATGCCCGCCGCGAACGGCCTGAAGTCGTCGTTCAGGTAGCCGGCCTCGCGGCGCAGCACGTTGGCGGCGTGCTCCGCGCCCTCGAGCGGCCACCACCAGGTCATGCCGATCCACTCGACCGCCACCGAGACCACCGCCGACAGCGCCAGGCACCCGGCCGCGGAACGCACGCGGCTGCGCCGCCGTTCGGTCCGGACCGGCTCCCGCACGCGCGCCGCCTCAGCCACCGGCCGCCTCCGCGGGGTCCGCCGCGGCCCACCAGGACGTGCCCGGGCGGTAGCGCCGCTCCATGTCGTCGGTCAGCTCCGCGAACGCCGCGGACGGGTCCCGCCGGCCGCCCGCCGGCAGCGGCAGGCGCACCTTCCACAGCACGCCGCCCTCGAGCAGGGCGAACGCCTCGCCCTTGGGCAGCCGGGTCACGTCGTGCGGCTCCAGCATGGTCGCCTTCGAACTCGTGATCCGGTCCTCGTGGCGGGAGCTGAAGTCGACGTCCGTCGAGGGATCGGAAGAATCCGTGTAGCCTGCGATCTGGGTCAGCTCGACCACGTTCACGCTCGGCAGCTGGTCGGTCAGCAGCGCCGCCGTGTCCACGTCCTTGACGCGGAACATCACCAGCGAGTTGAAGTTGCCCGACACCTGCCGCGCCTTGGACGCGTCCCCGGTCTTCGCCTGGATGTCGGAGAAGGTCTGCGTGTACGCCGTCACCTGCACCCCGGCGGCGCCGCCCTTGTTCAGGAGCGGGATGAACTCGTCGCCCATCAGTTCGTTGAACTCGTCCATGTGCACGACGATCGGGTGCCGCGGCGCCTCGAGGCCGTCGAACAGGCCGTGCGCGTCGCCGTGCTTGTAGCGCTCGCCGGCGTAGCTGACGAGGTCCGCGAACATCGAGTTGCCGACCGCGGCGGCCACCGGGGCGTCGGAGAGGGCGTCCAGGCCGACGTAGACGACCAGCTTCTGGTTCACCACGCGGCGCCAGTCCCACACCGGCCGCGCGTCGTCCATGTCCAGGTAGTCGGGGCTCAGGAGCTCCCCCGCCTTGCCCGTGGTGAGCTTCTCCAATAGAGGAAGAAGGCTCGCGACGAGCTTGTCGAAGTAGGTCTTCTCGTAGCGCATCGCCGAGCGCAGACCGTCCAGGACCTCGTCGCCGAGGCCCTTCTCCAGCATCGCCTGCTCGAACGCCACCAGCCGCGGCGAGCGGCCCGCCATGTGCCGCGGCGGCCGGTCCCGGCGCCGCTCGATCGCCGCCACCGCGCCCAGCACGTCCGGCCGGTCCGCGAAGTAGGACTCGGCGTAGGACAGGCACAGCTCGTCGATATTGGTGACGTGCCTCAGGATCGTGCGGTAGTCGGGGCGCTGGCCGAGCGCGGTGACCGCGCGCGCGACGACGTTGACGAAGCGCCACACGAACTCGCGGAATACCGCCGACTGCCCCTCGCCGGAGACCTGCCCGGAGACGCGCGTCGCGACCTCGGTGACGCGGTGGAACTGGCCGACGCCGTTGTAGCGGCTCGAGATCTCCGGGTAGCCGAGGTGGAACAGCACGAAGTCGCCCGCCCGGTCCGCCGCCGCGCAGGCGTCGCGCACGGCGCGCAGGAGGTCCGCGTCGCCCTTCGGGTCGAACACCACCACGGCCTCGCCGCGGCGGATGTCCTGGGTCGCCGCCACCTCCAGCATGCGGGTCTTGCCGACCTGCGTGGTGCCGAGCACCAGCGTGTGCCCGGAGCGGTCGGCGAGGGGCAGTTCGACGTTCTCCTCGCGCGTCTCGACGCCGTGCAGCCAGGACAGGCCGCCAACCGGCGGCGGGGCGCGGAACGGGTTGCCCGGCAGGTCGGCGGCGAGCAGCCGGCCGACCGGTGCGAGGCCGCCGCGGCCGCGGTCCGCCGCGCAGCCGTGCGCCCAGCGCGCGAGCCGACCCGGCTCGACGAACCTGCGGAACCGGGTCTTGCGGCAGTCGTGCAGGCGCTGCGTGTGGCGCTCGCCCCAGCGGAAGCCGCGGCCCAGGTAGAGGCGGTCGGCGCTCACCGGGATGCGCTCGGCGCGCATGGAGAACCGGCGGCGGCGGCGCAGGTTGCGCTGGTAGCGCACGATGCGCAGGCCCCGCGCGAACCACCAGCAGCCGACCGCGCCCAGCGCGGCGGCCGTGCCGTACCCGACGTCCGGGGTCATCATGACGTACTCGGGGCCGAGCGCGGCGGCCGCGCCGCACAGCACCGAGACCGCCCCCGCGGTCAGTTCGGCGGGCGGGCGCAGCAGCGCCTCGACGGGATGGCCGCCGATCATTCCGGCGGCTCCGCCGCGAACGGGAAGGAGAGGGGCCCCGACAACACGGCGATGCGACCTCCGCCCCGGTTCATTCCACCGCCGACCAGCGTCCGGCGCGCCGCGCCCAAACGGCCGGCCCGTCGTCCGGGACGCCGCCGTCGCCGTGGTTCACCGTGATCCGCCCGCGCCGCACCTCGGCGGCGTCGACGCCGTGCGCCGACGCCCAGGCGCGCAGATCCTCGTCGTCCGCCGCGCCGCGCACGTAGACGTCCACCGGCGCGGCGCCGCGCAGGTAGTCGCGCAGCGTCCGGGCGCAGTCCGCGCAGTCCCGGTCGACCACGACCGCGTAGCGCTCCGCGGTCGGGGCGGGGGCAGGGGCCGCGAGGCGCGGCTGGCGGGGAAAGAGTCGGGCCCAGGCCGCCTGCACGGCGCGCTCGAAGGCCAGCTCGCCCTCCACCCGGGCGTGCTCCGCCATGACGAACGCCTCCGCGTAGCGGCGGCGCTCCGCGTCTGTGCGGGCGTGCGCGCCCAGAACGAGAACGGGGTCGGCGTCCGGCGTCCAGACGCCGCGGCGGCCCCGCATGAGTTCCTCGTAGCGCGCCCAGTCCTCTGCCGACAGGTCCCACACCGCCGCGCGGCGTTCGCTGTCCCGGACCTCGGTTTGGACGACCTCGAGGTCGACGGTCTCGGCGCCGGTCGCGGACGGTGCCGTCGACGCAAGGCCCGCCGCGAGCAGCGCCCGCGCAACCACCCGGCCCGCGTCCGCCGTCAAAGGGCCAGCTCCAGCGCGACCGGCGCCTGGGGATCGAAGATCTGCGGCTCCTTCACCAGCGACTCGCGCGGCACGGCGCTCAGCCGCCCGCCGGTGCCGCGGGCGACCATCCGCGTCGCGGCCTCCACCCGGATCGCCAGCGCCGGGCTCGCCTTGCGGTGTCCGCCGCCCAGCTGGTAGAGGTACGCCTCGGTCGTCCCGCACGCCTCCGCCACCCAGGCGCGTTCGCGCTTGGTGGCGCGCTTGTTGAAGACCTTGAGCTTCATGCTTAATGAACGTAGCAACGTGCTACCTATCTTGCAATCGCCGCGCTTGACTTTTTACTTATCATTTAGCTAAATGATACGAACCGCGCCGAACACGACCGAGCCGATGCGCCGCCACATCCACACCGTCCGCCTCGACAACCTGCGCCGCCTCGTCGACGAGGCCGGCTCCGCCGGGGCGCTCGCGCGGCACGCCGGGTCCAGCGCCGCCTACTTCAGCCAGCTCCGCTCCGGCCACCGGCGCATGGGGGACGCGCTCGCCGCGCGGCTCGAACGCGCCGCCGGCAGGCCGCGCGGCTGGATGGACGAGCCGCACCGCGACGGCGCCGCCGCGGACGACGCGCCCTGGTCGGACGGCGGCGGCTGCCCGCTGATCTCGTGGGTGCAGGCGGGCGCGTGGACCGAAGCGCCGGAGTTCCCGGACGCCGAGGCGTACCTGCACTGCCCGGTGAAGAGCGGTCCCGACACCTTCGCGCTGCACGTGATCGGCGAGAGCATGGCGCCGCGCTTCGAGGACGGCGACCTGATCTTCGTCGATCCCGCCGCCGAGCCGCGCAACCGCAGCTACGTGGTCGTGCGCCGCGGCGACGGCAGCGCCGCCGCCACCTTCAAGCAGCTCATCGAGGAGGACGGCCGGCGCTACCTCCAGGCCGTCAACCCGGACTGGCCGGGCCGCATCGTCGAGGCCGACCCCGACGCCGCGATCTGCGGCGTCGTGGTGTTCCGCGGCACCGCCCTGTAGCGCCGCCTATCCCGCCGCGCGCCCGGCGCCCACCGGCCCCAGCCCGGACGCGGCGATGCGCGCCTCGAGCCAGGCGTCGATGTCGGCGACGCGCCAGCCCACGCAGCGCGGCGACAGCTGCACCCGCGGCGGAAACTCCCCGCGCGACAGCAGGCGGTAGACGGTGGCCTTGGACAGGCCGGTGACTTCGAGCACCGCCGGCAGGCGGTAGATGTCGATCGGGGGCATGGCTGCTCCTCCCTTGCGGGCAAGTGCGTGTCCCATGCCCCCGCGTCGCAACACGAGATTTTCGATTGCCGCGGTCCGCCTGTCGCGGGCCGCGGGACCGGAACGCGGGGGTGCGCCTTCCTTCCAGATCGCCTCGGAACCTATCGCCCGGCGCCCGGCCGTGTCAAAACTGTTTCCTTAGCATCCTGCGACATCACGCCAGCCCACGGCGGGCCGTCCGGAATCCCGCCGTTCAGCGGTCCGGCACCCTGAGAAGCCACGCCGCGCCGCCTCCCGCCGCCCCCGTTTAGCATGCCGATAAGAGTTTTCCTCTCGCGCCCTCCGTCGCCCCGCGCTAGGCTCCCCTGCGTTCCGCTGCCGTTGTCGCGACGCCGCCCCGACCGGACCCGGCTCCCGCCTCGGCGGCGGAACGCCAGGCACGACACAGGCCGCCTGCGGCCGACAGGACCGAACCGTTCATGCCCGAACATCCGCCCCCTCCGGCGCGCCTCTTCCCGATGCCCCCCGCCCGGGACGCCGGCCGGCCCCTCCCATGACCGGCTCGGACGACCACGACGCCCCGAGCCTCGTCCTCCTCGACCGCTGGATCGACCTGCGCGCCGCACTCGACAGCCGCTACGGCGTCGACGCCTACCCGTTCGCCGCCGACCGCATCGTCAACGACGCCCGGCGGCGCGGCGCGAGCGACACCCCGCCCAGCCTCGCGTTCTTCCACTTCTGGACCGCCGAATCCGTCGAGGCGGCCATCGCGTGCTGCGAGCACCACGTCCGCGTCCACCCCCGCGAACTGCCGCGTCCGCCGCCACGCGAACGGCGGCACTTCAACCGCCGCATCGACGCCGAAGTCGCCCGCGCCTGCCTCCATGACGCCCGCACGCTCGGGCTGACTCCCGAGCACCTGGTCGGCATCGCCGTCCACGACCTGCTCGCCGCCGCCGCCCTGCAGGCCGTCCCCCTCGGCTGCATCGACGACGCCGTCGGCTACGTCCTCGACACCGTCGCCCACCTCATCGCGGAAATCGAGCACCACGGCAACGTGCCCGATCCGCGCACCCTCCCCATACGCGACCCCGCGGCGGACGGCGAGATTCCGGATCCGCCGCCGCCGTGGAGCTACGTCCCCGATCGCCCGCCGCCCGCCTCGGACGCCGCCGTCCCGCACTTCCGCCGGCACCCCAATCCCAACCCCGCCTTCGGGTACCTCGATCCCGACGACCCCGCCTGGGAGCGCACCGACGACTGGATCGCGCTCGTCGAGGACCTCTCGTTCCGCTACGGCTGGTTCGGCTACCCCGACATCGAGACGCGCATCCTGCTGTACGCCTTCGCCGAGGGTGCCGAGGGCCTCCCCGACAGTCGCTCCGTCAATCACTGGACCGCCGAGCAGATGGCGGCTGCAACCGCCGCCTGCGAGCGGTACGTCCGCGACCGGCCCCGCGCCCCCCTGCCGTTTCCGCCGCGCGACCTCCGGCCCTACGACGCGGATGCGACCGCCACCGAGATCGCAGCCTTCGCCCGCGCCTGCGAGGCCCTGCGCCTCGTCCCCGAGGACGTCCTCCTGCTCGCCCTCCACACCCTCTGCGCGGCCGACGCGCCGAACATGCCGCGTGCGCTCCGGACGCTCGGTCTCGTCGTCGCGGACATCGAGATCCACGGCAACGTCCGCGACCCCGTCGCCGCGCCCGCCGTCGTCCACTAGACCCGAAACCCGCCTCCGCGACGAGGCCGCGCATCCCTGCGCGCCTTCCCGGCTGCACCGCGCATCGCCGCACTCCGAAGCCCTCCGCCGCTTCGGCGTCCAGCGCCACCCGTCGCCCCGTCTCGCCAACGCCGCACCGCGCGCGCCGTGTGACTTCCCGTCCCGCGCCGGCAGACCTCGCCTCGCCGGCACAGCAGCCTCGAACCCCGTCGGCTCGCCCCCACGCTGGGTAAGGGTCCTGGCGGACGCCTGCACCCAGCGTGGGGGCTCGCCATCCCTGCTAACCGCGCACGGATTTGCGGGCGTGCTCTCCACGCTCCCTCGCACACTGCTAAACAAACACCGCTTGCCGCCCGCGTCGGCCGCCCCTATCATCCCCGCCGTTCCAAACCGCCGCTCGCCTGCGAGCCGCGTCAGACGCCGGGATCTGGGACCCGGACGGCGCCCCGCCAGCCAACAGGGGAGGGCCGCGCAAGCGGCGTGACGCAGCGCCCGGCTGTCCAAAACGGGAAAGCCCGGCCCGCAAGGGCCTCCGATCGAAGCGCAGCGCGGGAAACCCGCGCCACGCTGGCCCCTGGCGGCCGTCGATCGCAGCGCACACTCCGGCTGAAACAAACGGGTGCCGCCGCAACCGCGGCGAACCAGACGTCCCACTGCCCAAAGGGGAAAGTGCCCGCAAGGACACGAAGCGTGAGACCAGTGCCGACGCCGTCCGCGAGGACGAAACAGGGTGCGAAGAGGACGACCGGCCAAGGCCGCGACTCCGCTCAGCGCCGACCGATCGCAAGCATCGGGCGGATGCGAGAGATACTTACAACATCGTCGACCGCTTGCCCCCCGCCACGGCCCCGCCGCGGTCTCCGCCTGCGCGCCGAACACCACTCTCTTTAGCAGGAAGATAAGAACTTTATCATTGCGCTGCGTCGCCGCCCGCGCGAGGATCGGGCCATGAAGTCGACCGGCACGACCCAATCCCGACCCCGTTTCGACCCCGCCGACGAGGCGTCCCGCCTGCGCACCGAGACAAGGATCCGCCGGCGCCGGCGCCACTTCCCGTCGCGCCTCGACCGCTACACGAGCGAGCTGCTCGCGCTCCGCGACGAGGGCTGCACCACGGCGGAACTGCAGCGCTGGCTGCACGCCCGCCGCGTCGACGTCCACCACACCACCGTCGGCCGCTGGCTGCGGCGCAACGCCGACCCCGACGCGACCAACCGGTGAGACTGCGTCGCCAAACCCGGCCCGCCGAACGCCAGACGGATTCCGTCATCGCCGAGCTGCTCCGCGTCCGCGCCCTGCGCCGCAACCCCAACCGGCCGCCCTCGCTGCGCACCGTAGACAGCCACAGCTGCAACCTGCTCCAGATCGCACGGCACATCGCCGAGCTCGGCATCGAACTGCGCGACCTCGACCCCGAGTCCAGCACGGCCTACCTGGAAAGCCGCGTCGACGACCTCGGCCAGAAGATGCTCGACTCCTACCGCCGAACCCTGCAGATCCTGCATGTCCACATCACCGGCCGCCTGGCTCCGGGGGAGCGCCTGCCGCGGGTGCGGTCCAACAAGCCCCCGCGCAGCGGCGGGCGGGCCTACACGCCCGTCCAGGTCCGCCTCGTCGCCGCCGCCCAGAAAGCGCGCAACGGCCTCGCCACGCTCATCGCCTACGCGGCCGGCCTGCGCGCGCACGAGCTGCTGACGCTGGCCCGGCCCGACGACCGGCCGCCCGACCGCCGTCCGGCTCTCGACAGCAAGTTCCGCGGTCGCCCCGGCCGGGACTACACCGTCGTCGGCAAGGGCGGCCTGGTCCGCCTCGTCCGGCTGCCCGAGGACCTGGCCGAGCGCCTCGAGGCGCTTCGGCGGGACGCGCCCGCGCGGATCACCGACCGCGGCATCCACTACGCCTCCCGCTACGATCTGCCCGGCGGCGTGAACTGGAGCGCCAGCTTCTCGGGCGCCTCGAAGCGGGCGCTCGGCTGGACCCGCGGCGGCCACGGGCTCCGCCACAGCTATGCCCAGGAGCGCATGCGCGAGCTGCAGCGCACGCTGCTGCGCGCCGTCGCGCTGGAGACCGTCAGCCAGGAACTGGGCCATTTTCGCCCTGAGATTACGGAGACCTACTTACGCTGACCCGCCCGGCCGGACACCCGTCACGGCGCGTCCGCCCGGCGTGTGCGATCAGGCTCAAGGTCGCCTCCCTCGGCGAGACACTCCTCCCGCCGTCCACACGTCACGGCGACCGCGGCGGGCACGGGTAGTCCCTGAGAAGCCCCTGTTCGATCACGACGTCCGCCAGGACGGATTCGGCCGTACCCGGCCGCGCGTACGGCCGCGCCCAACCGGCGAACAGTTCCGCCAGCTCCCGCTCCGTCACGTTCCGCAACGCTCCGGCACAGATCAGCCCGGAGGCTCCCCGCGTCCGCGGCGCCGCGATGCCGCTGCGCAGATTGCCGAGTCCGGCCCGCTCGCGGATGTACTCGCCGCACGCCGTCGACGGCGCCCGTGCGATCCGCCGGGCGTCCCGGTCGAAGCCGCACTCCGACAGCAGCTCCGCCGTCTTCATCGGCCCGTAATGCACGGACTTGACGACCTGCACGAAGAACACCGCCCCGCCCCAGACCAGCGCGACGACGCACGCCCCCGCCAGCACGTAGGAAAACCACTTCACCAACACCATCGTCGCCGCCCTTCGCGGATCCGAAACCACCCTGCCACGTCGACTTCGGCGGTGCCACCCCGCACGGGCGCGACCTCCACGCCGCAGGAGGTCGCGCCCGCCAGCCCAAGGACATCCCTTGCCCGACGGCGCGGACGGCCATTACGCTGCGTCCGCCTACTTCGCCGGGTTCCCCGGAGTGGCCTCTCCGCAGGGACGGGTGAGCCGCCTTTCGGCGGCACAGCGCAAACAAGGGCGACTTCATGCGGCATCACCGTGTTGGCGCCACTGTTGGGCTCAGACACCCCGGATGTCGCCCGTCGCGCGCTTCCCCGGTAGCATTCGCCAACTCGCGAAACTGCGTTGGCGACCAATGAAGAAGCAAGTCCACCGTGCCACCTTCGACCTGAGCGGGAAAAAGGTCCCCGGCATCCTGACCCTCAAGGCACGGCGGAGCACTTTGGAGCTTTGGAACGATGAATTCTTCCATGTATTCGGGGGAACCTTGCATGGCACCACCGCCGATGCCAAAGCGGTCTCCGTACTCGACTGCCTAGAGTCACATCCAACCTCGACCTCTGGCAAAGAGCATAGTGGTTTCCGTGGCAGTGTGAGATTTGGCCTTGTCACGGTCGGGCATGGTGAGCACCTAGACGCGGACGATGAGGCCGTGATCGCCGTGGAGTTCTCCTTCGAGGAATTGGAGTGGCTCTCGCGCACGGGTGTGAATGGCCCTTACAGCTACATCCCCGACCCTGACCCGGCACTGATCGAGTCCCTACGGCAACACAAGCCGGATTACATGCCCGACGTTGGCGACGGGGCGATGCTCGCGTACTTTGGTGGCGAGACGACAGTGCTGCCGGAGACGCCGACCGAGATCGGCACGGTCTCGATAAACCGCGGCCTGAACGTCCAGGTAGGAGGGGGCGTGTCCTTCACGGACATGTCCTCGGTGGCGATCGACTTCGACACGCCGCTGACGGTGCATGAAACCAGCGACCGGATGAACGCCCTGCGCCACTTCTTCGGGTTGGCAATGGGCTATCTCCCGGTCGTCAAGGGAGCCAAGATCGCAACGTCCCGCCGCACGGGGCGCGACACCAGGCAGTATCCAGTCTTCCAGTTGGATCTCCACTGTCCTGGAGAACGCCCAGGCTCGAAGGAGCGGTTGGGCCACCGCTTACTGGACTGCAACGGCCAACCTAGGAAAGACGAGCTGCGGACCGTCCTGACCAGCTGGTTCACCAGGAACGCGAACCAGGAGCGGCGAGATGCCAACTGGCGGTTCTTCGACTGCTTCTTCGAGGGCCGCCACTTCTCCATCAACAGGACCATCGCCGCTGCGAACATGTTCGACTTGCTGCCCAAGAGCGACTGGCCGCACTCCAAAATGAAGGATCTCAAAAGGAAGATTAGGCACAAGGCCGAGTCGGTCCGTCACGCTATCGGGGCTAACCGCCTCGCCAGGCTGGAGGAGGTCGTCGACCATGCGGTGGACTGCCGGAACCATTACGTTCACGGCACCCCGGCGAAGCTGGACTACAACCGGGTGCATGTACAGGCATTCCTTACAGACACCCTAGAGTTCGTCTACGGCGTGGCGGAACTCATCGAGTGTGGGTGGAACGCGCAGCGGCTCGCTGACTTGCAGCCTGGTGACCATCCATTCGCAAGCTACCTCAAAGTGTACGACCTACAGCTGAATCGCAGTGGCATCTAGTTCGCTTAGCTCTAGCTTTCACACGGGACATTGGCCAGTTGTCAGATTTCCGGCAAGGCGTCAGCCCCAACCCGCTGCCAGTGAACGCCGCCCGTGTCTTCAGCCGGCGGCAGAGCAAGCTTCGCTATGCAATCTCGCGCGCCTCGCGCAACGCCGGATCCCACCGGACCCGAAGCATGCGCGATTCCTCATCGCGTCCGAAGCACGACGCCCTCGGTCGCGAATATGTCTCGTCTCAGTGCTTCGTACTCCGGCGTATCGGCCACAATCAAGGGGGCTAGCACGTCCCGCATGAAGGAGTGCTTAGTTTCACCCGCCCGCGGCAGGTTCAGCTGATTTCTGGCGGCTTGATGCACGGCTTGGGCGGCCGGCTTGAGATCGTCGCCTGCATGCCGCCCACTTGCCTGTCCGAGGGCATTGTCTCGAGCGGCTCGGATGGTGTCGAAACGGTCGGTTTTGCCAAGAGAGTCGCAGAGCCTGGACAACACGCCGTCAGAAAGCAGCATGGACTCGATGTTCCTGTATGCCGACATGACCCTTACACCTTCGGCACGTTTGTCCTCGACCTCTTCTTCGGTCAAGTCGTCTCTATCCCGAAACCGAAGAATGGACGTGCCGCCAATAACTCGTTCCAGAAGAGGAAGAAGGTCGCCCATCCGTCTCTCCACCACGCTCGCAGAGCCCACCGAGACAAAGCGGGTTCGGGGGAATTCCCTCGCGAAGATTCTGTTGTAGCAAGCCTCGTCAAGTCCTGGATCATCGTCAGCCGCAGATCCCTCGCAAAGCACAATCCGGTCCGGCGCCAGCAGTTCCGCCATGTCGTCAAGGGCCACGGAGTAGTGCCGTAACCAGAACTCGTGATCCGGTTCCGCTGGTCCGACTGCCTGTGGGCGATCGTAATCCCGGATCTCGCCGTCTCCCCGAAAGCCCATGTCCAGAAAGACAACCTGGCCAGGATCCTCCGCGAGCATCTCTTGTGCCGCTCTCACCATCCCGATGGAGTGAGTTGCGAGCCAAAGTTGCGAGTTCTCGGGAATCAGGCGGCACAACTCTCTCAGGAGCTTGCCTTGTACCTTGGTGCTGAGGTGTGCTTCCGGCTCATCCACACAATAAAGAGAGTCGTGGAACGAAGCCTTGTTTATGACGACGTCCAGCAGCAGGTCGAAAGCAGCCTTTTCTCCAGCCGAGAGGTTTTCGTACAGGAAGTTGCGAGATTCTTGCTTCGTGAACGTGAACGTGCCCGTGTCTTGGGCCGCCACAAGCGCGTCAAGTCGAACATCCCCAAACACAATCTCCATCGAGCGCTGGAGGTCACCGATTGTGTCCTCGATGATCTGATCAGTCGTCAGTCCGGGCGTCGTGACCTTGCCTAGAAGCTGCCAGACTATCCTCTGGTAGTTGCTCCGAACGGTTTGATCGGTGTCGATCAGCCGGCGTACCGCATGCCTGTCGAGGACATCCGGTTGCTGTTCAATCGTCGTGTTCTGAAACGATGGATCGTGCCGGTAGGCAGAACGAACGTAGAGACTCCTCTTTAGGTCATCGGTTGATGTGGGAGTCTCACCGTGAAACTCTAGGCTTACCTGGTCCTCCTGCACGACGTCCTCCGCTGTCCTACGGCGGTAGTACGTGATGAATTCCTCACTCATTCCAAAGAACTCATCTACCTTGAGGTTCCTTTGGAACGCGTCGAATAGCGACGACTTGCCACAGCCGTTAGGACCTAGTAGGACAACTACCTTGGCATCCGTGGGCAGATCGTTGATCGTCAGATCGACGAACCTCTTGAAGTTCCTAATGCGGGCCGACTTTAATCGCAAGCTGATGTCCCCAGTGCTGGAGCGGGGCTGAGTCCCGGTCAATCATCGCGCAACATCGTACCTGACTTGCCTCCACGTGCAGTCGCAGAGACATATGGGCCGCCCTCCCGTAACCGACGATAGCCCGGCAGAGGTATGTCGCCCACCATTGTCACGGCCGCTTACGCCCACCGTCGTCGACGGTCCCACCCCTCACCGCCACAGGCCCACAGTTGCCGACCCCGATGTGGCGTTGCTCGGGCGCGACCTCCACGCCGCCGCAGGTGTTGGCGCCCGCCGCCGCTGCCAGCGCCACCCCAAGCGTCGCGCTCAGTGCACGTCGCCTGGTTCCGTCGCCGCGCCGTCGGCCTGCGTCTCCTCCTCGACGCGCGTCCACACCAGCTCGCTGTCCACCCAGCGCCAGGCGCGGCCCGCCGCGTCCAGCGCAACGAAAACGAACGCGCCCCGGTCAACGGGGCTCGGCAGGGTGGTCGGCATCCTTGGTTCGGTGGCGCGCATCGTCCTCTCCTTTTCCTTGCTTTTTCGGCAGGTCTCCGGTTCGCCAGGCTACGCCGGCGGCACCGCCAAATGACGCCATGGCCAACGCGCCCCGGTCAATGGGAAATCTCGGGCCTGCACGTGCGATCCGAGCCGATCCAGCCTATTGCCCCGTAGCCGTTTAGCGCTCCGCTAAGGACTTTTTTCTTGCCCGGGTGCGCGGCCGGCCCTTACGCTGCAGCAGCCTACTTTGCCGGGTTCCCGGTGTGGCCGCTCCGCGAGAGCGGCGTGGGCGTGCGCCCTGTCACCAGGGCGCGTGGAGCAGCGCCACTTCGTGGCGCACGAAATCCGGGCCCCGCTCAGGCCCATCACTCCCGACGGGGAATCGAACCCCGTCGGGTCTTTCGGTTCCCGGCGGGATCCCAAAGGAGACGCCTATGGAACCGGAGGAGGAGCGGGCTGCGGCCGAGTTGAGGCGACTCAACGCGGAAAGCGAAAAGCTCGGCGCAGAAGCCGCAAAGCTGCGGCTGGAAGCGCTGAAGCTCGCCGCCGACGCGGACAAGGCCAAGGCGGACATACGCCGGAGCCGACAAAGCGCGAACGCTGAGTTCGCGCGGTTGGCACTGGCAGTGTTCGCGGCGATAATCGCCGGGTACAAGTTCGCCGAGAGCCTAGGCTGGCTATAGGAGGTAATCATGCCGCAACGACATGATGTCCTGAGCAGCGGCATCAAGATCGATCGGGACTGGTGGTACACCACCAAGCTGATCGCCGTGATCGTGATCGCCGCGGCAGCCGCCTTCGCGGTCATCGCCACGCTCTTGTAAACGCGTGACGGCCCTCCCCATTCGGGGAGGGCCCGATCGTCCCCCATCCGCTCCCTGGTTCGGCGCTCAATCGCCTTAAACCCGAACCCGTCGCACGGACCTCCGTCACCCTGGCTGGCCCGATTCTCAATATCGCCGCCCACCATCGTCCCGAATACGGGTTAAACATCTAGTGCCCCCGCACACATGCGGTCCAGACCTCCCCACGTCTCACGGGTCGACAAACTCCTTGATCGGCGGCGCGCCCAAGGCCATGGTGTGATGCCACAACCGCGGTGCATCCTTTTGCCTTGGAGCTCCCCAGACTGCCCGGCCACCGAGCCACGACGACCCGAAAGCCATGACCTCCGACGACGACCCACACCCTACCGACCACCCGAACAGCATTGGCCCCGTCGAGATCGAATGGGACTCCGACCTCGACGACGAGTGGCAGGAGACCACGAGCGTCAAGTTCGGCGACCACGAGTACGAGCCCGGCAACCAGGGGCGCGTCCAACTCAAGGGCCGATGCACGCGCTGCTGGGGAGGCCTAATGGCCAAGCGCCGCGGCGAGTACCTACCCCGCGCGATCCGATGCCGCGTGTGCGGAATCACACTCGAAGACGATGAAGCGCGCGACGCGTTCCGACGAATGTCGGAACAAACCGCCTCCAACATGTTCAACCTGGCGTTCGGCCGGCCGGCCACCTATCCAGCCGACGCCACGTTCGTCCAGAAGCTCGTCCCTCACATCGACCGCCAACCGGCCGAGGATTTCGAGAAGGCCGTTGCGTCCCGCAGCGCCGAGGGCCGCAAGAGAGACTGGCTGACCCGCAGCGCCTTCCCTGGCGGGGCACCCGGGTTCCTCTTCCTCCAGGCCCGGGCCCTGATCTCAGGCATCGAACGCCTGCCAAGAGAGATCTCCGTCGCGGAGTTCTCGGACATCGACATCCACGACGACGGCTCGGCAACCGTCCACCTCGCGCGCGCGAAACTGGCCACCCATCCGAACGAACACCAGCGCAAACTGATGGAACGTCTCGGTTCCACCATGACGACCGCGATGATCTCCGCCTTTGCGTGCGAACTGACCATGAAGGCGATTCGCCTGACGCTAACGCACCAAGCCCGCAAGACCCACGACCTCTGCAAGCTGTACGGCGACCTGCCCGACCAGAGCACCAACCGCCTTGAGGCGGATTTCCCCGACATCCGCGCCACCCTGAAAGCGGCCCGTCACACCTTCGACAAATGGCGCTACTTCCAGGCCGATGTAGGAGCCCGGGGCATCGGCGCGATGGTCGACACCAAAAGGGCCCTCGCCCTGTCCAAGGCCGCCCGTGTTTTGCTCGACGAGGCGGAACTGGTCGGCCTCGGCTATTCGGTGAAGCTCAACGCCACACAACACATCACCCAAACCGGCGACAAGCGGAACGTCCATGTCAAACACCACCTTCGCACCAAGGGCACCGAAGCTCCGCCGGTTGAATCGGACTGACGGCCCGCCCCCACAACCCCGCCCCGATGCTCCCGCGCGCCATCGCTTCGCAAAAGGTACCGGGCCATTTCCCGGAGATCACCTAGACATCCCCTCCGCAATCCCACCAGGACGAGGAGAGACTCAGCCGGTGTGGCCCTCGCTTGGCGTCGTCAGGGGCGGTCAATCCTCAGCACCCAGTAGCGCAGCGACTTCAGGCCCTTCGATCGCTTCCCAGAACCGCCGCAATCCCTCGCACTTAACTGGGTCCGTCCTACCCGTCCCGTGCCCCGCGCCTTGAACGCTCGGGTCGAGATAGCGGTTGAGTTCGCGGGCGATGTCGATCACGGGATGTCCATAGCGTCGGCCTTGCCGACGTTTGCGCTCGCACACGACGACCCTGGCCAGGACGTCCAGCGTCGAGTCGAGCATCGCCTCGACTCGCACGCCGCCGGGGAGATCGTAGTTCTCCTCCACGTAGCGGACCACGCCGGCTTCCGCTTCATCCCGTCGCCCCGGAAGGATCACCGTGTTGGAGACCAGTTGCACGGTGAGGCGGTCGACGCACTCGGCGAAGCGGTCGAAAACGCCATCGCCCACGATCACAGTCAGATTGTCGAGGAAGCCCAGGTACGGACTCTCGATGAACTCATAACCGCTGTCCGGCGTGTAGGCGTAGACCTTGTTCCTGGCCCCCTGCACCTTTGACTCCGCAACCACCAAGTGCTTTTCGCATGGGTTGTACGCTAGGACGTCGATGTCGCTCCACGCACCCGCCTCCGTTTGGAACGGAAAACGGACCTTGGTCCAGTACCGCCTCAGTATCCATTCGGCTTCGATGATGAGTTCCGCCGCCATTGCTTCCGACACTTGCTTCTCCTGAGCACCAATTAGGCATCTGGAGACTGTGGCCCGCCGCCGTCCGTTGGGTCAACGACGCTGCGCCTCGGCCGCGCAAGCCCATCCGCAGCAGGGGCGCGTCCTAACAAGGACAGACGCGCGCGGCAGCGATCACCCGTGTCTTGAACACGAGGATCGACGTCCGCGGCTCGCTGTTCTCATCCCGAGCCAGACAGATAGCTGGACCACGCTTCCATCATTTCCCGTCGGCGTTCCAGCAGGTCCGTCCGTGCATACGCGGCCTCGGCCTTGTTACGGATCGTGTGTGCGAGCGCCGCCTCGGCGAGTTCCCTCGGCTGCCCGCTCTCGCCGCACCAGTCACGGAAGCTCGACCGGAATCCGTGCGGCACGGCGTCGACGCCGAGTTCGCGCAGCAGCTTCGAGAGCGTGTTGTCGCTCATGCGCCGACCGGTCGCCGACGGAAACACCAGGGCGTTCTCCCGGATTTCGAGCGCCTCGCCGAGGACGGCCGCCGCCCGACCGCTGAGCGGGACCCGGTGTTCGCGGCCCGCCTTCATGCGCTCCGCCGGCACGGTCCACACCTCGCGGTCGAGATCGACCTCGTCCCAGGTCATCAGTCGCACCTCGCCGGACCGCGCCGCGGTCAACACCAGGAACTCGAACGCGAACTTGGTCGCTTCAAGCGCGTTGGATCGCCGCACCGTGTCGACCGCTGCCGCCACTTCCCCGTGCGGCAGCGCCCGTTGGTGCCTCTGTTTCTGGCCGCCCTTGGGCAGCGCCGCCGCCAGCGCCTCCCCTGCCGGGTTGTCGAGCCGATGACCCGCCGCGATCGCCGCCTTCATCACCGCCGAAATCCGCTGCCGCGTCCGCTGCGCCGTCTCCCGCTTCGTATTCCAGATCGGCCGCAACGCCCGCAGCACGTCGCCGCTCCCGATCTCGTCGACACGCATGTCGCCCAGCACCGGATAGGCGTAGTCGCGCAGGGAGGCTTCCCACTGCGCGGCGGACTTCCCGTTGCGCCATGTCGGACGGTGCAGGTCGATCACCTCGGCCGCCGCCTGTCTGAAGGTAGGGGCGTTCGACTTCGCCTCGGGCTTGTCCGATCCCGCCGGCGCATGCACCGCCGATGGGTCCTTTCCGGCCCTCGCCAGTCTGCGGTACTCGAGCGCCATCTCCCTCGCATCGGCCAGGGTGATGTACGGAAAGCTCCCGAGGCCGAGGTCCCGCCTTCGTCCGCGAACCGTTCCGCGCCAGACCCAGTGCTTGTTTCCCGACGGCCGCACGCGCAGGATGAGCCCATGCTGGTCGTAGTACTTGTCGAAACCCTTCCCGCCGCCGTGCGTCACGTTCTTCACGAACGCGAAGCTCAGTTTGGGGGATCTTGAGTCCGCCATCTTGTTTTGAGCCCCCGAATGATCCCACAACCGGATCCAGACTAAGCGAAAACGCGAGGCTCGTCAAGACACGAAGAGTCCGCTTATCTTTATGCTAAATCAATGAGTTATAGATCAATTGGCGCCACTTCTAGGAACCCCATTCAACACGCTATACAGGGACTCCCTCTCCGCCATATGTTACCGATCGGGCAACGCGGGGCACTGCTGGAGCGGTCCCCGACGATCTCGAACGCTTCCTCGAACGCCAGATCGACTTCGACCTCATGGAGGAGTTGGGCGGCTGGCTGGAACGTCGCGACTATTCCGGCGGCGAGATGACTGATGGGGTGGATTCAACGCCGCCGGTTTGCAGCTCCTAACATCGGATCGTGCTTGGCGTACGGGGCTACCGGCGCGCGGCTCAACCAGTACGCGCCCGGCGACGCCGTTTGGCCGACAGGTGCCTCGGAGGAACGCCTCGCCATCGTCGTCGGCGAGGAAGCTTGCCCGACCATGGCCCTGTCGTCCGCACCCGGCATCATCTGGAGGCGAACCGGCCAGACGCGCAAGCTGTATCGTTACTACTCGCCGAGCGCTTTTTGGACGGGGCCCTCGCTACACAGGATTCGCCAGAGGAGGAAAACCAATGATTCTCGACGACAAACTCGCCCCGGCGACGCCATCGTGCTCGATGGCGCGATCGGCTCGGAAATCGACCGCATCGGCGGGAAGATGGATGAAGCCGCGTGGTGCGGGTTGGCGAACCTGACGGATCCCGACACGGTTCGGCGCGTACACGAGTCCTATCTCGAAGCGGGGGCTGACGTGATCACCGCAAACACGTTCGCGAGCTGCCGACATGTGCTGGAGGCCGTTGGCTACGGGGACCAGACCGTGTCCAACATCCGGCGCGCGGTCGAACTCGCACGCGAAGCCTTGGATCGAGTGGCCCCCGACCGGCCGGTGGCGGTCGCGGGCTCGATGTCGAACCACGTCGCGTGGCTGCCCGGAACCGTTGGACCCGATCCCGCATACGAGCCTTCTCCGCAAAAACAGGCCGCGAACTACAGGGAAATGGCAGACGTCCTCGCCGAAGCGGGCTGCGACCTCCTCGTGATGGAAATGATGACGGACATCGAGAATGCGAGCCGGACGATGGAGGCCGCAGTGGCCACTGGTCTGCCGGTGTGGACGGGCATCAGCACCAGTCGGCGTCCCGACGACAAGATGGTCGGCTGGAACATCGTATGGGAGGAGGCGGATGGCCGAGTTTCGGAAGACTACGAGCAAGCCGCCACCAAGCCGCTGGAGACGATCATCGACGCGCTGTACGCACTCGGCCCCCAGGCCGTCGGCATCATGCACAGTTCAATGCCATCCACGACCCTCGGGCTCGAGGTCCTCTTCGACCGCTGGAGCGGTCCGGTCATGGCCTATCCGGAAGCGACCGGCTTCGATGCCGAGACCCGTCAGAACCGGCGCACCGTGCCACCGGATGAGTACGCCGGCTACTGCCGCGGCTGGGTCGACGGTGGCGTTCAGATCATCGGTGGCTGCTGCGGGACCACCGTCCACCACATTCGCGCGATGGTGGACCGGCTCCCGGCACGGCCCGGATCTCGCCCCGGTCCAACCTCGTAGCGCGAGCACTGCTAACCCGGATATTGCGCCAGGCCGCTTGTGCGTTGGGCGCAAGCATCTATGCCCCATAGTTCTCGTCAATACGGGACGTCGTCAAACTATCTGAACGGGCTGAAGTCCTCAGCCTTGCTCGCATCCCTCAGGGCGTCCACCTACACCTGACGAAATCTCCGTCAGCGCGCCAGGGACCATCGCCGCGGCGCATGTTCTCCCCGGCGGCGGCAAGCCCTTCATCGCGGTCTCGGTCTACGCTCGTTGGGAGCGTCCGCACCCGCGAACGCGCACCAACTGGGGAGTAGGCTACTCCGACGCCATGGCGCACCGCGCCATCTCGGACCTGAGCACGTTCATCGGCCACCTCGATCCGACGACCCATCGCATCCTCGTCGCTGGCGACTTCAACCTCATCCATGGTGCCTTGGACTCCAACCCGCTTGCGCTGCCAGCGCGCGATCGAAGCGTGTTCGCCCGGCTCCAAGCCCTTGGCTTGCAGTTCATCGGACCTAGATACCCGCATGGTAGAAAGGCCCACCCCGCGCCCTCGGGGCTTCCCGTAGACAACGCGAACGTTCCTACCTACTACACGACGCCGAACCCTTCGCCGCCCGGCTGATGGTGTCCGGCCACCTATCGCTTCCGAATACTGGCCGCTGTTCATCGCGCTGTTGCCTCGTCGAACATACGCCCGAGGCCGTGCTGGGCGAGACGTACGCGCCGTCCGCCCCTCCATTCGGCAGAAACCGACCAGGCCCCGGAAAATCGTCCGCTCCGAGACATCGAGCTGGTCCAGTTCACGCCGCAACGCCCTCAACTATCGGCTCCCAAAGCAGGTAGCCAGGTCCCGTCGGATCCTGTACCCCGGGACAGGATGTTGCCGATGTCTCCTTCCTCGAGTTCCCCGCTGACGTATCTCGTGTGCGGCGGTTCCTTGCTCAGAAAGAACACCTTGCCGCGTCGAAGTTCCTCCCCATGGGCGGGTTGAGTCCGAGCAGTTGGGTTCCCTCGGAAACATGGGCGGAAACACGCCAGCAAGTTCCGGAAACTGAGGTCTGAGCGCCGGTTCGATCACCTCGCCGTCCCGACTGATGAACACGACCTCATCGTCTTGCACAGAGATGTGGAAGGCGCCGTGGTGCAGCAGACGGTGATGCGCGCTGCACAGCAACACCAGGTTGTCCAGCCGCGTCTCCCCGCCGTCGATCCAGTGCTTCACATGATGCGCCTCCACATAGCGCTGATGGGGACAGCCGGGAAAGCGGCAGCGGTTGTGGTCGCGGAGCTTCAAGGCTCGCAGCAGCCGCCCCGGGACGATGCGCTGCCGCCGTTCGTAGTTCAGCAGGTTGCCCCGCGCATCCTGGATGAACTCCGTAACGTCCGCATCGCAGGCGACCTTGCGAGCGTCCTCCTCGTCGATGCCCCAGTCGGGGTCGACACGGTAGCGGGCACCGCCGGCGGTCGACCGTGTAGCGAGCTCGTTGCGACCGATGGTGAGAACTACCTCGTAGCGCTGACCGGTGCGCCGTTCCCGGCGGCTAGGACCATTCGCCAGATAATGCTCGGCCATGTCGACGAGGGCGTCGGCGAAGCGCTGTTCGTGGCTTGCGAGTTCGAACACCAAAGAGGCTGGCAACTCCCTGGCTTCGTTGGGTTGGTCGGCCGCCGTTTCTGCGGAAACACCCCCGGGGTCGCCTCCCGGGAACGGATCGGCCAAGACAACGTTCGACGGTTGCCCGCCCGCAGCTACAGCGACTTGCCCGGAACCGTTCGTTTCCTTGTCCAAGGGCGTGTCCGGCACCATCGGGTCGGCAACGATTTCGGGATCCGACCGGTCGCAATCCGCCGCTACGGCGTCGGGGCCGCCCACTCCCGCCAGCAGGGACTGGTAATGCGTCTCCCGCTCGTCCGCCCGCGCATCGACGATCTTCTGCAGCGCGTTGATCAGGAGCGCGCCGCGCTCGGCCGGCACCGCTGCCGTGACAACCAGCATGCCGTCCTCGTAGTGCCAGCTTAAGCCCCGCCGATCCTCGCTGGCGAGGCGTTCCCCGCCGCTCCGCTCGACCCGTTGGTACGTCCTGACCAGGCTCTCCAGTTGCGCCGCGCTGCTGCGGTGCGCAATCGATAGCAGCATCTCTTCCGTCTCGGGCGTAGCCACCCGGGTGATGGCCCGCACCTTGGAATAGCTCAGGATTCCGTCACGGAAGGCCGCATCGACGCGCGGCAGCCGTGCGAGCGCCCTGCCGATGCGGATCCGTTCACGCGCGGCGCAGGGCCCGAGCCCGCAGCGATGGTCCAGCCAGTTGCCGAGGTTGCAGTAGCCGCGCTCGTCCCAGCCGCGCCTGCAGTCCATGGCCGCGACGAGCTTGATGAACCGCCAGTCGGCGACGTTGATGTGGGCGGCCATGTCCGTGACGGCGCATCGCAACTCGGCGGGGTCGTCGGGGATGAAGTCGAGCTCCGGGGCGTCTTCCAGGGCGAAATAGTCAGCACCTTCGGGAATGAACCCAGCTTGTCGCACGGTTTCGTCGGAGGGTTGGAACATCGCTATGACCTGCAATATTTATGCTGTATATAATAACAGTATATGTGGCGTTTATCATTGTTTTATATAACAAAAATTAAGTCAGATATCGCGCAAATGCACTGTAAATGATCGACCGGGAGAGATGGCAAGTGGAAGCACGTGGCTGGGCGGGCAACTTAACGGCGGTCGTGCCAGCGAGCGCGCATCCGTGACGCCGTTCGCTGCGGGTAGTTCGGCGGCATGGAACTCGCGGGCGCTCGAGCGACGTCGTGGCCTGTTCCTGCATGAGAAAAGGACTTCGGGGGCCGTCAGGCCACTGCGGCGAGTTCGCGGGGCAGCTTGACACCGGCCTTATCGCCAACCGTGCTAGGTTGATCGCTGACGCGCGAATTGGGCGACCCACGCCATGACCGATACCGAAGAGCTCTACAGTGCGATCGAAGCCGATGACGCCGACAGGATCGCGCAACTGCTAACTACACGACCCGGTCTCGTCAACTCGGTCGAGGAGACGCCGCCCCCGATTCACTGGGCGATCTATCGGGACAAGCGGAAGGCGGTCAAAGCGCTCTTGGATTCGGGCGCGGGTCTAGCCCTTCGGGACCAGGATCGTGACGCAACGCCGATCGACTATGCGGTCGTCTATGGGCGGCGGGAGTTGATCCGGCTGCTGATCGCGCATGGTGCCAGCCTCGACGCCGCAATGGACGTGGCGCGTAAGGGCGCGTCTGGCGGATTCGAGGAGTTCCAGGAGTTGCCCAGCGCAGAACAGTACAAGGGGATCGTCGAGTTGCTCCGCGAGATCGGCTCGGCCTGATGCCTCTACGGCGCGTCCTCCATCGCGCCTGACCCTCCACGCCCGAAACCTGTCATAATCCGCGCACGCGCTCGATTGCCGCGCCAAGTTTCACCGCAAGACGGCCGTCCGGCCTTCCCTGCCCTGCCACTCCGCGCCGAATCACAAGTGTGACCTTTCTCTGGACAAGGAGTCCGTTTCCGTATGTCTCCGCAATCTCCCGCAGGCTCAACGAAGCCTGACCGGCACCGTGCGACCGCGCGGCCAAGCCGGCACGGTCGCCGACACGAGGTCGTGTGCACCGCGTGCGACAAGTTGACGACCGTTCCCTTCCGCCCGACGTCGGGACGACCGGTGTATTGCCGGCCGTGCCTCAAGGCCCGACGCCGCCACCCGGCGCCGCGGACCGAGTCCCGACCGAACGAACAGCAAGCCACCGACGCGGCGACGGCGATGGAGGCGGCTATGTCGTTCCAAGACATGGCGCTTGCCGAACCCACCAGGGCGGCGCTCGACGCCATGGGCATCAGCGAGCCGACGCCCATCCAGGCCCGATGTATTCCTCGTCTCTTGGCCGGGCGGGATCTGATGGGGCAGGCGCGAACGGGATCCGGCAAGACGCTGGCCTTTGCCATACCGCTCGCAGAACGGTGCGACCCAGCGGTTCGGCAGGTCCAGGCTCTCGTCCTGGTGCCAACCCGGGAACTGGCCATCCAGATCGCGGACGTCACCGAGAAGCTCACCGCGGCGAAAGGCCTGTGCGTGCAGTCGCTGTACGGCGGCCGGTCCATCCGGCCTGAGCACGCCGCGTTGCGGCGGGGTGCTCATGTGGTCGTCGGCACACCAGGGCGTACGCTCGACCACCTGCGTCAAGGCAACCTGGACCTTGGTGCTGTTCGGTTCCTCGTGCTCGACGAAGCCGACGAGATGCTCGACAAGGGGTTCGCGCATGACGTAGAAGCCATCCTCGAGCGCACGCCCGGGGAACGGCAGACCGCCCTCTTCTCGGCGACGATGCCGAAGTGGGTGGAGCACACCGCGAAGAAGCATCTGCGGGCACCCGACAAGGTCGAAATCGACGGGGACGTGCAGGCTCCGCCCGCGGTCGAACACTCTGTCTACGCCATCGAGAAGGCCGACAAGTTGCAGGCGCTGCAGTCGCTGCTGGACGCGCGGGACGGGGCCATCATCGTCTTCGGCCGGACCAAGCACGGGGTCAAGAAGCTCGCGCGCCAGCTCGACAAGCTCGGCTACCTGGCTGGCGCGTTGCAGGGGAATCTGTCGCAGAACGCGCGCGAGCGCGTTCTTGCGGACTTCCGTTCCGGCACGGCGCCGATCCTGGTGGCCACCAACGTGGCGGCGCGAGGGCTCGACGTCGAGGGTGTGGACCAAGTGGTGAACTACGATCTGCCGGACTCCCGGGAGCTGTTCACGCATCGGGTGGGGCGGACCGGGCGCATGGGCCGTGAGGGCGAAGCGATCACGTTCGTGACACCGGATGAAGCGCGCAAGTGGCGCGAGATCGAGCGCGGTCTGGACCATCGAGTCAAGCCGGTGCCTTGGCAGGCGCGGACTAGCGGTTCCTAGGACCGGGGACGTCCGCTCACGCCGGGTCAGTCGTGGGCGCGCCCGCCGCATGGGCGCTGGGGTTGACGTCCGCCACATCGCGTGAGAGAACGCGCGACTCGCGTGGAGGCGCGGATGCGATCGTCCAACGGGCTGGCCTTCGCGGCGTCCGGCACGGCCAACGGCCTAGTGAGCAACGGGGTCGCCTACTTCCTACTGATCTACTACAGCCAGGTCGTCGGCCTCGACCCCGCGCTGGCCGGCTTCGCCCTGCTACTGGCGCTTGTCGTCGATGCGGTCTCCGACCCGCTCGTGGGGCGCTGGTCGGACCGGATCCGCACGCGCCTCGGGCGACGTCACCCGTTCCTCTATGCGTCTATCCTGCCGATTTCCGCCTGCTACTACTGCCTGTGGATTCCCCCGGAGATGTCCGAGACCGGCACGTTCGTGTGGCTCGTGGCGTTCACGATTGGCTTGCGGCTGTCCCTGACCATGCACAGCGTGCCGTTCACCGCGCTCTTGCCCGAGTTGGCTCCGGATTACGATGACCGCACGCGGCTGTCGAGCTACTTCGGCGCCGCTGCCTGGTTCTTCGGGACACTGATCTCGGTGGCGATGTATGCCTGGTGGCTGGCCGATTCGCCGGACTACCCGGACGGTGCCGGCGTGTTGCGGCGCTCGGGCTACGAGGACGCGGGCCTGGTCGCGGCGGTGGCGGTTTGCGTTTGCCTGGCGGCAGCCGCCGTGGCGACCCATGGGCACATTGCGAAACTCGCCGTGGCGCCACGGCGCGCGTCGTCGGGGCTACGCGCACTCTCCGAAACCCTCGTGACGCTCCGCGACCGCAACCTCATCGCGCTGGTCGCGAGCACCGTGATGGGGGCGGTGGCGACCGGCACATCGAGCGCGCTGTGGGCTTACATGCAGCCCTGGTTCTGGGGCCTCGACAGCGAAGAGATCCAAATCACCCTGGCCGCGCAACTGGTGGCGCCGGCCATCGCCTTGCCGCTGCTCCCCAGGATCACCCGCGACAGCGACAAGAAGTGGCGGTTGATCCAACTCAGCGCGCTTAACATCGCGGTGGTCTGCGGACCCGTTTTCCTGGAACTGTTCGGTGCGTTCCCGGGCGCCGACCATGGCGCACGTTTCCCCCTGCTGGTGGCCATCGGGGTGATGTGGGTGACGCTGTCCATCATGACCGGGGCCTTAAGCACATCGATGATCGCCGACGTCGTCGATGCCCGCGCCATGGCCGTAGATCGGCGCGAAGAAGGGCTCGTGATGGCGACGGTCTCCTTCGTGGGTAAGGTCGCTTCAGGCATGGGCGTCTGGATCGGCGGCTTGGTGCTGACGGTGATCGCCTTCCCCGGCGCTGCGGAAATGGACACCATCGACGCTGCCGTAATCGAGCACCTCGGCTGGTGGTACGCCCCCCTGCTCACGGCCGTCTACGCTTCAGCGATCGTGGCGCTGTACTTCTACCAACTGGACAGGGCCACCCACCGCGAGCACCTCGAGGTGTTCGGTCGAGGCCGGGAGGAAGCAGCCTGAGAAGGCGTCGGGCCCGAATCAGTCGTAAAGGCCCTGCGGCATGAACGCGAACTTGGTGTAGTCCGGTCCTTCGTTGCGCCACCCGTACGGCTGCTTGGCGCCGAGCAGGTTCAGGAAGCGCGTGTCGTTGGCGTGGCGGGCGCGCACATCCTCGGGGACGGTATCGCCGTGGCGTTCCTGGGTCTGGATGTACTGGCGGTTGAAGTACACGGCCAGGTTCATGCGCACGCCGGGGATCTGACGTACGAAGGAGCCGTGCCAACTGTTGCCGTGCCAGATGACGGCATCGCCGGGGTCGATGTTCATGGCAACGGCGTCGGGATTGGCGTTTTCGCCGAGATCCGCCTCCGCCGGGCGGGGCTGCCGGGCGAGCTTGTGGCTGCCCGGCACCAGGGCGAGCGCGCCTGCTTCGCGACTGTAGGGCGTGAGCGCGTAGTTGACGTTGGCGACGTGCGAGGTGGCCGGGAACGGTGCGGGGATGCCGTTGCCGTTGTCCGAGTGAAGCGGCAGGTGCATGCCGCCCGGCCCCTTGAAGTGGCAGCCCATGCTAGACAGCAGGCAACTCTCGCCGAGCAGGTAGTTGATCAGGGCGAGCGGCTTGGGAGCGACGAGGATCTCCTCGAAGATCTCGTCGTCGTAGAGCATGTAGGGGACGTAGGTCATGCCCTGGAAGTCGTCCTCGGTGGCGGTATCGATGTCGATCGCGTGGCCCACCGTGCCTTCCACACGGGAGAGGATCGCGGCTTTCGCACGCTCGATCTGCGTCTCGGAGAGCACCCCTTTGACCGTGGTGAAGCCGTGGGTCTCCAGTTCCACGACGTTGCCTCTTAAGCCCAGTGCGTCGATGGCGCCGAGCACCCGATCTAGGGCCTCCGACGCCGCAGGGATGGTCTCAACTTCCGCCATGGGTCATGCCTCGGACGTTTGGGAAGTAAAGTGTGCCGAAAACGACCGTCTGCGGAAAGCGAGTCCCACGTTGACCGGCTCCGCCGACGATGCTTGGCGCGGCGTCGGCCAAGGCCGCGCCATGCCTGATCTGCCAGGTGCGCTTAGCCGCGCTCCCCGGCCCGCGCGGGCGTGTCGACCCGGTCCCCGCTACGGATCCGCTGGTAGATCTCCTCGCGATGGACCGCCACATCCCTGGGCGCGTTGACGCCAATCCGAACCTGATTGCCCTTGACGCCCAACACCGTCACCGTGATGTCGTCGCCAATCATGAGCGTCTCGCCGACGCGTCGGGTCAGGATCAACATAACTCCTCCCTCGTTCCCCTTCGATTACGGCCTGTGTTTGGATGTCGTTCCCTCATCCCACAGCGACAGCCACAAGCGCGCTGACGTCCGTGCCGAAGCGGCAGTCTGGACCGGCTCCCATCGCCTCCAGCCAGACGACCGTCGAAGGGCCATTGTGACCTAGTTGGGCGCGATGGACAATGACGCGGCGGCGCGTACCTCGCACCGTTCTGTAGACGGACGCCCTTGGTGCGCCGACCGCGTCAATCGGCCGAAGGCGGGATCTCGAGTTCGAACGCGTCGTGGATCGCACGCACCGCGAGTTCCAGGTAGCGCTCCGCGACGACCACGGAGATCTTGATCTCCGAAGTCGAGATCATCTCGATGTTGATGTTCTCAGCGGCCAAGGCATCGAACATGCGGGTCGCGACGCCGGCGTGGGAGCGCATGCCCATGCCGACCGCCGAGACCTTCGCGATCCGGTCGTCGCCCGCGACCGAGCGCGCGCCGACGGTGCTGCTGACCTCGCGAAGGATCTCCAAGGCGCGCTCGTAGTCCGCTCTGCGGACGGTAAAGGTGAGATCCGCCGAGCCGTCCGCGCCGGCGTTCTGCACGATCATGTCGACCTCGATGCCGGCGGCCCCGATGGGGCCGAGGATCTTCGAGGCGACACCCGGCACGTCCGGCACACCGAGCACCGTGACCTTGGCTTCGTCGCGCGCATAGGCGACCCCGGCTACGAGGGGTTGCTCCATGGCTTGTTCCTCCGTGGTGATTAGGGTGCCGGGGTTCTCTTCGGCAGGATCCGTGAGGCTCGACAGGACGCGCAAGGGCACGCCGTACTTGCCGGTCAACTCGACCGAGCGGGAGTGCAGGACCTTGGAGCCGAGGCTCGCGAGTTCGAGCATCTCCTCGAAGGTCACCGTCTCGAGCAGGCGGGCGTTGTCGACGATGCGCGGGTCGGCCGAGTACACGCCGTCGACGTCCGTGTAGATCTGGCATTCGTCTGCCTCAAGCGCCGCGGCGACGGCCACCGCCGTTGTGTCCGATCCGCCGCGACCGAAGGTGGTGACTTCGCCCGCCGCGGTGACGCCCTGGAAACCCGCGATGACGGGCGTCGTGCCGCCATCAAGGTCGGCTTGGACGCCCGCGACATCGATGTTCTCGATCCGCGCCTTCGTGTGGTTGGTGTCCGTCTCGATGCGAATCTGCGAGCCGAGCCACGAGCGCGCCGGAAAGCCCAGCTCCATGAGCGCCATGGCGACCAGGGCGATCGATGCCTGCTCCCCCGACGACAGCAGCATGTCCATCTCGCGCGGGGAAGGACGCTTGGCGACGTCGAAGCCGAGGCCTTCGAGCCGGTTCGTCTCGCCGCTCATCGCCGAGACGACGACCACGACGCGATCGCCCCGTTCAACGAAACGCGCAACCCGGGCGGCCACCGCGTTGATGCGCTCGACGCTGCCTACCGACGTGCCGCCGAATTTCTGAACCAGCAAGCGTCCCATGTCTGCACCGTATCGCCTTGTGCTTGCCGCTCAGGCGGTGTGTTCGCGCACCCAGTCGACGACCGAATCCAAGGCTGCCGCGAGCTTGTCCGGCCGGTCGCCGCCGCCGCCGCGGGCCATGTCCGGACGACCGCCGCCCTTGGCGCCGACCTGGGCGCCGACGAAGCGGAGCACCTCGCCCGCGTTCAACTGGCCCGTGAGTGCCTTGCTGACGCCCGCGATCAGGCTCACCTTGGGACCGATGTGTCCGAGTACGACGACCGAATCGCCGAGACGGTCGCGCAATGCGTCCATGGTGGTGGGTAGCGAGTCGGAGTCGCCGTCGACGACCGTAGCGAGGACGCTGATGCCGTTCACGTCGACCGCGCGATCGGCGAGGTCGGCGCCTTCGTTAGCCGCGAGACGCGCGCGCAGCGAGTCGATCTCCTTGCTCAGGTCCCGGGTCTCGTCGACCAGCCGCCGAACCTTCTCCGCCACCTCCTGGCGCTGGGCGCGGACAGCCGCCGCGACCGCCGCGAGTTCCCGCTCGCCCTCATCGAACCAAGACAGGGCGCGTGCGCCCGTGACGGCTTCGATCCTGCGCACGCCCGCGGCGATCCCCTCTTCGGAGACGATCCGCAGCACGCCGATGTCGCCCGTTCGGCGAACATGCGTGCCGCCGCAGAGCTCCACGGAAAAGCCGTCGCCCATGGTCAGGACCCGGACGCTGTCGCCGTACTTCTCCCCGAACAAAGCGACCGCACCCTTGTCGATGGCGTCGCGGTAGGACAGTTGCTCGGTGACGACCTCCGAGTTCTCGCGGATGCGCGCGTTGACCACGGCTTCTATGCGCCGCAGTTCCTCCGCCGAGACCGGCTCTGGATGGCTGAAGTCGAAGCGCAGGCGGTCGGGGGCGACGAGCGAGCCCTTCTGCTCGACGTGTCCGCCTAGCGTTGCGCGCAGTGCCGCATGCAGGAGGTGCGTGGCCGAGTGGTTCAGGACGGTCTCGGCGCGGCGGGGTGCGTCCACGTCGGCGACGACGCGGTCGCCCCGGCGCAGGATGCCCTGCTCCACCGTGCCGTGGTGCAGATGCTGATCGCCGCCCTTGGTCGTGTCGGCCACCCGGAAAAACGCGCTGTCGGCACCGCGCAACTCGCCGCGGTCGCCGACCTGGCCGCCGGCCTCGGCGTAGAACGGCGTGGTGTCGAGCACGACGACGCCCGATTGGCCTTCTTCGAGGGCATCCACGGCGGCGCCTCCGTCGAACAGGCCGAGAACTTCGGCCGACCCGTCAAGTCGCGCATAGCCCGAGAACTCCACCGGCGTGTCCACGCGGATGCTCTGCTCGGCCTGGGCATCGAAGCGGGATGCTGCGGCGCGCCCCCGGGCCCGTTGTTCGTCCATAAACCGGTCGAAGCCCGCCATGTCGACCGTGAGGCCGCGTTCGCGGGCGATGTCGGCGGTGAGATCCACCGGGAAGCCGTAGGTATCGTAGAGCTTGAAGGCGGTCTCGCCGGGGATGGTCGTGTCGTCGAGGCGGGCGATCACGCCGTCGAGCAGGTTCATCCCGCTGCGGAGCGTCTCGGCGAAGCGCTCCTCCTCGCGCGCTAGGACCGTGGTGATGCGGCCGGCATCCCGCGCCAGTTCGGGGTAGCCGCTGGCCATGATCTCGGCGACCGGATCCACCAGGCGGTGGAAGAACGGTCCGTCCATGCCGAGCTTGTGTCCGTGGCGCAGACCCCGGCGAATGATGCGCCGCAAGACGTAGCCGCGGTCCTCGTTGCCCGGCATCACCCCGTCGCCGATCAGGAAGGCCGCGGCACGCACGTGGTCGGCGATCACGCGCAGGGACGGATTGGTCCGAATCTCGGCCTCGTCGCGGACGCCTGCTAAGCGCGCCACGCTGGCGACGAGTTGGCGAATCAGGTCGTTGTCGTAGTTGCTCTTGCCGCCTTGCACGATCGCAGCGACCCGCTCCAAGCCCATGCCGGTGTCGACACCGGGCGCGTCGAGGGGTGTGAGCGTGCCGTCGGCCGATCGATCGAACTGCGGGAAGACGAGGTTCCAGAACTCCGAGAAGCGGTCGCCGTCCTCGTTCGCGGACCCGGGTGGGCCACCTTCCACGTCGGGGCCCAAGTCGAAGAACAACTCCGAGTCTGGGCCACAGGGACCGGTGTCGCCCATGGCCCAGAAATTGTCCTCGTGGTCCACCACCCGGTCCGGCGCAATGCCGATCGTCCGGGTCCATATGGTGCGCGCCTCATCGTCGGACGGATGGACCGTGACCCAGAGCCGATCCTTGGGGAGTTCGAGAACGCCGGTGACGAAATCCCACGCCCATGCGATGGCGTCTTCCTTGAAGTAGTCGCCGAAGCTGAAGTTGCCGAGCATCTCGAAGAGCGTCTGGTGCCGGCCGGTGTAGCCGACGTTCTCCAGGTCGTTGTGCTTGCCGCCGGCGCGCACGCAACGCTGGCAACTCGCCGCGCGCACGTAGTCGGGCTTCTCGCGACCGGTCAGCGCATCCTTGAACTGGACCATCCCGGCGTTGGTGAACAAGAGCGTCGGGTCGTTCGCCGGCACGAGCGAACTCGACGGCACGACGCGGTGGCCGCGCTCGGCGAAGAAGTCCAAAAAGGCGCTGCGAATCTCGTCCGTTCTCATGGCAACGGGGTCCGGCTGTTGGGCGTATGGCGCCTGCGAAAATGGCGGCCAAGTATACGATCAACCGTCTGCCATCCCGCCGCCATCCAAAACACGGCTCACGACGTCCGAAGTGAACCCCCGGCCGGCGAGAAAACGCGCCCGCTTGGCCCACTCGGCCCGATCCGCAGGGGGCCCGTCGCCGAAGCGCTTGTGCAGCGCTGCGGCTGCCAGGCGGCACCACTCCGGCTCGCCTAAATCGAGCAGCGCGGACGCGATGCCGTCGTCGATCCCGCGTTCGCGCAGCGCCGCAACGATCTTCAATCGCCCCTGGCCGCGGTCCACGCGGGAACGAACGAAACTCTCGGCGAACCGGGCGTCGGACTGGTAGCCGTACTCGCCGAGGCGGGCAAGCGCCTGCTCCACGGCCTCCGGCGGGTGCCCGCGCGTGCGCAGCTTGCGGCGCAACTCCACGCGCGAGTGCTCGCGCGTGGCGAGCAATCGGACGGCGGCGCCAAACGTCTCATGGCCCGATGGCTCGTTCGACGCACCGCCGGCGTCGGGCAAGGCGTCCATCCTCGACGTCAGACCACGCGCAGACCCCGGTCGGCATCCGGGGCTTCAGTGGTGGCCGCCGCCGGCTCTTGGCCCGGCAACAGGGCGGCGCGGATCCGGCCTTCGATCTCCGCGCGCAGCTCGTCGTTCTCGTCGAGCCAGGCCGCCGAGTTCTTCTTGCCTTGACCGATCCGCTCGCCGTTGTAGCTGTACCAGGCGCCGGACTTCTCGACCACGCCCTGCTGCACGCCGAGGTCGATGATCTCGCCGTTGCGGTAGATGCCCTGACCGTAGAGGATCTGGAATTCGGTCTGCTTGAACGGCGGCGCGACCTTGTTCTTGACCACCTTGACGCGCGTCTCGTTGCCGATGACCTCGTCGCGGTCCTTGACGGCACCGATGCGGCGGATGTCGAGCCGCACGGAGGCATAGAACTTCAACGCGTTGCCACCCGTCGTCGTCTCGGGAGAGCCGAACATGACGCCGATCTTCATGCGGATCTGGTTGGTGAAGACAACCAGCGTATTGGAGTTCTTGATGCTGCCGGTCATCTTGCGCAGCGCCTGGCTCATCAGGCGCGCCTGCAGGCCGACGTGGGCATCGCCCATCTCGCCCTCGATTTCGGCCTTGGGCGTCAATGCGGCGACGGAGTCCACGACGACGACATCCACGGCCCCCGAGCGCACGATCATGTCGCAGATCTCCAACCCCTGTTCACCGGTGTCGGGCTGCGAGACCAGGAGGTCGTCGGTGTTGACGCCGAGGGACTCGGCGTAGATCGGATCGAGCGCGTGCTCCGCGTCGATGAAGGCGCAGGTGCCGCCTTGCTTCTGGGCCTCGGCGATCACCTGCAAGGTGAGGGTGGTCTTGCCGGACGACTCGGGCCCGTAGATCTCGACCACGCGGCCGCGGGGCAGGCCGCCGACGCCGAGCGCGATGTCGAGTCCGAGCGAGCCGGTCGAGATGGATGGAATGGCCTCCTGCTCCCGGTCGCCCAAGCGCATCATGGACCCCTTGCCGAATTGACGGTCGATCTGCGACAACGCGGCCGCCAAGGCGCGTTGCTTCTCCTGGTTGTTACCTTTGTCCCGATTACCTTCTTGCGTGTCGGCCACTGGCGTTCTCCTTAACGCGAGTATCTCTTGCGTACTGTATGTTTGCTCAGTATCGAGGTCAACACCCAAAGCGACAAATCGCGAGAAATAGACGGCTCGTACGAGCGGTGTGGACATTGTCCTACAGCATGAGCCGCCTCGCCCGGACGCCGCCGAACGTTTACGCTTCGCTCAAATCATGACGACATCCTTCGCCAGCCACACGCCGGTCATGCAGCAGTACCTGCGCATCAAGGCCGAGCACCCGAATGCCCTGCTGTTCTACCGGATGGGCGACTTCTACGAGTTGTTCTTCGACGACGCCAAGGAGGCGTCGCAACTCCTCGACATCACCCTGACGGCGCGCGGGCGCACCAACGGTGCGCCGATCCCGATGGCGGGCGTGCCCTACCACGCTGCGGACAGCTATCTCGCCAAGCTCGTCGAGGCGGGCCGAACGGTGGCGATCTGCGAGCAGATCGGCGATCCGGCGACGGCCAAGGGGCCGGTGGACCGACGCGTGCAACGGGTCGTGACGCCCGGGACGCTCGCCGAGGACGGCCTCCTAGGGCCTGAACGCGACAGCGTGCTTGCCGGACTGGTCGGCGAAGGCACGCGCTGGGGCATCGCCTGGCTGAACCTGGCGTCCGGCGACTTCGCCGTCTGCCAGGCTTCGGGCGCGGCGGAACTGGCATCGGTGCTTGCCCGGGTGCAGCCGGCAGAGGTCCTCGTGCCGGACCAGATCGACGTACAGGCAAGTGCGCCGCTCCAACACCGGGACGCGCTGGAATTCGACCGCGATCTCGGCTTCCGCCACCTCACGGAACACTTCGGCGTCACCGACCTCGCCGCCTTTGGCCTCGCCCGGGGGGACCTGGCCGTCGGCGCCGCCTCCGCCGTCCTGCGCTATGCCCAATCGGCCCGCTGCCAGGATCTCGCCTTCGTCGACCGGATGCGGGTCGAGTCGGACACCGACGTCGTGGTGATGGATGCGCATACCCGACGCAACCTGGAAATCGACCGGCGCCTCGACGGCGAAACGACGGGCACGCTGTTCGCCGTCATGAACCACACCGCCGCCGCCATGGGCGCCCGCAAACTGCACGCCTGGCTGAACGCGCCGCTACGCGACGCCGTCCGCGTGGCGCACCGCCAGCGCACCGTCTCGGCGATCCTGGCCGCGCGCGCGGCACCACTCATCCAGCCCCTGCTCGCCGAGATCGGCGACCTCGAGCGCATCGCCAGCCGGATCGCGCTCGGCAACGCCTCGCCCCGCGACCTCGGCAAGCTTCGCCAAGCGGCGCAAGCGCTGCCGGCGCTCACGCGAATCGTCGTCGACCTCGGCGACGAAGCGCTACGGGCCCGGTTCGAGGCGCTGCCGACACTCGACGAGGACCGCGCTCTCCTCGAACGCGCCCTGGTGGACGACCCGCCAGCGACCACGCGGGAAGGCGGCATGATCAGGCGCGGTTACGATGCCGAGCTCGACCGGCTCAAGGACTTGACCGAGAACGCGGCCGATTGGCTGGCCGCGCTCGAGTTGCGCGAGCGGAACCGGACTGGGATCGCGACTTTGAAGGTCGGCTACAACCGCGTCCACGGCTACTACATTGAGACCCCGCGCAGCGCCGCCGAGGCGGTGCCGGCCGACTACGTCCGGCGGCAGACCCTGAAGAACGCCGAGCGCTACATCATGCCGGAGCTCAAGCAGTTCGAGGACGAAGCGCTCACCAGCCAAGCCCAGGCGCTGGCCCGGGAACGCGCCCTTTTCGGAGAACTGGTCGAGGCCCTGCAGGCGCGCAATGCCGGGACGCGGCACACAGCGCGCGAGGTCAGCCGTCTCGACGTGCTGAACTCCTTCGCGATCGCAGCCGAGCGCCACGGGCTGATCCAGCCGACGCTTGACGGCGCCAGCGGCATCAGCATCGAGGCCGGGCGGCATCCCGTGGTCGAGGCCGAGTCCGATGCGCCGTTCGTGCCCAACGACCTCGTGCTGCACGACGAGCGTCGGCTGCTCATCGTCACGGGGCCGAACATGGGCGGCAAGTCCACGTATATGCGCCAGACGGCGCTGATCGTGCTGCTCGCCTATACCGGGAGCTTTGTGCCCGCCCACGCCGCCACCATCGGCCCGATCGATCGCATCTTCACTCGCATCGGCGCATCGGACGACTTGGCGGGTGGCCGCTCGACGTTCATGGTCGAAATGAGCGAAACCGCGCACATCCTGCACAACGCCACGCGCTCAAGCCTCGTCCTGCTCGACGAGATCGGCCGCGGCACCAGCACCTACGACGGCTTGGCGCTGGCATGGGCGACGGCGGATCACATCGCCCGCGAGATCGGCGCCTTCACCCTGTTCGCCACCCACTACTTCGAGATGACCGCGTTGCCTAGCGAACTGGCGACCGCGGCCAACGTGCATCTCGACGCCGTCGAGCATCATGGCGACGTCGTATTCCTGCACGCCGTCAGGGAAGGCCCCGCAAGCCAGAGCTACGGCATCGAGGTCGCCAAGCTTGCGGGCGTGCCCAGGGACGTGCTCGACGACGCCCGGCGCCGGCTCGCCGAACTCGAGGAGCAGCACCAGGATCGCGCACCGACCGCACAGGGGGACCTGTTCCAGTTCTACCGCCGGCCACCGGACGACGGGCCGCGCCCAGACCATCCAGCGGTCGAGGAACTGCGCGCACTCGACCCGGACGAGTTGACACCGCGAGAGGCGCTAGAGGCCCTGTATTCGCTGAAAGACCACGTTCGACCCAACGATTAGCGTTCGAGGTACTCCCGCTTGTCGGGAACGTCGCGCCATTCGGCTTCGTCCGGCGGCGGATCCTTCTTCTCCACGATGTTCGGCCAGATCTCGGCGAGTTCGGCATTGAGGTCCAGGAAGTCCTCCTGCCCTTGCGGTATCTCGTCCTCGCTGAAGATGGCGTCCACCGGACACTCCGGCTCGCACAAGGCACAGTCGATGCACTCGTCCGGGTGGATTACCAGCATGTTCGGGCCTTCGTAGAAACAATCGACGGGGCAGACTTCAACGCAGTCCGTCAGCTTGCACTTGATGCAGTTTTCCCCGACCAAGAAGGTCATGAAAGGGCGTCCGCTGGGCAAAGAGCCGGCTATTGTAACGGCGGTTCGGTCGTTCTCAAGTCCCCGACGGTGCGCGCGGACCAGTAGGTCCGCCACGTCCACGTCCGCATTCCGGACGGTTACAGGATCCCGCGGGCTCCCGAGAGGCCCGCGCGCGCCAACTAGGCCCGGATAAGTCCGCCGGGGTCCACAGGTTTGCCGCGGTCGCGAATCTCGAAATGGAACTTCCCGGCCGTCGGCCCGCCGCTCTCGATCGTGGCGATGACGGTTCCCGGAAGCACGCTCTCGCCCTCCTTCAATTCCGGCGGAACGTTTACGCCGTAGGCGACAAGATAGCGTTCGCTGGCCTTGATGATCACGAGGTGTCGGAAGCCGCCGAGCCCGGGCCCGGAATAGACGACGATGCCACCGGAGGCCGCGTGGATCCGGGTCGCCGGACCGAGTTGATAATCGAAGCCGTTGGACGCGCCCCCGAACCGGCGCACCGGGCGCACCGCGACCGGTGGTCGCCAGCCGTCAGCCGCGACGGTGGCCAACAACGCCGCCGGTTTTGGCGCGGGGCGGGCTGGGGGTTTGGCAACAGGCGTCTTCTCGGCGGTAGGGGCTGCTCGGACTGGCGTGGACTTTGGCGCGGCCGGCTTCGGCGTCGGTGCAGCCGGCTTGGCCGCGGGCGCATCCTGTGCTCGCGACGGCTCGACGTTCGCGCGTCGGGGCCGAGTAGGAGGCGCCGGTTCGCGGCGTGCTTGGGGCACAGGGCGACCGGTCAAGCTCAAGCGTTGACCTTCGCGAATCACATAGGGCGGTCCGATCCCGTTCGCCGACGCCAGCGCCTTGTAGTCGAGGTTGTAACGCCACGCTATGGAATAGAGGGTGTCGTGCCGGGCCACCTGGTAGGTGGCCGGAGTTCCTTCCACGAGCGACCGGTCCATCACCGGCGCGCGGCCATGCGGCGCGCAGGCGACGATGACCAGCGCCGCCGTGCTAGGTCCTAGCAGCGCGCGCCACATAAGCCAGGATCCCCACCACCGTTGCGCCCGCCACCATGACCGCCACCACCCCGAGCACGTGCACGTGTTCGGCGCCGCGGCCCCACGGCCAAAGTTCGGTCAGCGAACCGGCCATGAACCCGGTGAGCAGCGCCAGTACGGCTCGGCGGGCCTTGGCCAGCAGCCAGGCCAAGAGCTTCGAGAAGGCCAGCAAGCCGATTGCCAAGCCCGCAGCGAAAGGCACGAGCAACCCGAGATCGAAGGCCGTGAAGGCCTCCAGCATGGGCTTGTAGAGCCCCATCAGAAGCAGCACGAACGCCCCCGAGACACCGGGCAGTATCCATGCGGTAGCGGCCAATGCCCCACCGACGAAAACGGTCGCGGGGGCCGTGCCGAGAACCGTTCCCGAGTCCGCAAAGAAACCCATGAGCAGTCCGAGGGCCACGCCCACCACGCCCAGCGTTGCCAGCCAACGCCAACTCGACGACGTGCCGACGTGGACGACCGAGGCGGCGATGAGCCCGAAAAAGAACCCGGCGACCAGGCCCGGTTGCGTCTCTAGGAGCGACAGCATCACGTGCGCAAGCCCGGCGGCACCCGCCGCCATGCCCGCCGTCAGCACGGCCAGGAACGGCAGGTTGTGACGCCGCACGAACGCGGACCAGCCGCTGCGCCAACTGGACACTGCGGACGACAGGGACGCCAATGAACCCACGAGTTCGTCGTAGATTCCCGTGATGAAGGCGATCGTGCCGCCGGATACGCCCGGGACGATCTCCGCCAGGCCCATGGCCACGCCGCGGACGAAGAGCGCCGCGTGCTGGCCGAGCGTGGCACGCCGGACCGCGTCCGTCACGGCCGCGTACCCTGGACCAGCGGGACAAAGCGGACATCCTCCAGCGTCTGCTGGCGCCAAGCGTCGCCATCGCGCTCGAACAGCTTGAGTTGCTGCACGTCCCCGCGGCCTACGGGAATGACCAGCGGCGAACCGTCGTGCAACTGCTCCATCAGTGCATCCGGAACATGACTGGCCCCGGCCGTGACCAAGACGGCGTCGAACGGTGCCTCCGCAGCCCAGCCCAGGTTGCCGTCGTCGTGGCGCAGGCGGACGTTGCGCACGTCCATCGCCCGCAGACGCGTCCGCGCCCGCTCCAGGAGGTCGCGAATGCGTTCGACGCTGAACACCGTCCCGACCAGGGATGCAAGCACGGCGGTCTGGTATCCCGAGCCGGTGCCGATCTCCAAGACCCGCCGCGGCTCTCGCCCGGCACGTCGCAAGCTGCCCAGCAAGGCCGCCGTCATCCGCGCCACGACGTAGGGCTGAGAGATGGTCTGGCCGTGGCCGATGGGCAGCGCGTTGTCCTCGTAGGCCCGGTGCGCGAGCGCCTCGTCGACGAAGATATGCCTCGGCACGGTGGCGATCACGTCCAGGACTTCCTCGTCCTTGATGCCGGAGGCCTTGAGATGGGCCACCAGCCGCTCGCGCGTCCGCCGCGAGGTCAACCCGATGCCTTGCAGGTTGAACTCGGTCATTTTTCGTCGTCGGGCCCGTCGACCACCAGATAGAACGTCTCGCCCTCGGCGACCATGCCGAGGGCCGTTCGCGCCCGTGCCTCGACCGCCGCCGGACCGTCCTTCAACGCCATCACCTCGGTGGTCAGCACCCGGTTGCGCTCGTCAAGCACGGCGGCAACCCGTTCCTGGGTCGCAATCTGCCGCTCCAACTCCCGCGCCGCCAGCCAGCCCGATTCGCCGAACCAGAAACGGTACAGCATGGGCACGAGCAGCAGCGCGCCGATGAGGGCAAAGAGGCGGACGCCCCACGGCGTCCGCCGCGTCCTTGGGTTTCCGCCAGTCGACCCTTTCACGGCAGTTCCCGGAGGCCACGGTACTCGGCATCGTCGCCGAGCAGTTCCTCGATGCGCAACAGCCGGTTGTACTTCGCCAAGCGGTCGGTGCGCGAGCACGATCCCGTCTTGATTTGACCCGCGCCCGTGGCAACCGCGAGGTCGGCGATCGTCGTATCCTCCGTCTCGCCGGAGCGGTGCGAGATCACAGTCCGGTATCCAGCGTCCGCCGCCAAGCGGATCGTTGCCAGGGTCTCGGTCAGCGTGCCGACCTGGTTGGGTTTGACGAGGATCGCGTTGCCGACGCCTTGCTCGATGCCGCGTGCCAGAAGGGCCGGGTTCGTGGCGAAGAGATCATCGCCGACGAGTTGCACACGTTCGCCGAGTTCCCCGGTGAGACCCCGCCAGCCGTCCCAGTCGTCCTCCCCCAGCCCGTCCTCGATCGACGAGATCGGAAACCGCCCGACCAGGTCCGCCAGGTAGCCGCGGAATTCCGCGCCGGTGTACTCCCGGCCTTCACCGGTGAGCCGGTAGCGACATCCCACCGCGAATTCTGACGCCGCGCAGTCGACGGCCAACAGGACGTCCGTCCCCAATTCGTAGCCAGCCGCTGCCACCGCCTCGGCGATCGCGTCCAAGGCGTCCGCATTGGCTCCGAGGTTGGGCGCAAACCCACCCTCGTCGCCGACCGCCGTGGACTGACCCCGTGCGGCCAGCAGCGCCTTCAGGGCGTGGAATACCTCGACGCCGCAGCGCAACGCTTCGCGGAACGACCCCGGGCGCACCGGTTGGACCATGAACTCCTGGATATCGATGTTGTTGTTCGCATGGGCGCCGCCGTTGACGATGTTCATCATCGGCACCGGCAAGCGCATGTCGGCGGGGCCGTAGAGGCCGCCCAAGTGGCGGAAGAGCGGTATGCCCCGCGCCGTCGCCGCCGCCTTCGCGTTGGCGAGCGATACGCCAAGCAGGGCGTTGGCCCCGAGGCGGCCCTTGTCGGGCGTGCCGTCGAGTTCGATCATCGCGCGGTCGAGGGTCTCCTGGTCCACCGGGTCGAGGCCGCAAAGTGCGGGCGCGATCTCCTGGTGCACATGGGCCAGCGCGCGCCGGACGCCCTTCCCGCCGAAGCGGGCACACGCGCCGTCGCGCAGTTCGAGCGCCTCTCGCGCACCGGTCGATGCACCGGAAGGTACCGCCGCGCGGCCCAACGTGCCGGTGGTCAGGCGGACGTCCACTTCGACCGTGGGATTGCCGCGCGAGTCCAGGATCTCGCGGGCCACGACCGCTTCGATCACGGTCATCCGCGAACGCCCTCGGCGTGCTCCAGGAAGGCATGCGCCTTGACCACGCCGTCGATGGCGACCAGTTCCCTCAAGAGTTCGGCCATCATGCCGGTGGGCCAGCAATTCGGTCCGTCCGACAGGGCCTCGTCGGGCCGCGGATGCGTCTCCATGAAGAGCCCCGAGACGCCCGCGGCGACGGCAGCTCGTGCCAGCACGGGCACCATTTCGCGCATGCCGCCGGAGGCGTCGCCCAATCCTCCCGGCATTTGCACCGAGTGGGTCGCGTCGAAGACGACCGGACAGCCGGTGTCCCGCATGATCGCCAGCGAGCGCATGTCCGAGACCAGGTTGTTGTAGCCGAATGTCGCGCCGCGCTCGCACACCAGGATCTTGTCGTTGCCGGTGGCCTTGGCCTTGGCGACGACGTGACGCATGTCGCCGGGTGCCAGGAACTGCCCCTTCTTGATGTTCACGGGCAAGCCCTGGGCACAGACGTTCTGAATGAAGTTGGTCTGCCGGCACAGGAAGGCGGGCGTCTGCAGGATGGACACCACGTCCGCGACCTCGTTGAGGGGCGTGTCCTCGTGCACATCGGTCAGCACGGGCACGCCGACCTCGCGACGGACGCGCTCGAGAATGCGCAAGCCCTCCTCGATGCCGACGCCCCGGAAGCTCAAGTGCGACGAGCGGTTGGCCTTGTCGAACGAGCTCTTGTAGACGAACGGCACGCCCACGTCGTCGGCGATTCCCTTGAGCGTCGTCGACGTCTCGAGGGCGAGTGCCTCGGACTCGATGGCGCAGGGACCGGCGATGAGGAAGATCGGACGGTCAAGACCGACCTCGAAGGTGTCTAGCAGCATAGGCGACTTCCTTTTCGCGCGCGGTCAGTCGCCGACCGCTTGTTCCAGCGGCACGCCGGGTGGTGCCATGTGTGCGACACCGGCCAGTTGCGCGCGCTGCGCATCGGCGTGCCGGTTGGCGGCGGCGATGAAGCCTCGAAACAGGGGGTGGCTGTCCCGTGGCGACGAGTTGAACTCAGGATGGAATTGACAGGCGACGAACCACTGGAGTTCCGGGATCTCGATCATCTCGACGAGCCGGTCGCCGTCGCTGCGTCCCGCGACCGCCATGCCGTGTTCAACCAGGGCGGGCACGTAGCCGTTGTTCACCTCGTAGCGGTGACGATGGCGCTCCATCGTGAACGTCTGGCCGTAGAGTTCGCTGGCGATGCTCGATGCGTCGAGCAGGCAACGCTGTTCGCCGAGCCGCATGGTGCCGCCGAGGTCTTCGTCGCCGTTTCGCTGCTCGGTCCTTCCGGTGCGGTCCAGCCACTCCGAGACCAGGCCGATCACCGGATCCCGGGTGTTGGGATTGACCTCGGTGGTATTGGCGTTGTCGAGGCCGACGACGTGGCGCGCAAAACCGACCACCGCGGCGTGGAGGCCGTAGCAGATGCCGAGGTAGGGCACGTCGTTCTCCCGGGCGAACTCCGCCGCCCGGATCATGCCCTCGAAACCCCGGGGGCCGAACCCGCCCGGGACGAGGACCGCGTGCACATCCTGCAAGGCACCGCAGCCGTCACGCTCGATCTCCTCGGCGTCCACGTAGCGCACGTCCACCTGCGTCCGGTTTTCGATGCCCGCGTGGATGATGGCCTCGGACAGGGACTTGTAGGCATCGAGCAGGTCCAGGTATTTGCCGACGATGGCGATCTCGATGGTGCGCTCGGGGTGCTCCAACGCCTCGGTGACCCGGCGCCACTCGCTCAAGTTCGCACTCGCGCAGTCGCGGCCGAGCTTCTCGACCACGATGTCGTCCAACGACTGCTCGTTGAGCATCACCGGAACCTGGTAGATCGAGGGCGCGTCCGGCAGCGAGATCACGGCACGCTCCTCGACGCTGGTGAAGAGCGCGATCTTCTTGCGCACGTCCTCGGTAAGCGTTTCCGCGGAGCGGCAGATCAGCACGTCCGGCTGCAGGCCGATGGAGCGTAGATCGCGCACCGAGTGCTGGGTCGGCTTGGTCTTGATCTCGCCCGCGGTCTTCAGCCAGGGCACGAGCGTCAAGTGGATGAACAACGTGTTGCGCACGCCGATCTCGAGGCGCAACTGCCGCGCCGCTTCCAGGAAGGGCTGCGACTCGATGTCGCCGACCGTGCCGCCGATCTCGACGATCACCAGCTCGAAGCCTTCGCCGACGGCATGGATGCGGCGCTTGATCTCGTCGGTGATATGCGGAATGACCTGGACGGTGCGGCCGAGGTAGTCGCCACGACGCTCCTTGCGGATCACCTCGTCGTAGACGCTCCCGGTGGTGAAGTTGTTCTTCTGCGACATCCGGGCGCCGCGGATGAAGCGCTCGTAGTGGCCGAGGTCGAGGTCGGTCTCGGCGCCGTCCGCCGTGACGAACACTTCGCCGTGCTGGAACGGGCTCATCGTGCCGGGATCCACGTTGATGTATGGATCCATCTTGAGGATGTTGACCTTGAGGGATCGGGCTTCGAGGACGGCAGCCAGGGACGCGGTGACGATGCCCTTTCCAAGGGAGGAAACGACTCCGCCCGTTACGAAGATGTATTGCGTCATCCGAGCGCCCATCTTAAGCGTGCCGCACGCCGGTCGTGGACCGTCGCGTCCCGTAAGATGGGATTGCACGATAGCACCCGTGCCCGGCAAACGCCAGCACGAAGGTGGCTGTCCTCGGTGCGGCGTCAGTCGTGACGTAGCGCCTCGATCGGATCGAGCTGCGCTGCCCGTCGCGCGGGCCAGATGCCGA
>JAPOYV010000099.1 GCA_026706385.1 Gammaproteobacteria bacterium
CGCGCTCGACCCGAGGTTCTTCTTGGACTTCGACGCCGACTGCTGCGTCATAATCATGCGCAGACCCTTCGTCGAGCGGCTTATCAGCAAGGCCCCGCCGCAGCTGCCGAACACGTCCATGTCCGTTGGAGGCGTTCGGTACGTGGATCCGTTGGGTGCGCTGCCGTCGAGTTGGCCCGTGAAATCGTCCGACATTCCGATGACCAAGCTATTCCGCTACGCGTACCAGCGGGAAGTCCGATTCACCTGCGTTCCATCCAAACCAACGGAACAGCTTGAGCCAAGGGTGCTTCATCTAGGGCCGCTGACTGACATTGCTGAACTGGTGGCGATTCCGGCCACCTAAGGCCCATCGCCGCCAATCCAAGACGGCCTAGTTTCGGACTGTACATAGTCCCACCCGTTGCCTAGCTTTTCACCTGTGCACGGTCGGTTTTCGGACGGCAAATGGTTCCCTTTACGAAGCTCCGGGACGCCTTGACTGAAATCGAGGAGACATCCCGTCTAGCTACCGACGGCACATGGCTCGCGCAGAGGACGGCTCCGTCGTCGGGCGCATCGTGGGCAAGGGGTCGCGCTCCGATCCGCTGGTTCATCGGGTCGTAGCGTTTCAGGGTATCGATTGCGCCGTGCGTCTTTTTCGTCGAGCGCTACACATTCGACTCCTACCCCATCAGCGCCCCGTCCTTCGGGTTGCGGCTCGAAGGTGCAAACCCGGGGCGGCGGATCGCGCGTCCGCCTAGTGCACGTCCCACGCAAGCAAAAGACCGAGAGGGCAGGGCAGCTCGTCATCACCGCCTGCTCCGGCCGGTTTCGACCGACCCGTCGGATTGGCCTTTCCCGAACTGCGCTCGATTGTCGCGGGCGCCTCGGGGGAAGGCGTACGCTGCGTGCAGGCGCTGATGAACAACCCCGACGCCGTGGAGGACGTGGAACGCCAGCCTTGGTGGGTACGTGGTAGGCGTACCTCCGGCACTGCAGTGGCACGAAAGACATCTCATTGGCAGGCGGAGCAGCGGCTACGCCCAAGACTCGTTCAGCGCCCCGTCACTACCGGATTCCGCTGCGTCAGCCCATGTCGCTCAACTGCCCGTCCACCTACACACAGATTCGGTAGTGACGAGGCGCAGTGGTCCGACCGAGGCCGTCGTTTCGCCGCTAGGGCCAGCCCTACCGCCGGGGGTCCACGCGGAACCAACGGATGGCGTCGGCGATCACGGTCTCCCCCGAACTCCGGTTGGAAACGACCACGCGAGCGATGCCAGCATCGAGCGTGAACGTGCCTAGGCGGTTCCACCCCGGGGCCGCCTGACCGCCATCGAACTCGATCGCGGCTTCCTCGTCGCCTGTCGTCAAAGCGATATCGAAGGTGCCCAGAGGCCCGCCGTGCCACTCGCCGGAAAACGTCCCCCACCACGAGTAGCGGGGCCGCGGCGAGAGGTCCGGAATGTGGTACTCCAGCTGCCAGCGGCCAGCGGCCGGCAGCCGTGCCGCGAAAACGGCCCGCTCGCGGCCATCCCCGCTCACGGTTCTGGCGAGCGTCGAACGAAAGCGGCCCCACGCCGCCCCGAATGCTTGGCGCGACCATCCGGCCTGCGGGCCGCTCGCTGCCATGTGACCTGGTTCGCCGGACCCATCCCGGTACTCGGGGATGGCCCCGTCGAGTGGCATCGCTCCGCGCTCCGACGCAAAGTAGGCGAGGAGGCGCCGTAGAAGGCCGGACGCTGGTGAGGACTCGACGGAGAATCCGGGGTCCAGATCGTCAACGACGATTCCGGCCTCGGCGGGAGGGAGCCATGCAGTGGGGCGGGTGCCGACGTTCAGCGAATCGTCGCGCCCGACATGACCGTCGTCCACGTCCGTCAAGACGAGCCTCGTATCGTTGCGATTCTGGGAGAAGTAGCTCAGCAGCCAGGCGTCTCGAGGCGGCTTGGCGCTCACCATGCTGATCTCCACGGACGAGTGGCCGGCAACCGCTGCGGGGGCCGACAGCTCGCGACGCAGCACCCCGTCACCGTCGCCATGGTCCGTGCCGACCTCCAGGGCCACTAGCCCCAATGCAGCCCCTTGGTTGGCGACCTTCACGTTGACCGCGTACTCGCTTCGCTCGGTCGCCTCGCCCTCGAGGGCTCGAACCTCGACCGCCGACACCCGAAAGGCCGGCGCGGGCCGCGCGTGTGCCCAGTCGTGGATAAGCGGGGCCAGGGTCGGATCGATCTCTGCGACGGCCGCTTCAAGGTCCCGCAGCGTCAAGGCGCCGCCCGCGTCGCGATTGCGTAGTGCGCGGAGCAGGGTCGCAACGCCGTCGCGACCTAGACCGTTGAACAGCGCCTGCGCACTGACGTGGCCGAGCAGAGCCCTCGTCGCCATCCCATGGTGCAGATCCTGCCCGTGCGTGATGTCCGACCAGACGGAGTAGGTGGCGCGTTCCCACAGCGAAGGGTGGTTCCGGTCCCATCCTGCGGCGCCGAAGCCTCGATCCACGGCCCCGGCAACCAAGCTCGTCAGCCGGGCCGCGAGCGTATCGGGATGGCCGGCCGCGGTGGTTCCAGAGAGACTCGTGCCGGTGAAGGCATGGGCGGAGAAGGTCGTCCGCGGAACCCCGAATTGCGCCGACACGAGCTTGGCGAGCAGGGTGGTCGCCAGTTCCGCGTCATCCCCCGATGCTTGCGTCTGGAAGAGGAGCAGCTGGTCGGTCGCCCCGGCCAGCAGGTTGCCGCCCATGCGATCCCGGTGGAAGAACTCCATCACGTTCAGCAGCTTCATCCGGCCCAGGGCTTGGGTCGCCCCGGGAGGGCCCTCTAGAGCGAACAAGCGCGAGTTGAGGCGCGCCGTCGGAAAGCCGTGTTCACGCATCAGCAGAACGCCCGGGCGGCTCTGCACGCTGCCCATGCCCCAGCCGCCGCCGTAGAGACGCAGCCGCGCGGGCACCTCGACGACGCTCAGCCCGTCGAAGGGGTACGGGATGCCATGTCGGTCCGCCTCTTCAAGGAACTCCGCGAGCTGCTCGACCAAGGCCTCGGTCAGCCCGGGCACGTCCGCGAGGAGCTCGACATGGCGGACATGCCCCGAGTGGAGCAGTAGTTCGAACTCGACATCGCCGACATTCGTCGCGAATCGCTCCAGTGGCGCCGCCACGACCGTTGTCTCAGTGACCGGCGCCCCGGGCTTGAAGCGCAGCTGGTTGGGACTGCCCGCAGGCCGGCCCTTCCCTGGCGCGGCCACGCGCCAGCCCTCGGGGACCATCACGGCCAGGTCCATGACGAAGGAATCCCGGTGCCTACGTGTCGGGTCCACAGCCAGATTCGGCCCGGGCATCGGCAGCCAGCGTGTGTCCGCCATCAGCGCGACGTAGTCGTCGTCGAAGATGGAGGCCACCGTGCCGAGCAGCGGCAGCTGGCTGTCGGCCCAGTTCTCCGCCAGGGCGTCCACGGATTCGTCGAGATAGGAGAAGCGGGGATCCGGCACGCCCGTTGCGGCAAGCGACAGTGCGAACGCCGAACCCGGTTCCAAGGGCCGCGGGGGTCGTACGATCAGCAGCCCGGAGTCGTGGCGGTATCCGGCGTGCTCCCCGTCGACCTTCAGCTCGTGAATCGTCATCGCGGGGTTGAAGCTGAACACGACCTCCTCCACGCGTGCCTCCGTTGGTGCCGCCAACGCCAGTTCGACGTCGACACCGAGGGCGTCGCCGGGGTCGATGCGTACCGACCCCTTGATGCGTTCGAGGCGGGCGCGCGGCATCCCGTCGACAGCTCGCTGGGCTGCATGCCACTGGTCCCGCAACGACATGGCGTCCGTGGATCGAACGGCCAGCAGGGCCACAGCACCGGCAGCGACCACAACAACAGCCGCCCCCGCGAGAGCGCTGGCCAACCGCGGGTAGCGCCCGCCGCCCGACCGGGGATGGATCGCCGCGGCACCCGTCAGCATCCCGGCGGCCAGCAGCAGCAGCAGAACGCGTTGAACCACGGTCCAGCTGCTCGCGAACGTCGGCAGTACGTCGGAAGCAATAGTGCCGAACGCGGACAACGGGGATATGGCCGGCAGCAGGTAGACGGGCACGCTGTGCAGCAGCCAATGCAGCCCGGCCAATAGCGCGGCCGCGGTCGCAACCACCAAGGCGCGGTTGCGCACCGCCACGGTCAACAGCAGCACCAGTGCGCACCAGACCGCCAAGGCCGGAAGCGCGTCCACGACGAGGAATACCGCGAGCGATACTGGTTCGAGCGGTACGCCGACCGGCCAACCGAACTGTTGCGCAGCCGCACCCAAGGCCTGGATCGTCCCGAACGTCAGCAGCAAGACGACCATCGCGACGGTCAGACGAGCGACGAGTCGGCCCGCGAGGAAGACCGGATTTGAGAACGGACGCGCGTCGAGCGCCTCTGCGATGCCAATCCGTTCGTCCCGGTGCCGACAGTCGACCGCGAGAAGCACCACGCCGAACATGAGCACAAGGAGTGGCGCGATGCCGAAGAAATGGATTAGAAATCGAGGACTTACGAAGGTCGAACTCGATGTGAAGCCCCACAGCCGGGCATGCATCTGCGCGAGAACGAAATACGCACCTAGGCCCGTCGCCACGACCAAGGCGGCCACAATCCAGCACAGCGGCGAGCGCAGGAGCGACCGGGTCTCGGCGACAGCCGCTGCTGTCGCCTGGTCAATCCTCTGCACAACGAGTTCCCCTAGAGCAGATGGGTAGAGGATAGTCCACGGGCTGCCAGCCACAACATCGCATGTGCGGGTTCTGTCGAAGCCGAGCGATCTGCGATGAGCTTCCCACGCCCGGGCCGCGCGACCCCTTCCAGTCCACACGGATACGACGAGTGCGAATGGCAACTAGCCCAAGTGAGTGCTGGCAGCCGGGCGGCGCGCCCCGGCGAGACGTCCCGGTAACGTGCCGCCGGTGGTCGCCCCAGGCTGTTCCTGTATCTGCGCTGTCCGGTACCTCGACCGGAGGCAGCACTCACTTTGATCACAGCGCGACCTGGCACTTCACGGGAGTCCCAGTTGCCTGGCCAGTTCATCCGGCACGAGATAGCCCGCAATCAGTTCGCCGCGTTCCGTGAACATCGTGGGGGTGCCCCCGAAGTGTAGAGACCGCCCGAGCGCGTACTGCTCCGGAACGGGACTGTCGCACGAAACGTCGGCCACCGTCTCGCCGAGTTTGGCGGCGGTGATGGCCTCTCGTGGCTCGTCGGCGCACCATATGGACACCATCTTGTCGTAGGTCGGCGTGCCCGGGCCGCCACGCGGAAACGCCAGGTACCGCACCTCGATGCCGAGCCCGTTCAGCTGGTCGATGTCCTGATGCAGCTTTCGACAGAAACCGCAATCCACGTCGGTGAACACGTAGACGATCTCCTCGGTCCCGGCCTTCGGAGCGAACACGATCATGTCCTCGGAGACGAGATTCCCGAGCAACTCCCTCCGTTGGTCCGTGCGCCGTCGCTCGGTGAGATTGACAAGGCCATCGGTGGAGACGGCGTACACGTCTCCAGCGAACAGGAAGTTGCCGTCCTCGGTGACATAGAGACGCGATAGGTCCTCCTTGATCTCCACCTCGTGGATGCCCGCTACAGGGGACCCGGAGATGTGCGCGATGTTCAAGTGGGGTGCTGCTTCGGTCAACTTGCGCAGGACGGTGGTTTCGCCGCACCACGCGGCCATCGGCAAGGCGACGGCGCTGACCAGTACGATGGAAATTGCTTGATCGATCACTGTCCGTGCTCCTCAACTGCCACGCGCTCGAACGCGCCTTGTGACGATGCCGAGTTCGGTTACCGGCCCTTGGGGCGACGGGACCCACGTCGACTATGGCCACGTGATTGGGACTGCCAATCGGCGATGCGCCGGGCTCGAGTCGGCACCGCGCACCGCGTGTGATTGGTAAGGGCTCGTCTCTTGCGTTTTCGAGAGCCTGGCCGGTGGCTTGACGCCGCTAGGAGGAGCCTCCTGAGCACTTGCCCCAACCCGTGCTAACGTCGTAAAGGCAGCTGCTGCACTGGAAGTAGCTGCAAGTAAACCCCCCCTTGAGGCATTTCGTGGCCCGGCAGAATTCCCTCGTACCGGGATCGAAGGGGCGCGGATCGAAGAAAGCGGCCACTATCAAGTCGGACCAATCCGGGGCCGCCTTGCCCTGCAACAGGTGGTCGAGCCTCTGGTTGGGGGATACGGCAACTCCGGCTTCGGCCTTCTCGACCGCCGCAGCGCGTTTGCCGTCAGTGCTCGGCGCGGCGACGGTGCCGCCGACAACGGCTAAAACCGCGACCAACCCCGCGATCCGTTTCATCAAGTGCTTCATTTTGTTCTTCCTCCATAGCGGTTCAATCCCGGCTGATGCCGGGCCGTGCCTTGAGTCGCCGTAGGCGTCACTGGCCCACCCATTGGCCACTAGTGCCGGGGAGGGTGATGGCCCAACCCGCATGGCGTATTCGGCGGGCGGTCCGCGCGTGCCGAGTGCTCACAGCAACTCCAAGCGCCTTTACGTTGCACCGATCACGTTCGCCTGTCAACACCGAGCCTTGTCTGTCGAAGATGTAGGATGTGAGTACCCCTGTCGCCAAGTGCCACAGTTGCGGCGCTGAGCCGTTGGGCTCGATGCCGTGCTTGGCGGATCGCAAATGCTCGGCATCCCGTCTGCCGCCCCCGACCGTTCCCGCTGTATCCGCCGCCGTCCTCACGCTCGGCACAGGACGTCCACAGCGTTGCAGACGTTCCACTGACCAAACGGTACCGTCGCCCGGCACAAGGGCAAGCGCGAGACCAGTGCCCGCGTCGTCCGCAAGCACGAAACGGGTGCGAATAGGATGACCGGCTTCCTTATTACCGCGATTCTGCTCATGGCCCGCCATTCCGAAGCACTGAACTCGTTGATCGACGTTACGGCCTGAGCGAGACCGACAATGTCGACATAAGCCGCAAGATCGCAGAGCGCTTCAGCAGTTTCGGCCCCGATCTCGTAACACGCGTGCCCGTCCCGGGAGCCCGATCTGCGGCCACCGCCTTCGACGGTGAACGGAATACCCCGGGAAGCCGCGGGCCTTCTCGCGGCGGGCATCCCTTCGATGCGAACGCCAGTCCAGTAAATGACTGACCAGTCAGTCATTCTGTCGTGCACGCACGATAGGCACGATCCCGGCGGAGTCAAGTAGCTTGATGTCATTGGGTTTTCCGTACGTCACCCGTCCCGAGGCCGGTGCGGCACGACGACGCCGCACCACGCCTGCATCACGGGCCGCCGCTTCTCCAGCAGGTCGTCGCGCGCGTAGGCGGCCACCGTCCTCGAGCCCTCGACGTGGGCCAGAGCGAACTCCGAGAGCAGCTCGTCCACCCCGTCGTGGCGCGCCCAGTCCTTGAAGCTCGAACGGAAGCCGTGCGCCGTCGCGCCCACGTCCGCCCGGGCCAGAGCCTTCGCCACGGTAGACTTGCCTAGCTCCCCGCCGCCGGGGCCGGGAAACGCCAGGCCGCGTCCGCCTGTCAGCCGCCGCGCCTCGTCCAGTACCGCGAGCGCCGCCGTGGACAGCGGCACCCGGTGCGCCCGGCCACGCTTCATGTGCGCCGCCGGAACGGTCCACACGGCGGCGTCGAGGTCGAACTCGGCCCAAAGCGCCCGGCGCACCTCCGCCTGCCGCGCCGCGGTGAGCACGCCGAAGCGGATCGCCAGCTGCACGGTCCGGCCGATCCGCGGATGGCCGTCCACCCGCGCCAGCGCCGACGCCACGTCGGAGAAGTGCAGGGCGCGGTGGTGGCGGACCGCCGCCCCCTTAGGCAGCGTGCGCATCACGGTCTCCACCGCCGCCCGGCCACTGCCGGCCGGCTCGCGCAAATTCTCCACCTCCGCCCACTCAAGCACCGCCGCGATCCGTCCCGCCACCATCCGCGCGGTGGCGTGCTTGCCCGCGAGCGCCAGCGGCCGCAGCACGCGCTTGACGTCGGCGGTGGCGACCGCGCCGACGTGCATGCGGCCGAGCTCGGGGAGCACGTACGCGGCCATGGAGGCGTTCCAGTCGCGCAGCGAAGTCGATTCGTCCCGCCAGGTCTCCGCCTTCTCCGTCCTGGCGGGCGGCTCCGCCTCCGCGAACGTGATCGTGCGCGCCCGACGAGGATCCCCGCCGGTCCGCGCCTCCGCGCGGTTGTCGGCCGCGATCCGGCGCGCCACCGCGAGGGATACGAGGTCGGCGCTGCCGAGGCCGATGTCGACGCGCCGGCCGTGGACCATGAGGCGCTGGACCCAGGACCGGGCGCCGCTGGCGCGGACGCGCAGCATGAGCCCATTGCCGTCCACATGGCTTCCGGGCGGCGCATGGCGCACCATGCGGGCGGAGAGGGCGTTGCGCTTGAGCCTGGGCATCCGATGGCTTCCGTTCCGGGGAGCGCAGGGAATCATACGCTTTCCAAGGACTGTATGCCAACAAGTCCCACAATATAATTTGGCATGTGTCGGCACCGAATGGCACCCAGAGGCACGTCCTTGCGTCGGTTATGGCGACTTAGCACAATGATAATAATTGGTTTATCCACGCCTTGTGGAGTGCATACGGGTGCATGCCGATGCAGGACGGACCCGTAGGACGCTGAACGCGCGCAAGCACTACCGTCAGCGCCGTCGCCGGATTCCGCCGGTGGTCCTGGACGGCGCGAGTTCGGGGCTGTGGTTCGACGGCTGGAGGGGCCGCGGTCCGCCGCCGGGCCGCTACGCGGACGCGGGCCGGGAGCCGGAGGTGGCGGAACCGCGGACGTGGCTGCTGTCGAAGGGCTGGCGGCGCATCGGGCTGGTGGATCCCGCCGAGGTGCCGGGGGGCTGACCTTTCGGTTCACCGGTGCGTTGCCGCGTGAGTGGCGACCGGAAAACTTCACCACTCGCGCCAACCGAAAACTGCGCATTTTTGATGACTGAAGCAGCACACTGCGGCCATCCACCCGAGCAGCGTTCGTGGCTCGGACGACCCGCACGGCGTAGTCGGGGTTATCCACGCCTTGTCCACAGTGCCGATCCCCCATCTTGACCCGAGGTGCTGGGGGCAAGGGGTGGATAACCCCTTCGACGACGTCCGCTACCAGCCTGTGCGCCCCCACCGCCACCGTTGACACTCGTCAAACGTCAAACTGATCGGCAACAGTCTCAGCCCACCCACCAGCGCAGAAGCAAGTCGAGCTTCGCACGCTTGCCTGCCGCTCCTAACATCGCCCTATGCGATGTGCGCGGTCATGGTCGACCGGTCACCGTGGAGTACAGTGCCGTCGCGTGCTCCTTCTGCCATCCGCCAAGAAAAGGGCGATGTTCTGGGTTGAGGCGGGTTTCGTTCGAGACAACTCGCCCGCCGCTTGAATAGGGCGATGTTTGGTTTCATGGGTGGCGCCGGCCGCGTGGAACGGTGCGGCCTGGCTAGCGGCACTAGACCTCCACCAACCGCGGTATCGCGGTGAAGAACAGCGCCGTGCGGATGGGTAGGTCATCAAGTTCCCCGAGTACCCGGGCGTAGCGGCGGAGTTGCGGGCGATGTCTCTGGCATTGGGCGGTGATTTCGTCGTCATCGCCAGCCAGCACCGTGGACTTGTAGTCGACGATCCAGCGGGTTCCGTCTTCGACGAAGGTGCGGTCCACGACGATGTGGAGCAGTTCCCCGTCGACCGCGGATGTGAACGGGGCTTCGCGGCCATCGTGTTCGTGATGCGCGAGCAGCCAACGCCCCTTGGGGTCGGCCGCAACGCCGAGGATCTGCGAGCGCAGTTGTGTGGCCACCCAACTGCGGTCGGCGTCGGGCAGGCCGGTGGGTCGGAGCCATCGCTCCCATACGGGAAGGCGAGGCGTTACGTCGTAGGCGTCCGGGCGACCGCGGTCGGCTATGAGTTTCATCTCGCGGTGCACCAGGTCGCCCAACACGACGTCGCGATGGTCGTCCAGGGGCGTGACCGGGGTGCGGGGCGGCGGGGAGGCAACTTGATCGACTGGGGGCAACTCGACGGGCGGCGACCACGTGTAGTCGTCCGGCAGGCGGGACAGGGTACGCGGACCTCGCTCGGCGATCGGTAGGACGTCGCTCTTGAACGCGATGTCGTCGTAGGCGATATCCCAGAGCAAATCGAGCATCGAGTCCTTCGGGGGACGTGCGGATTGCTCCGCCGATTCCACCGCGCCGATGAGGTTCAGAGAGCGCGCGGCCCGTGTGGCGGCAACGTAGAACAGGCGCTTGAGCTCGTTTGCATCCTGTGCCTTCTCCTCGGCCTCGAGCCAGTCGTAGAGTGTGTGCTGTCCGCGATGGGTTCGTGACGCGATGAGCACGTCGGTGCCTTCGGGCCGCCATAGCAGCAACGGGCTTGGCCCGCGTGCCGGCACATGCTCGAGGCCTGGGACGATGACGTGGTCGAACTCCAGGCCTTTGGCCTTGTGGATCGTCATCACTTCAATCGACCGAGGGTCGTTCGCCGGTTGACCTTGGGCGATGTCGTCGCCGGTGGTTGCGTAGAGCCGGGCGAGTTGGCGACGCAGGTCCTCGGGGCGCCGCGCCAGCGCGGGTCGGGCCTCCAGCAGCTCGAAGAATTGCTCGGCGTTGGCGAGGCATTCGCCGCCCGAAACTGTGTCTCTGTACGCGTCGGCGCCACCGAGCCGGAGCCAGATGCGTTCTATGCGGGCACGTGGTTGCAGGGCGCGCTCATCGTGGGCAAGCACGTGGCCAAGGCGCTGCCATCGCGCGCGAGCCGGGGCCGATAGACCCTCGCCATCGCTCGATACGCCGGATTGGGCGACGCGTTCCAGGTCGGGAATCTCTAGCCCCACGAGTGGCGACCGGAGCAGCGCAAGCCAGGCCAGCGCCTTGCCTGGCTGCGACTTGTGCGGCACGTATAGCACCTCGGTTAGGGTCGCGAGGTCTCGCACGACCGGCTCATTCACCAGCGGTTCGATGTCAGTGCCTCGCCAGGCGATGCCGCGCCGCCGCCACACCGGCAGCATGTCGTCGAGCACGGCGCGCGCCCGGACGAGGACCGCGATGGACGCCTCGGGGTCCGTCGCGAGCAGTGCTTCGACGCGATCCGCGACGACCTCGCCTTGCGCTTGGCCCTGTGAGTCAGGGTCGGCGATGCACATCTCGATGTGCACACCGGCTTGCGACACCTCAGGCACCGGCACCAACCCGGGCACGGCCTCGTGGAAGGCGACGGCACCGTGTATGGAGTCCGTTTGTTCGCCGAACAGGCGGGCGAATACCGCGTTGCACCATCCGATCAGGCGCTCGTGGGAACGGAAGTTCGTGTTGAGGCGCAAGCGGCGCAGCGGCCACTGTTCGAAGCCGTGGGCGGCGGTGGTGAGAAACTGGCGCAAGTTGGCGTCGCGGAACCGGTAGATGGACTGCATGGGGTCGCCGACCGCGAAGAAACTGTTGCCGCTGCCGGCTTCCCAGCCGTCCACCAGCGCGGCGAGCAGCCGATGCTGGCTCAACGACGTGTCCTGGAATTCGTCGACGAGCACATGCCGGATGCGGTAGTCCAGAGCCTGTGCGAGTTCGGTGGGCAGGTCGTCGAGGGCCAGCGCCCTGTTGGCGGCAAGCGCGAGTTCGGTGAAGTCCATGGCCTCGTGCGCTGCAAAGGCCTCGTTGAGGTTAGTGACCGCCAGCGCGAGGGTCGTGGCGATGGCTCTCAAGGGTGCTCGTGTCGCGGCATCGACCGGCGATTGCGGCAGTCGGCCCGCCAATGCCAACTGCGGCGCAAGCCCCGCGGCGGCGATCTTGGCGGCTGTCTCGAGTGCCGAGCGCTTTTCGTTCGCATGGTGGCGCTCGAATCCCTCCCGGCGCGTGAACCGCCGACGCGCGGAGCCGTTCGCGGTAAGGAGGGTGGCGGCTGCCAGCGACCAGCTTTGCGGATCCTCCCAGCCGCTCCAGGTCGTGTCGAGGACGCTCGCGGCATGGCCGCAGATCTCTGCCATCTCCGCGCGCAGCTCGTCGTCGAAGGCGGCATGCAGGCTGTCCGCGACGGCTGCGCGCAACTGCTCGACGCCGCTGCCGATCCGGCGTGCAATCTCGTCCGGATCGCGCGCCGTCTGCCGAACCGCATCGATCCATTGGTCGCGCTTGCCGAGCGCGGCGGCAAGGAAGCTCCTGGCACGCTCGGCGTCGTTGTCGAGCAGGGCGACGAAGTCGGCGACCTCTTCCGCCAGCGGGTCGCTTCCCGCCATGCGGTCGAGCAAGCGCTGCGCCGCGTCCTCGTAGAGGGAGGACGCGTCCTCGACGGGTGCCGCGGCAACGAATTCACAGGCCACGGGTTGGCGTCGCGCCAACATGAACGCGAAACTGTCGATCGTCTGGATCTTCAGCCGGTCCGGTCTGTTCGCGAGGTCCCAGCCACGCTCCTCGTCCAGTTGGCGGACCGCGCGGGCCGCCGCGCTGTCACCGGCGAGTTCAGCGAGCACGCGCTCGCGCATCTCGGTCGCGGCCTTGTTGGTGAAGGTGATCGCAAGGATCTCCTCGGGACGCGTCACACGGCCAAGCAGGTTGAGGTAGCGCGTCACGAGCAGGAGGGTCTTGCCGGACCCCGCGGGCGCTTCCAGGACGACCGAGTTGGCGGGGTCAACGGCCTGCTGCCGCGCCCTGGTGTCGGATGCCTGCCCTGGTTCGGCGGTCACGCGAAGACTCGGCATAGGGCGTGCAGGTGGCAACGTCGACAGACCGCGGCGCGCAACGGATCGACCGCGGCGTCGCCCGCTTGGAACTGCGCTGCCAATCCGGCGAGCGTCTCGCGCCACTGGTCGAGCAGCTCATCGAACGACGTGGCGTCGAAGTCTTCGACCGAGACGAACCGCCCGGGCACGGCTGTACGGTCCGCGACGCC
>JAPOYV010000038.1 GCA_026706385.1 Gammaproteobacteria bacterium
CAGGCCCTCGATCACGTCCTTCCCCTCGACCGCGTGCGCGAAATGAACGCCTTCGCACATCGCCTCGGTGTGACTTTCCGCGGCCTGCCGACCTGGCAAGCGGTGGTCAAGGACGTCGCCGACAAGGCGCGCGAGAACGACGTCGGTCCAGCGGAACTGCGCGCTATGGGCAAGCGCAACGCGGGTGCGTTCCTCGCATTCTTCGCGGACGCCGTGGACATCGACCCGACGGCGGCCTTGCTCCACCACGTGCAGAGCGCTATCCACGACATCCCCGACAACGGCCTCGTCGGAGCACGGAGGTACAGACGAGTCCTGGCCGACGCCGAGCCGCTGCTGGCACGGCCCGACTGCCCCTGGTACACCTGGATGCGCCTCGCGGGTACGACCGGGCCAGCCTCGATCGGCAGGCACGTCACGACCATCCAGGAAGTCGCCAGCCTCTACGAGCGCCACGCCCGTTTTCATGACGATGTCGCCCGCTTTCTCGCCGGCATCTTCGAGATCGCGTCGGACTCGCTCGCGCGTTTCGAGACCGTCAAGCGCGAGCACGGACTGATCGACTTCGCCGATATGGAACAGCTCACGCTGCACGCGCTCGACGAGGAACCCGTGCGCGAACGCTTGCGCGACGAAGTCGAACTGCTCCTGGTGGACGAGTTCCAGGACACCAACCCGATGCAGTTGGCCTTGTTCCTGAAGCTTGCCGCGCTGGCAGACCGCGCGATCTTCGTCGGCGACGTCAAGCAGGCCATCTACGAGTTCCGCGGCTGTGATCCGGCCCTCGTATTCGACACGCTCGAAGGCCTTACCGCGGGGGCCGCGACGACCGACCGTCTCGACACCAGTTGGCGGGCGCGACCCGCCCTCGTGCACTACGTCAACGAGCTGTTCGACGCCACTTTCGAGGAGCTGCCGCGCGAGGCCGTCGTGCAGAGGTCCGGGCGCAAAGAGTTCGACGCGCCGGCGGTGACGGCCTGGTCCCTCGCCGGCCCGCTCGAGGAGCGGACGCAGGCTGTCGCTGACGGCGTCGCCCGGTTGGTCGCCAGCGGCGAGCCGGTGGTCGACCCCGAAACCGGGGTGACGCGACCGGTCTCGTTCGGCGACATCGCCGTGCTGGCGCGCACGAACAACCACGTCGAGTCCATCGCCCAGGCGCTTCGCGCCGCGCAGACGCCGATGAAAATGACCTTGCAGGGCCTGCTCGGGACGCCAGAAGTCACCTTGGCGCGCAGTTGCCTCCGGCGCCTCGCCGACCGCGCCGACACCCTCGCGACCGCGGAGATCCTCATGCTCGCCGACGGCAAGGACCCCGAAGCGTGGCTCGCCGACCGGCTCGACTATCTCGACGGTGACGGCCATCCCATGGCCTGGCTTGAGGACGGGCACCCCCTCATCCGCCGCCTCAAGAGCCTGCGGGACGAGAGCGCCTTGCGCTCGCCCGTCGAGACCGTCGCGCGCGTCCTGAACGAGGTCGACATCCGCCGCATCGTCACCGCCTGGGGCCCCGACGACGTGCGCGCAGCGCAACGTCAGAAGAACCTCGACGCCTTTCTCACGCTCGCCGTCGAGTACGAGAAGCATGCCGCGGCTCACCATGAGCCCGGTACGCTGACGGGTTTGCTGTTCTGGCTCGAACACCCAAGCTCGCCGGACCTCGACCTGCAGCCCGTCGTGACGTTCGGCGATGCAGTGCACGTGCTGACCTACCACCGCGCCAAGGGACTCGAATGGCCGGTCGTGGTGTGCACCGATTTCGACTACGAGGAACGGTTGCGCACTTGGGATGTCCGCGTCGAGTCGAGCGCCGCCTTCGACATCGCCGACCCGCTGTCCGGTCGTGAGCTGCGCTACTGGCCCAACCTGTTCGGTCGGCGTAGGAACGGCGTACCGGCGCGCGCGGCGATCGAGCAGTCGGACGAGGGTGAGCGCTGTCGGGCCAAGACATGGGCCGAGCAGCAGCGGCTGGCCTACGTCGGGATGACACGGGCGCGGGACCGCCTTGTCCTCGCTCTGTCGGCGCAGGCGCCCAGGCGCGATGCCTGGTACCACAGCTTCATGCCGGGCTTCGCCGTTCCCATCGGCGATGCGCTGGAGTTGCCGAACGGATTCTCGGTTCCGACGCGCGTCGAGGCCATCGAACAGGCCGGGACCAGAGGGTCGCCTCGGCCTTACGGGCCACGCTGGTTCGAGCGCCGGGAACGGCACACGTACCCGCGCGAGATCCTGGCGCCGTCTTCGATCGAGCCGGTCACGGCCGCGGTCGGCGAAGTCGTCGAGATCGGCGAGCGTGTCGCCGTCCGCAGCGACGACATGGCCGACCTCGGCAACGGCCTGCACGCCGTCATCGCCGCGGAGCTCGTCAACCCGTTGCCGCGTGCCAAGGCGCTCCGACGGGCGGCTACGCTCCTCGAGCGGTTCGACGTCGGCGACGACGTTGGCGGCGCAGACGCCGTGATGATCGCGCGCCGTTTTGCACGCCACCTCAAGGACCGTTTCGGCGCGACCCGGGTCGATGTCGAGGTCCCCGTCAGCCTCAGGCGTACCGATGGGCGCGTGATCAAGGGTTTCGTGGACGTGCTGGCGGAGACGCCGCAGGGCTGGCTCGTGATCGACCACAAGTCCTCGCCGTCGCCACAGTCCGCCTGGCCGGACGAAGCGTTACGGTATGCGGGCCAACTCGGCGCGTACCGGGATGCCCTGCTCGGCGCCGGTCGAGAGGTTGCTGGCTGCTATATTCATTTCGCCGTGACCGGCGGCCTCGTGCGGATCGACATTCCGTGACGCCACGCCGTGTTGGGCGCATACAATTGGGTGCTAAAGCGCCGCTACGAGGGACTCACCATGATCGTTGGACTCGACCACATCGGCGTCGTCGCGCACAGCATCGACGAAGCGCGGGCGACCCTGGAGAACAAGCTGGGCTTCTCGCTTGCCGCGAGCACACCGCTGCCGGATGGCGCGTACTTCGCGCCCGAGGGCACCCACAACTACATGTTCCAGGTCGGGATGGGAGAGACGCGGATCGAGGTGTTGATCCCCGTGGTCCCCGAGGCCGGCACGTACAAGTACCTGCAACGTTTCGGCCCGGGTCTGCACCACTGGGGCTACGGCTGCGACGACGTGGCCGAGGAAGCGGCTCGGCTGCGCGCCAACGGCTTGACGCAGATCGATTTGGGGGGGCGCCCCGATGGGGATGTGGTGACGGCGGCCTTCTTCCATCCGAAAAGCGCCGGCGGCATCCTCGCCGAGTTGGTCCCAGCGCGTCGGTAGACCCGTTCGCGCGCCGGTAGACGCGTTCGCGCGTCGGCGTTGACCCACGCCCTGCGCCGTCCCAGGCGTAGCTGCGTGCGATACTTGCGTCATGCCACCCCTCAACCCCCACTCGTCGACAGACCGTAGCCTCGTTGGCCGCCATGGCGCGTAGCGCCAAGCCGCCGTCCCAGCCAAACGTAAGCGCCGCCGAAACCGACCGACCATCCAAGCGACCCGGGATCCGGTATGCCGGATTCACCGAGGGCAGCGTCGGCCGGCACCTGGTCCGCCTGGGCTCGTACATGGCCATGGGTTCGTTGTCCATGAACTTCGCGCGGTTCGCGGAAGCGATCTACTTAGGGTTCGTGGGCACCGAAGCCCTCGCGGCGATGGGATTCGCGTTCCCGATCACGATCTTCCTGTTCGCCTTCGCCGGCGGCATCGGCACGGGCGCATCGTCGGTGATCGCACGCGCCTACGGTGCCGGCGACCGCGCACAGGCCGCCCGCCTGGTCACGCATGCCGAGTTGCTGGTGCTGATCATCGGGGTGGTCGCCGGCGCGTTCGGCCTCTTCTTCGCGGAGAACGTGGTGGCCCTTCTCGGAGCACAAGGCGATGTGCGCACGATGGCCGCGGAGTATTTGAGCGTTTACATGCTCGGCTTCCCGCTGTTCATGCTGTCCATGGTCGGTTCGACACTCTTGCGGGCTACCGGCAGCGCGGCGAGCCCAGGCGTGGTGATGACCACGGGCTCGGCGATCCAGATCGGCCTCGGTCCGTTGCTGATTTTCGGTTGGTTGGGCTTCCCCGAACTCGGCATCGCCGGCGCCGCCTGGGCCTATGTCGCGTCGCGGGTCTTCAGCGTCGCCCTCTACATCGTCATCCTGGTGCGGGTGCGCATGGTGAGTTGGTCGCTCGAGGATCTTGGAAAGTCGTGGTGGGCGATCCTGCACGTCGGCGGGCCGGCAACGGCCAGTGGCCTGATCATGCCGGTGTCCATGCTGGTCATCACCCGCCTGCTCGCTGGCCACGGCCACGAAGTGGTCGCCGGCTACACGGTCGCCTCCCGCGTCGAGACGATGGTGCACATGGTCCTGTGGTCCGCGTCGTCGTCGATCTCGCCGTTCGTGGGCCAGAACTGGGGCGCGCGCAACTATGCGCGGGTCCGCCGCGCGATGCGCCTCGCCAACTGGTTCTGCCTGGCGTGGGGCGTGGTGACGTTCGTGGTGCTGGCGATCGCCGGGGACGCCGTGGTGCGGCTGATCGATCCCAACGAGACGGTACGCGAAGTGGCGGCCATGTTCTTCCTGATCATCCCGCTGTCCATCGGCTTCATGGGCGTGATGCAGGTGGCGACCTCGTGCTTCAACGCCCTCGGCCAGCCGATGCCGCCGCTGACGATCTCCGTTGCCCGGTCGATCGCGTTCTACGTACCGCTCGCGATCCTTGGCGACTACCTTTGGGGCTATGTCGGCATCTTCCTCGCCACGGCACTCAGCAACGTACTATTGGGGATCCTGGCTTGGTACTGGAACCGCGTCGTCGTCAAGCGCGAGATCGCGGCAGCGGGGACTTGAGGACATGGCATCGCACCCACGGCGCGGCGGCGTCAAGTTCGTACTGCTGCACCACGGCGCATGCCCCGGCGACCGTTTCCACTACCGCATCGCCCCCGACGGCACGGTTCGCGCCGAACTCGCCGAGGCGGAGCGCGGCCAACACCCGCGGAGCATTGGCGTCGTAATCGATGGCGACTTCGACGTCGACGCGCCTGCCGATGCGCAGATCGAGGCGCTCAAGGGGCTTCTGCTGACACTCAAGCTGCGCTATCCGGATGTCCAACTCGGCGCGCACCGACAGGTCCGCGGCGGCCCGCCAACAACGTGCCCAGGGCGGCGGTTCCCGATGAAGGCGCTCGCCGCGTGGTCGCGCGACGAGTTGCTCCGCCAACGCCAGGACGTATTGACGCGGGATTTCGAGTCGCAGTACTCGAAGATCTGATGTCCGGCATCCCCGCCGCGGAAGTGCGCATCGACACCGCGCTCGTGGAGGCCCTGATCCGCGAGCAGTTCCCGCAGTACGCCGGACGACGACTGCAGCACTTCGCCAGCGGTTGGGACAACGTGATGCTGCAATTGGGCTCGGATTTGCTCGTCCGGCTGCCGAGACGAAAGGTCGCCGTCCGACTCATGGAGCGCGAGCAACGGTGGCTGCCGCTGCTGGCACGCCGTCTGCCTATCCCGGTGTCCCAACCTATCCACGCTGGGCAGCCAAGTGCGCAATACCCGTGGCCTTGGAGCATCACGCGTCTGCTCCCCGGGCTCGGTGCCGACCACTCGGCCCCGCACGCCGACGAAGCGTCACCGTTGGGCGCGTTCCTCAAGGCGCTGCATCAACCCGCACCCGACGACGCCCCGGCGAACCCGGTGCGTGGCGTGCCTTTGGCAATGCGGGCATCCGCCGTGGCCGAGCGCATGGCGCGGCTCGAACAAACGAACGCGGGGGTCTCGCCGGACGTTCTGGCGGTCTGGCGCGACGCGCTGGCCGCCCCCTCGCCGCCCGGCCGCCATTGGCTCCATGGCGACCTGCATCCGGGAAACCTCCTCGTGCAGGGACGTCGCATCGTTGCGGTCATCGACTGGGGGGATATGTGCGGCGGCGACGTGGCGACCGACTTGGCGGCCTTGTGGATGCTCTTCGACCGGCGCGCCCGGCAGCGGGGGCTAGAAGCCTACGGCGGCGTCGACCCGGCGACGCTCAAGCGCGCCAAGGGGTGGGCGGTGTTCTTCGGCGTGGTCCTGCTCGACACCGGTCTCGTGGACGACGCGCGGCAGGCCGAGGTCGGTGCCGCGACCCTCGCCCGCGTCACCGCCGATGAGTAGTTGAGCCCAGATCAGGCCGCGGCCTTCTCCTTGCTCCGCCGCGCGAGCCTCGCGAAGCGCTCCTTCTGTTCAGGGGTTGCGTACTTGAAGGTGCGCCCATAGTCGGGCCCGCTCTCGTCCCAGCCCATGTTGTCGTCAGCGCCGACCAGGCGCGCGAACTCGGGCGGGTTGCGGTCGATCATCTCCTGGGTCACATGCCACTGGTAGCGCTCTTGGGTCTTCAGGCGGCGGTGGCAGTGGTAGCTGGTGACGTTCAGGCGCAAGCCATCGGTCTTCTTCTCGAAAGCGCCGTGCCAGATGTTGCCGTGCCAGACGATCAGGGAGCCCGCCTCGGCCTCGACCGGCACCGCCATGTCTTCGCCCTCGCCCGGCTTCGGCTGCCGGCAGTAGGTGTGGCTCCCCGGCACCATGGCGATAGCGCCGTTGTCCAGCGTGTAGTCCGTGAGGCAGTACGCCGCGTTGGCCACGTCCGAGCACGGTGGCATGCGTCCGTCACGATCCGGAGGAGAGTCGCTGTGCAGCCCCAGGGTGTCGCGCTCGCCCTTCCACTTGACGAAGGACGTCAGGCTCGACAACTGCTGCTGGCCGCGCATGAGGTAGTTGATCAGCGTGTACAAGGTCGGATTCACGATCCACTCCTCGAAAATCCGGTCCGCCATCAACAGGTAGAACAGCAGGAACTGGCCGCCGCCCTGCGGCTGCGCCTTGTAGTGGCCGAATTCGCCGTTGCGCTCGAGTGCGAAGTCGACGCCGGTGCGGTCCTTGCAGATTCGCAACACGGTGGCTCGAATCCGCTCGAAGAACTTGCGCTCGGCCACCTTGTCCGGCGGCACCACGGTGAAACCGTACGAATCCAACTCGAAGATGTTGCGCTCCAAGCCCAACTCGCCGATCCGCTTGAACGTGGCGTTGAACTCCTTGGTGTTCTCGAACTCGCCGAATTGCATCTCCCCTCCTGATCGCAAACACCGGACCACCGATACTACGCTCATTCCCGGCATTGCCACCACTCGCCGCGCGTTCGACAATCCGCGCCATGCGACTCCACGTGATCGACGGCACCTTCGAACTGTTTCGGGCGCACTATTCCAAACGCCCCGGCCGATTCACGCCGGACGGGATGGACGTCAAGGGAACCGTCGGCGTGCTGTCCTCCCTGATCGGCCTGCTCGACGATTCCGACGAGCAGGTGACGCACATCGCGGTGGCCTTCGACAACCCGATCGAGTCGTTCCGCAACGATGAGTTCGACGGGTACAAGTCGGGCGAAGGCATGGAGCCCGCCATCGTGGCGCAGTTCGACCTCGTCGAGGACGCGGTGACCGCGCTCGGCGTGACGGTGTGGTCGATGGACCGCTACGAGGCGGACGACGCCATGGCCACGGCGGCCACGCGATGGCGCGACGAGGTCGCCCAGGTCCGCATCATGACCCCGGACAAGGACCTCGGACAATGCGTCACCGGCAATCGCGTGGTGCAGGTCGATCGCATGCGCCGACGCGTCATCGACGAGGACGGCGTCGTCGCCAAGAACGGCGTGCCGCCGGCGAGCATTCCCGACTGGCTGGCCTTGGTCGGGGACACCGCCGACGGCATCCCCGGCATACCGGGTTTCGGCGCCAAGACCGCCGCCGCCCTGCTGTCCCGGTACGGCACCGTGGAAGCGATACCTCCGCACTCCGTGCACTGGGACGTCAATGTCCGCGGCGGCATGCGCCTCGCCGCGACGCTCAACGAGCGCCGCGACGACGCGGCGCTGTACAAGCACTTGGCAACGCTCGTGACGGATGTGCCTCTTCCGGAGTCGCTAGAAGATCTGCGCTGGCAAGGCGCCCACCGGACCCGGTTTCAAGAACTTGAACGACGCCTAGGTACCTTGCCTATGCGACCGCGGCTCTGGCAGTGAGCCAAAGCTCCGCTCCCCCGTTCAGTCGAGTAACAGGAATTTCGCCACGAAGATCGCGGCCACGACGTAGACGGCCGGCGGACACGCCCGCGCCCGGCCGCTCAAGAGGTGGATCACCGCGCAGGCGATAAACCCCACGCCGATGCCGTCGGCAATCGAGAAGCTCAACGGGATGCACAGCGCGGTCGCAACGCCCGGGACCGCCTCGCATGCATCGTCCCAATCGAGGTCCACGAATCCGCGCACCATCAGGCAGGCCACGAAGAGCAGCGCGGCGCTGGTCGCGTACGGCGGGATGCTCTCGGCGAGAGGTGCAAACCAAAGACAGGCGAGAAACAACACCGCCACGACGACGGCCGTGAGTCCCGTGCGTCCGCCGCTTTGCACGCCGGCCGCGCTCTCGATGTAACTCGTCGTCGACGACGTCCCGGCCAAGCCGCCGAATACCGTCGCGGTCGAGTCTGCGAGCAGGGCCCGGCCGAGGCGCGGCAGACGGCCGTCCTCGGAAAGCAAGCCGCCGCGCGAGGCGACCGCGACGAGCGTGCCCGCCGTGTCGAACATGTCCACCAGGAGCAGCGCAAGGACGACCGTGAGCGCAGTGAAGTTCATGGCAGCCGCCAGATCCATAGCGAGGAACACCGGCGCGGGCGACGGCGGTAGCGAGGCAACCCCGTGGAAGGCGGTCTGGCCACTCAGCCAGCCCGCTGCGGCCAGGACCAGGATGCCGATGATCAGTTCGCCACGGATTCCGCGCGCGAACAGGGCGGCGATCACGCAGAATCCGACAAGGGTGGCCGCCGGGCCGAACGACTTGAGATCGCCGAGTGCGACGAGCGTCGCGGGGTCGTCGACCACGAAGCCGGCGTTGCGCAGCGCCACCAGCGCCAGGAAGAACCCGATCCCGGCGGCCATGCCGGTCTTCAAGCCGCGCGGCACCGAGTTCACTAGCCACGCCCGCACCGGCAGCACGCTCAGCACCACGAATACCACCCCGGAGAGAAACACCATCGCCAGTGCCGCCTGCCAGCTTGTCCCGCCGGCCAGCACCACCGTGTAGGCGAAGAAGGCGTTCTGGCCCATGCCCGGCGCGAGCGCCACCGGGTAGTTCGCGACAAGCCCCATGACCAGCGTACCGAATGCCGCGGCGAGGCAAGTGGCGACGAATACCGCGCCGAAGTCCATCCCGGCCTCGGAAAGGATTGTGGGATTGACGACGACGACGTAGACCATGGCCAGGAAAGTCGTCAATCCGGCGGTGACCTCGCGACCCACCGTGGAACCGTTTTCCGCAATGCGGAAACGGTCGTCCAGCCACCCGGTTATGTTCTGCATCGCCATGGCCTCTTCAAGTCCCGCGGACGCTCCCGGCCAACTCCGAGATCGTCCGCGCCAGCCGCTCCTCGCCCCCCGGTCGCCAGCCGAGCGCTTGAAGGGCCGTTGTCCTCATCGGATGCCGCACGCGGTTCCGCGCCGCTTCGGGCAACTGCGCCGGTAGGTCCAGTTCCTGCGCCAGCTTCGCCATGACCTCGCGAGTGTCCACCATCAGGTCGGCGCAGTTGAACGCCCGACCCGCAACCGCCTTTGGTGGCGACGTCAACAGGATCCATACCGCGTTCGCGACATCGATGCCGTGCACCTCGGTGCCGAGACGCGCCGGAGGCAGCGCCGCGCCCGACGCGACCGCCCGCGCCAGGTCGAACCACTTGCTGTTCTCGACAGGGTGCGTGACGCCGTAGACGCCGGTCGGCCGCAGGCTCGTGTAGCAGACGTCGTCGGCGGACGAGAACGCGCTAACGTGGGCCTCCAAGGCCAGTTTCAGTGCGCCGTAATGAGTATCCGGCACGGGACGGGTGTCGTCGTCGACCCAATCGGCCGCCACGGTGTTGCGCCCGAAAACCGCCCGGCTCGACAGCAACACCAAGCGCCTGACGCCGGCCAATCGCGCTCTCTCCATCAGACCCACGCCGGCCAGCAGGTTCGTGCGCCAGAATGCGAATCGGTCGTCCCCCTCGCCGCCGCGGTAGCGGCCCGGCGCGTGGGCGTAGGCGCAGTGCACCACCGCGTCGACGTCCTCGACCAACTCGCCGAGGACTCCGTCATCGGTCAGGTCGCCAACGACAAAGCGGGTCTCGGGCGGCAATCCGGCGCGCGCGCTCGACGACCGCACCAAGGCCCGGACCGTCGCGCCTTTCGCGTGCAGCCGCGCGACCACGAAGCGGCCGACGATGCCCGTTGCGCCGGTGACCGCAATCCTCATGGATCGGCAAGGTCCGATGGGATCGGCTTGCCGTCGAGCACCGTCTGCCACAGGTCGATCAGCGGCTTGAGTCGATCAGCCCGGCCGTGATCGGCCTGCCACGGCTTCTCGAACTGGTAGTGCACGACCTTGATGCTCGACCACCGCCACAGTTCCGGAAACTTGAAGTACAGGTACTGCAGCGCGTTGTACGTGTACGGCAGCCCGTGCCAATCCGCGAAATAGCTCTCGAGGAACGTCTGATCCGTGCGCCGCCAGAAGACGCCCGGCACGTCGAGGCGAGCGAGCATGTCCGCGTACGTCGCATGATCGGGCTCGGCGACGAAGACCCCCGAGTTCAGTCGGTGCATGTCGGTCAGGTTGTCGTAGAGGTTCGGCGCCGCGCTGAACTGCGGATAGTCGAACAGCTTGTCGATGTTCTGGACGACCAAGGTGTCGGCATCAAGGAAGACCACGCGGTCGAATTCGGTCAATCGCCACAGGGCGAGCTTGCAGAAGTTGTCGAGTGGATCGTGGAACGACGGCTTGTCGCCCTTCGTATACGGTTCGCGGGCGTGTAGCGCATCCCGGGCATGGCGCGCCCGGAACGCCCCGGAGAGCAGCGGCTGCGCGACCGGCGATATCCGGCAGCCTTCGGCTTCGAGCGACTCGCAAGGCGCGTTCTCCGTCGCCAGCACAACCAGGGGCCAACGACTGCCGACGGCCTTCAGCGAGCGCGCCAAGGCCAGTGCCCCAAGCGCATAGTCGGCGTTGGTGACCAGCGTCACATAGGCGTACACGAAAACGGGGCTAGGGTGCGCCGTTGGTTCGACGTCCGGCTGGGCCTTCCGCACGCTCCGCCACCGAGACATCCGCGATCCTGTTGGCGATGTCCCGCGTCCACGCCGACGTGCTGGGGATGCGCGACCGGTCCACGCGATGGATGAACTTGCGTGCGACGTCGACGAGTTCGGTCAACAGGCCGTCGCGCAACTTGATGGGGTCAAGGCCGAGAGCAAGGAACTGGTCGTTCCTGACCGACAGCTCGTTCTCGGCCGCTTCCTTGCGCGGATTCGGCAGGTAGGCGACCTCGGCACCTGTGAGCTGGTGAACCAAGTTGGCCAGGTCCCGTACCCTGTGCACTTCCGTCATCTGGTTGAAGATCTTCGTGCGCTCGCCGCGACCCGGCGGATTGCCCAGCGCGATCTCGATGCAGCGCACGGAGTCCTGGATGTGGATGAAGGCGCGGCTTTGTCCACCAGTGCCGTGGACGGTCAACGGGTGGTCAAGGGCGGCCTGGATCAGGAATCGGTTGAGGACCGTCCCATAATCGCCGTCGTAGTCGAACCGGTTGATGAGTTGATCGTGGCGACGGGTCTGGTCGGTGTGCGTCCCCCAGACGATGCCCTGATGCAGATCGGTGATGCGCACGCCGTCGTTCTTCGCGTAGAACTGGAAGAGCAGTTGATCGAGACATTTCGTCATGTGGTAGACGCTGCCGGCGTCCGTGGGGTAGAGGATTTCGCGCGGCGTCTTGCTGCCGTCGTCGAGCGTAACGTCGACCTCCAGGTAGCCCTCCGGAATCGAGGCGCCCGCAGTCGAATAGCCGTACACCCCCATCGTGCCGAGATGCACGACATGGGCGTCCACCTCGGTGGCGACGAGCGCGTTGAGGAGGTTGTGCGTGGCGTTGACGTTGTTGTTGACCGTATAGGTCTTGTGCCGGTCGCTCTTCATGGAGTACGGCGCCGCCCGCTGCTCGGCGAAGTGCACGACGGCGTCCGGACGGGTGTCGCCGATCCACGCCTTGAAGATCTCGTACTCCGCCGCCACGTCGATGTGCTCGAAGCTCAGTGAGTGACCACTTACTTCGCGCCAGATGCGCTGACGCTCTTGAATCGAGTCCATGGGAGTCAGCGACTGGACGCCGAGCTCCGTGTCGATCCAGCGCCGGCTCAGATTGTCGACGATGGTCACGTCGTGACCGCGACTGGACAGATGCAACGTCGCAGGCCAGCCGATGAATCCGTCGCCGCCAAGTACCGCGATACGCACTGTAGTCTCCCGCGCTTACCGTGTGAGCGTCGCCCAAGCGAAGCGTACCGTATTGGCCGCAACGAACCCACCATGATCACCCCGGTCTAGCCCCAGTAGCGCCGCGGAAGCCATAATCCCAGCGAAATGGTCACACCAAAGGAATAAGCGTGGCAGCTCAAGACGGAACAATCGCCGGCATCTGGCCGACGCTGGTCGCCGAGTTGCGCCGCCGGCCCTGGTGGATGAACGTCCTGTGGGCGTTCTGCCTCTATATGACCTTCATCTACGTGCCGTTCGACCTATTCTTCAAGCCCGTCGCCGAAGACGAGGAGGTGTGGTTCGGGTTCGTGCTCACGGGCTGGGCGGCCAAGGCCACGGAGCCCCTGCATTGGCTTATCTACGCCGCCGGCGCTTACGGGTTCTGGAAGATGAGCCGCTGGATGTGGCCGTGGGCGAGCGTCTACGCCGCCCAGGTGATGGTCGCGATGCTGGTGTGGAATCTCGTCGATGCGCGCGGGGGCGGTTGGATCCCTGGGTTGATCGCGGCGGCTTTATTCGCCGTGCCGACGGCGGCCCTTTGGTTGGCAAAGGGTCGCTTTCGCCCAGCGTCCTAAACGCCCGCTCTGCCCACTAGGCCGCGCACTGCGCAGGATGCCCGAGCCCGTCGGCGTACTGTTCCACGTTCCGCCAGACGCGCATCAGGTTCAACCCGAGGATCTTCGCGATGGCGACCTCATCGTAGCCGCGCCCAAGGAGGCCCGCGACCAGGTTCGGGAAGTCGCCGACGTCTTTCAAGCCGGTCGGAAGCGTATCGCCGACGCCGTCGAAGTCGGACCCTAGGCCGACGTGGTCGATGCCGGCCAGCGCGACCGTGCGATCGATGTGGTCGAGGACGGTGTCGACGGTGGCGTACGGGTACGGATGGTCGAGCGCGTAGTCCGCCATGAACGCCCGTCGGGCGTCGGCCTCGGGCTGCTGGTTCGTGAAGTGCGCGAGCATCGCCGCATCGCGGCGCATGGACCACTCACGGGCCTCCCTAGACACGAAGCCGCTGCCGAAGTTGATCTGCACCACGCCCCCGCCGTCGGCGACAGCCTTCACCATGTCGTCGCTCATGTTGCGGTGGAACCCCGGGATGAAGTGGCGCAGCGACGAGTGAGAGGCGATCACCGGCGCCTTGGAAAGCTCAAGGACCTGCCAGGACGCCTTGTCCGAGAGGTGGGAGATGTCGATCATCACACCGCGCCGGTTCAAAAGCGGGACGGTCTGCTTGCCGAGGTCCGACAGCCCATCCCAGCGCTCGTCCAGATCGTAGCTCGAGTCCGCGTACCGGTTCGATTTCGAATGCGCGAGCGAGACGTAGCGGATGCCGCGGCCAACGAAGTGCTCGAGGTTCTCCGCGTTTCCCTCGAGTGGGCTCGCGTTCTCCATGCCGAGCGCCAGCGCCACCCGCCCCGAATCTCGCAACCGTTCGACATCCCGGGTGCACGTGACGACTCCGAACTTGTCCGCGTGTTCCGAGGCCAACGCCTCGACCAAGTCGATCAGTCGATCCGCGACCTGGCGCGACTCGCCGACGTCAGCGGAACGCGCTGGCGTGTATATGGACATGAACGCCACATCGAGGCCCCCCAGCCGAGCCCGCGGGTAGTCGAACTCCCTCTCCGGAACGGCGTTTCCGAGGTCGGCCGTCTCACGCAACAGTCGGTACGGCGCATCGATGTGGGTGTCGACGATCAGTAGCTGCTGCGCCAACGCCTGGCCGCGCTCGGCCTCGTCCCGGGAGCAGCCAGCGAGCAGGGCCGCCGCGATGATCGCTAGGCAGAGTTTCATCCTCTAACCCCACTTGGCACCGACGCGTCAGTGTCGCACACCGAGCGCTGCTCGCCCGTCGGCTAACTCCGGTCGCACCGCCCCCCACCTCCCACTCGGACCACTCACCGGCCCCGTGGTTGCGGCACGTGTTTGAGCAGGTCGGGCATCTGGCGCTTCATGAACGCGTCGAACATAGGCACGGTGAAAGCCGTCTCGCCGTGGCGTTGACTCCAGACCATGCCTTTGGCGATGAGTCTTTGGCGCACCGTCGCGACCGAGGCCGTCCGCACGCCCAACGTATCCGAGATTCTGCCCGTCGCATGGGGCCCCGGCCCCAGCTCCGCCATCGCGCGGAGGTATTTCTGCTCTAGCGGTGTCAGCCGGTCGAATCGGACGCGGAAAAAGTTGCTGTCGAGATGCTCGACCACCTCCGGCGTCGCCGCGCGTACCATGTCCGTCGTGACGGGACTTGACGGGGCGGCGTTCCAGACCTGGTAGCCCCACTCCTGGATGAAGTAGGGGAAGTTCTTCGCGGCGCTCAAGATCTCGTCGACGGCCCCGCTCTCGAACGACACACCTTCGGCCTCAGCGGGCTTCACCAACGCTGCTCGGGCGTCTTCTGCCTCCAGCGACCCTATCTCCGGATAGTCGAAAAGGCGCTCGGAATACGACTTCGCCCTGCCCGCCAATGCGGCGACTTGTGGAAGGCCTGCCCCCATGAAGAGGAACGGAAGGTTCTCCTGCGCGATCTCATGGCATGCCACGATCACGGCGGCGAGTTCCTGCGACGACAGATACTGGATCTCGTCGACGAACAGACCGACGGCCGTCCCGCGTTCCGCCGCTACCCTTGCCGTGGCCACGAGAAGCGGGGGCAGGTCCTGCTCAAGATTGCCCGTGTCGCCTTCGCCCGGAGTCACATCGACGCCGAATCCGAAGTCGCCCACGGACACCTTGAACGCCTTCGCGAAATTCGCCAGCACGCCTGCCGCACGGTGCAGGTGGTGGCTTGCGGCGCGCCGCAGATCGAGGGAAGAGAGCGTGCGGCGCAACTCGGGCGCGAGCAGCTCCGGAAGATTGCCACCTTCGGGCGCTTCCATCCGGATCGTGGAGAAACCCTTGTTCTCAGCCGCCGCGCGCAGCCGGTTCAGCAGAACGGTCTTGCCGACGCCCCGCAGGCCGAGAAGCATCAACCCCTTCGCCGGACGCCCGGCAAGCACACGCCCCATGTCCAGCGATGCGTTGTTCAGCAGCGGCTCGCGCCCGGCAAGTTCATGCGGCTGGAGGCCGGCGCCGGGCACGTAAGGATTCGAGATCCGATCCATGAGACGACTCTAGCACAGAGCTTTAACGGGATTAACGACATTAACAGAAGTCATGTTAACGCAAGAAAACTCGTTAAAGTCTCGTTGGTCCTCGTAAGTCGCTTTCGGCTACGCCTTCTGCCGGCGACGCCAAAAGCCCACGACGGTGCGTTTCAGGTTGTCGAAGTGGCGCTGCCTTCGCGCACGAGCTGGCAGGTCCGGTTCGGGAGTGCGATGTACCCCGTACTACAGGCCTCCCGCGACTACTCGCCAAGGGTCGGTAAGATAACGCCGGAATCAACGAAACCTCCGCGGAGCGCCGATGGCCGAAGACATCCTGCCGCTCAAGGGCACGATCGCGAACCTCAACTGGTTCGACAGGCAACGCAAGCACTACGAGACGCCGGATCAGATCGCGCGACGGTTTAGGCTGCCCGACGATGCCGCCATGCGCGCCTTTTGCGGTGGTGCTGCCGCCATGCAGGGGCGGGACACCGTGCAGTTCGTCCGCCGGGCGCCCGGTACGCCCGACGGTGCTTGGTCGTCGTTGTTCGCGGACCCCGCAAACGCCGCGCTGTGGCTCTTCGGCGTGGATTGGGAGCTTCGTCCGGACGGCCAGTTCCGGCTACCCCAGGCCAGTGAGGGAATGGCCCGGGAGGGCCGCATCACCGAACTCGAACCCGGCCGTCTGATCGAGTTGTCCTCGCCGAGCGGCGGGGTGACCCGATTCGAGATGCAGGACGCAAGCGGCAGTGCTCGCGCCCGTCGAGACGTTCCTAACTATGCGGGCCCGATCTTGGAGTTCCGGCTGACCGATCGCGTGCCACAGGGCGCAGGGGTTCCGGACCAACTGCAGGAGACGACTTCGGAGCGGATCGCCCAGCCCGGCGGCGTCGGCACGCATTGCGTCGGCGCGGTTGCGGATTGGCATCGCGCCGCCACGGCGTTCCAGCAACTGGCCTTCGGCGCGGCCAAGCAGCAATGGCCGCCCGAACTCGCCGTCGGCCTCGACCTCGAAGCCCTGGTGGCGGCCTATGCAGAGCTCCTAGCGGCATACCACGCCGGTTGACTTGCACCGCCGCGAGGCGTAAGAGGGGCCGCATGGCAGAGACGCGCGTCGTTCTTGCATGGCTCCTAGGGGCTTCGACCGCCTTCGCCGGCGCTGTCTGCGCCTGCGAGGTGTCCGCGCTCGAGGGCACCGACGCACCGCACGCCCACCATGCGCCGTCAAGCGAAGCCGACCACTGCATCCAAGCCGACGACTGCGCCGATTGCGGGCTCACCAGCCCCGCCGCGGACCGTCAGATCGGACTCACACCGGCGCCGACAGCGGCACCCGACGACGCGCTGGCAATCGACGCCACGGTACAAATGGCGCCACGCCGATATCGCCGCCTCACCCATGATCCACCACCACGGTTGCCCCTGCGAGCCGCCGATACCGCGGTGCACCGTTTCGACATCCTGCTGAAATAGCCCCCTCGCCTTAAGCCGCGCCACCCCTGCGGCATCTCTCCGCTCAAGTCCACGCGAGCCGTACCTGGCTGGCGCCGGCCTTGCCAACCCCTCTTGTCGGAGAAGGCGATGAGAACCTGGACTACCTTAGCGCATGCCTGCGCTTGGCTGGCCTTGGCGACGCCAGCAGTCGCGGGCCACGCCCCGACCCCGCCGGCGTATACGAGCCATGGCGACCCCGCGCTCGGCGCGCTGATCACCGAGACGCTGGCGCGCAATCCGCGAATCCAGCAAGTCGCGGCGCGCCACGTCGCCGCACAACACGGCGTGCGCCAAGCGACAGCACTCCCGGATCCCATGCTCACGTTCACGCGGCATGTCGCGCCGGTCGAGACGCGCCTCGGCCCGCAGATCAACGGCGTTGCCCTGCGGCAAGACCTGCCTTGGTTCGGCAAGCGCGGCGAGCGCGGCCAAGTTGCGCAATGGGAAGCCAGCGCCGCGAAGCACGACATCGATGCGGTCACGGTGGACACGGTTCGCCGGGTCAAGCACGCCTACTTCGAACTCGGCTACCTCGACCGCGCGGTCGACATCGCCGACGAGGAGTCGCAACTGCTGCGCCACTACGAGACCTTGGCGCGCGCACGCTATTCGCAAGGCGTCGGCTTTCAGCAGGCGGTCGTCAAGCTGCAGGCCGAGATCACCCGCGTGCTGAGCCGTCGACACGGGTTCCTCCGCCAGCGCGTCGAGGCCGAAAGCGTCCTGAACGCTCTCAGAGACCGGCCGGTGGAGCTAGCCCTGCCGAAGGTACGGCTCGGCGATCGCCCGGCGGTCGATGTCGGCCATGACCGACTCGCCAGTCTCGGACGCGAGCACCGCGCCGAGGTCCGGGCCGCCAAGGCGCGAATCCAAGGCGCGGAGAGTGCGGTCCGACTATCTCGGCGGGCTCATTGGCCGGATGTCGTCGTCGGTGCTTCCTGGGGTCAGATCGAGGGTCGCCGCGACGCGGCCGGCCTTGCACAACCACCGTTGGACAACGGCCGCGACGTCTTCAGCGTCTCGCTGGGCGTCAACATCCCCATCTACCAGTCGGCCCTGCAAGCCGGGACTGCCGCTGCCACGGCCCGTGTTCGCGCCGCCGAACGGGCGCACCGAGAAGCCCTCAGGCGCGTCGCGCAGGAAATCCGCACAGCCACCTCCGACCTCGCCGTCATCGACGGCCAAATCAGCCTCCTCGAGCGCGCGCTGCTGCCACAGGCCGAGCAAGCGCTCAGCACCACCGAGGAGGCGTACACCGCCGGCACGGTCGGCGTGCTCGAGTTGCTGGACAGCGAGGAAGTGCTGCTCGACGTCCGGCTCGGGCTCGCGCGCCTGCATACCGACTACATGCAAGCACTGGCCGACCTCGAACGGGCGATCGGCACGGCGTTGCCGCTAGCCGCAGGAGCAAGATCATGAAACTACGCACGATGGGATTCCTCGGCCTAGGCGCCGGACTGGGTGTGGGGGCCGCCGTCCTGGTCCTCAACCCGCCGTCCTGGTGGTTTGCCGAACGCGACGCGCCGAAGCCGACGACGGACGTCGACGCAAGCATGGACGCGGCGCTCTACACCTGCGGCATGCACCCGGACGTCATCCGCCATGAGCCCGGAAGCTGCCCGATCTGCGGCATGAGACTGGTCCGCAAGACCCAGACCGAAGCCGACACCGGCGGCGTGCGGGTCAGCCAGCAGTTCCTGCAGAACTTCGCCGTGCGCACGGCGCCCGTGGAGCGCCGCGACCTGCCGATCTCGATCCGTACGGTCGGCGAGTTGGCGCACAACGAGGAGAAGGTCTTCTCGGTCAACACCAAGTTCGAAGGCTGGATCGAGAGCGCCCGGGTGAACAACGTCGGCGAGTTCGTCACCGCGGGCGATCCGCTGTTCGAGATCTACAGCCCGCAACTCGTCACCACGGCGCGCGAGTTCCTCGCCGCCATGGACTACGTGGCCCGCCTGGAACGTGATCAGGCCTACCCGGAAGCCGTGCAGCGCGCGCGGTCGCTGCTCGACGCGGCGCGCGAACGCTTGTCCTACTGGGACATGTCGGCGGCGCAGATCGACGCCCTGGCGGCGGCCAAGTCGGCACCGCGCACGATCACCTTCCACTCGCCGGCATCGGGCGTCGTCGTGGACAAGATGGGCGACTCCCTCGATGGCATGAAGCTCAGTCCCGGCATGACGGTCTTGAAGATCGCGGACCACACCACGTTATGGGCGGAAGCGGACTTCTACGAGGAGGATCTGCGCCACGTGCACGTCGGCAGCCGGGCAACGATCACGGCGGCGGCGTTTCCGGAGCGCCGCTGGGAAGGCAGCATCCTGTTCTTCCGCTCGGCGGTCAACGCCGAGACGCGCACGTTGACGGCATTCATAGAAGTGGCCAACGACGACCTTGTCCTGCGACCGCGCATGTATGTCGACGTCGTGCTGCACGTGGACGACCTGACGGACGTCATCGCGATTCCCGCGGAGTCCGTCCTGCACAGCGGCGCGCGCACCGTGGCGATCGTCGCCCGCAACGACGGCGCCTTCGAGCCCCGGGAGGTCGAACTCGGCATCCGATCCGGCGAGTTGCAGCAGGTGACCGCGGGTCTGGCCATGGGCGAGCGTGTGGTCGTGTCTTCGCAGTTCCTGATCGACTCGGAGAGCAATCTCCGGGCCGCGATCGGTCAACTCCTGCGCGGCGACGAGCAGGCCGCCGGCGCGGCCATGCCGCACCACAATCATTGAGTGCGTAGGGCAAGATCGTGCTGGAAAGAGTAATCGACTGGTCCATCGAGAACCGCGTCCTCATCATTCTCGCGGCCCTGCTGACGGCGCTCGTCGGCATCTACTCCCTGTCGCGCACACCGCTCGACGCCATACCGGACCTGTCGGACGTCCAAGTCATCGTCTACACGGAGTACCCCGGACAGGCACCGCGGATCGTCGAGGACCAGGTGACCTACCCGCTGACCACGCAACTGCTCGCCGCGCCGTTCGCGAAGGTCGTGCGCGGGTACTCCTTCTTCGGCTTCTCCTTCGTCTACGTCATCTTTGAAGACGGCACCGACCTCTACTGGGCCCGTGGGCGCGTCCTCGAGACGCTGAACCACGTGGCCCGACAGTTGCCTCCGGGCGTCACCCCCACCCTCGGTCCGGACGCGACGGGCGTCGGCTGGGCCTTCATGTACGCGCTCAAGTCGGACCGTCACGACCTGGCGGAGTTGCGGTCCATCCAGGACTGGTACCTCAAGTACGAACTGACCAGCGTGTCGGGCGTCTCGGAAGTTGCCAGCATCGGCGGATTCGTCAGACAGTACCAGGTCACCGTGGACCCGAACCGGCTGCGCGCCTACGGCATTCCGCTCTCGCGCATCCGTGAGGCGATTGACGACAGCAACAGCGACGTCGGGGGGCGTCTGCTCGAGGTCGCCGAAAAGGAGTTCATGATTCGGGGGCAGGGGCTGATCGAGTCTCTGGACGACATCCGCGCGATCGCCTTGGGCGTCAATGCCGCGGGGACGCCGATCCTGCTCGAGGACGTCGCCGAGGTCGGCGTCGGGCCGGAGATGCGCCGTGGCGTCGCCGAGTGGAACGGCGAGGGCGAGACCGTCGGCGGGATTGTCGTGGTACGCCACGGCGAAGGCACCCTCGCGGTCATCCGCGATGTCAAGGCCAAGCTCGAGGCCGCCAAGGCCGGCTTGCCGGACGGTGTGACGATCGAGGTCGCCTACGACCGCACCGCGTTGATCGAACGGGCGGTGACGAGCTTGGGCGTCAGCCTGGGCCAGCAACTCCTGATCGTGAGCCTCGTGTGCATCGCATTCCTGTTCCACGTCAGGAGCGGCATGGTCGCCATCATCACCTTGCCGCTCGGCATTCTGATCGCCTTCATCGTCATGACCGCGCAGGGCGTGAACGTCAACATCATGTCGCTGGGCGGCATCGCGGTCGCGATCGGCACCATGGTCGACGCCGGCATCGTGATGGTTGAGAACGCGCATCGACACCTTTCCGAAGCACGAGGGCGTCGACCGCATTGGGAGGTGATCGCCGCCGCGACCAAGGAGGTCGGACCCACGCTGTTCTTCGCCCTGCTGGTGATCACGGTGTCGTTCCTTCCCGTCTTCGCCCTCGAAGCGCAGGAAGGCCGGCTGTTCAAGCCGCTCGCCTTCGCGAAGACCTATGCGATGGCAGCCGCTGCACTACTCGCCGTGACGCTCACGCCCGTGCTCGTCGGATACTGGGTGAAGGGGCACCAACTCGGCGGCGGCGAGCGCCGCGGACGCCACGTCGTTCAGTTCGGTTTGGCCCTCTTCGCGTTCGCACGGGTCGTGCGGCCGATGCTGAGCGCGGCGCTGCGGTTTCGATTCGCCGTCGTCGGTCTCGCCGTGGCCGGACTCGCCGTGACCGTCGTCCCGTTCACGCGGCTCGGCTCGGAGTTCATGCCGTCGCTCTGGGAGGGCGACCTCCTTTACATGCCGACAACGCTGCCGGGCATCTCCATCACCAAGGCCAGCGAAGTGCTGCAGCAAACCGACCGCATCATCCGCACGTTTCCCGAGGTCGAAAACGTCTTCGGCAAGGTCGGGCGCGCCGACACCGCCACGGATCCGGCACCGCTGTCCATGATCGAAACCACCATCGTCCTCAAGCCCGAGGACGAGTGGCGCGAAGGCATGACGCCGGAGGCGCTGATCGACGAACTCGACGCCGCCATCCGCGTGCCCGGCCTCACCAATGCCTGGACCATGCCCATCCGGACCCGCATCGACATGCTCTCGACCGGCATCAAGACCCCCGTGGGGATCAAGATCGCGGGTCCGGACCTCGGCGAACTCGAACGCCTCGGAAGGAGGATCGAGGCCGTGGTCAGGGATCTGCCCGGCACCCGCGGCGCCTATGCGGAACGGGTCATGGGCGGCAACTATCTCGACGTCAAGGTGGACCGCCGGGCCATCGCCCGCTACGGGTTGACCGTGCGCGACGTCCAGGAGGTCGTGCAGACAGCCATCGGCGGCATGAACGTCACGACCACCGTGGAAGGCCTCGAGCGCTATCCCGTCAATCTGCGCTATGGGCGCGAACTCAGAGACGACCTGCCGGCGTTGCGCGCGGCGCTCGTCCCCACCGCGTCGGGGGCGCAGATTCCGCTCGGCCGCCTGGCGAGCATCGAGTACACCGTCGGTCCGCCAAGCATCAAGAGCGAGAACGCGAAGCCCAACGCCTGGGTTTACGTCGATACCGACTCCGACGACCTGGGGTACTACGTGGACACGGCCCGAGCAGCGGTTGCCGACGCGGTCGACGTGCCGCCCGGCTACACGGTCACGTGGAGCGGACAGTACGAATACCTCGAGCGCGCGCAGGCCCGACTGGCCGTTGTCATACCGGCGACCCTTCTCCTGATCGCCGCGATCATCTATGTCAGCCGCCGCTCGCTCACCGAGACCCTCCTGGTCCTGCTCGGCACGCCATTCGCGCTGATCGGCGCCGTCTGGCTGCTCTACTGGTTGGACTACAACCTAAGCGTCGCCGTCTGGGTGGGCATCATCGCCCTTGCCGGGCTTTACGCCGAGACCGCCACCGTCCTGCTGCTGTATCTCAACGTCGCCGTCGGCGATGCCGCCAAGCGCGGCGAACTGCGCGACCGCAGCGCACTCGCGGAGGCGATAATCGCTGGGGCTGCGAAGCGGGTCAGGCCCGTGCTGATGACCATCGCCACCGACGTCGTGGGCCTGTTGCCGATCATGTGGAGCGCCGGTGCCGGTGCGGACGTGATGAAGCGCATCGCGGCGCCTTTGGTAGGCGGTGTGCTGACCGCCGGCTTGGTGGTCCTGCTGGTCTTCCCGGCCGTGTTCTACTGGTGGAAAGCCCGCGACCTGCCGATGCGCAACGCCTAACGTCAGTCGAGCGCCAGCGCGCCGGCGACTTCGGCCCAGGACACGTACTTGAAGTTCTGGTTCTGCTCCTCGCCTGCAGGATCCACGTTGTAGCCGTCTTGGACGACGAGCAGACCCTGCGGATAGTCCGCGCCAACGGGCCTGGCGACGACGTCGAGGCCATCGGTCTCGCCGGCGCCGTCAATCGCTTCACCGTCGGCGACCCGGAACGTCCCGCGGTAGGCGTGCGGCGGTGACCGGTCGAAGACCACGTACGTCCAGTTGCCTTGGCTCGAGGCGACCAGGTAGCCGGCCTCCGGGGCGGCGTCGGGCGGCGCATAGATCGCGAGGCCCTCGACATCGGCGGTCAGGCGATGCGGACTGTCGGGGTCGGGTGCCTCGGCCTCCTCCTCCGGTCGCACGGTCGCGATGAGTTCCTTAGCATCCGGCGGATCGTCCGGCTCGGCGCCAAGCCGCCAGACGCCTACGCCTTCCTCGCCGATGTAGAGCACGCCGTTCGAATCGTCGGCGACGCACCCTTCCGGTTGCGTTTCCGTGTGGATCGTCCGCACACGCTCGCCGCGCAGCTTGCCCGTACCGGTGTCGGCCAGGTGCCACTGCGCTGCACCGCCCGCCTTGTCGGTGGCAATCGCGTACAAGGCCCCACCTTTAAGGCTGCGGTAGAGGCAGAAGCCGTAGGGATCGTCCAAGTCCGCCGGAATCGGCGCGGTCAGGAGATCGGCCAACGCACCGGTCTCTTGATCCAATGCCCAGACATCGATCGTGTTCGTGGTGCGGTTCGTGCCACCCACGACAACCACCTGTGCGCCCGAGACCTCGACCGTGCGCAAATCGACATTGTTGACCCGGCCCGCGTCCACGCGTCCGTGCCGGGCTCCCGCCAAGTCGTACACCTCCAAGCCACGGCGCTTGTTCGTGCCCACCACCCAACTCGCGGCGGGATTGCGTTCGTTGACCCAGATCGCCGGGTCGTCGGCGGCATCGGAGCCGTCGATGACCGGCACGGTCTCCGCGGATGCCTGGACCGCGACCGCATCGGCGGGCGCTGCTCGTGGATCGGTTTCGTAGAACAGCGTGATGATCACGTCACGCGCCGCCGTTTCCACGTCGCACGCGGGCAGCATCGTCATCGCGAACGCTAAGGTAACGCCGCCGATGACCCGGGGGGCTCGTCTCGACATGCGCGGCACGCTACCACAAGCACGCGACGGGCAGACCGTAAGCTAACATCGCCCGTCATGGATCGCGTTCTCGAAATGGGCGGCCACGCCGCGGGTTTCTGCGGCCGGCTGTTCGCACAATCCGGCTACGACGTGGTTCGCGTCGAGTCGGAAGCAACGGTCCCCGCCTGGGCCAGCCAAACGGCCATGGACCTGTACCTGCACGCCGGCAAGCGCCGGGTCAGGACCGACGACGCCGGCCTGATCGGTGAACTCGCCAGCCGTGCCGAGATCGTCGTCGCCGAAGGCGCGACCGCCGACGCCGTGGCGACGCTCGACTTCGACGCCTGGCCAACGCCCGTCAAGGTGGCGATCACGCCTTTCGGGCTGACTGGGCCGAAACGCAATTGGCACGCAACGCCCCACGTCCTGCTGGCCATGGGCGGCTACACGAACCTCATGGGCGACTCCGACCGCGCCCCGCTGTCACTTCCCGGTCACTATGTCGAGTTTCAGAGCGGGACCTTTGCGTTTACGGCCGCCAACGCCTGCCGGCTCGCCAAAGAACGCAACACCATCGACATCGGCATGCTGGAAGTCGTGATGGCGCTGAGCCAATTCACCACGGTCATGTGGCACTGCGGCGGGGTCGTACGCTCACGGCACGGCAGCGATTTCTGGTCCGTCGTGCCGAGCAACCTCTTCCGCTGCGCCGACGGCTGGGTCTACACCAACATCGTGCCTTCGTTCTGGGACTCCTTCACGGTGTTCCTGGACCGACCGGAGCTGGCGGTGGACGAACGCTTCGCCAACAACGAGAAGCGCATGCTGAACCGCACCGCCCTGCACGACCTGATCAACGGTGTCCTGGCTTCGCGATCCAAGGCCGAGATCGACGAACGCGCCAACGAGTGCCGGATCCCGCTTGGCGTCGTGCAGACTTTCGAGGACGTGCTGGGCGATCCCCACCTGGCCGAACGCGCCATTTGGCAGAACCTCGTCCACGGCGAGACGGTGGTGCGTTCGCCGCCGCCGGGTTGGCACATCCACGGTGAGACTCGTCCGGCGCTCGCGTTGTCTAACCCCGAGCCCTTAGCCGAGGAGCGCCCCGCTGATGGCTGACGGCCCTCTGCGCGGCGTTCGCATTCTCGACCTGACGCACGTCTGGGCCGGCCCCCTGGCCACCCGTGTACTCGCCGACCTCGGCGCCACCGTCGTGAAGGTCGAGGGCCCGATGGGCCGCGGGCCCCGCGAATACCGCGGCGGACTGCCCATCGGCGGTTGGCTCGAGGGCAAGCCGCCGGCCGAGCCGTGGAACGTCAATGCGGTGTTCGTGAAACTGCAGCGTAACAAGCAGAGCCTAGCCATCGACCTGAAAACCGACGCAGGCCGCGACGCATTTCTCGAACTCGTCGCCGTGGCGGACGTCGTGATGGAGAACTTCAGCGCCCGGGCCATGCCCGCCCTCGGTTTGGATTACGCACGGCTCGCCGCTGCTAATCCGCGCATCATCTACGTCTCGATGCCCGGGTTCGGCAACAGCGGGCCGTACCGCGACCGCGTCGCGTTCGGTCCTTCGGTGGAACCGATGTCCGGCTTGACCACCGTGATGGGCTACGGCCCAGGCGAGCCCCGAAACACGGCCATGGCGCTCATGGATCCGATCACCGGCGTCAGCGCGACGGCCGCAGTCCTCGATGCACTGCGGCGTCGCGAACGGACCGGGAAAGGCGCGCACGTCGAGATGTCGTTGCACGAAGGCGGTGTCGCGTTCTCGGGCCCGTGGCTGATCGAGGTCCAACTCCCCGACTACGCGGGCGACATCGCGCCGCTCGGCAACCGGCATCCCGTCATGGCGCCGCACGGGGTCTACCGTTGCGCCGGCGACGACGCCTGGGTGGCGGTCGCCTGCCGCGACGACGCCGATTGGCGGGCGCTGTGCGGCGTCATCCTCGGACTGGATCCCGACGCCAGCGTGGCCGAGCGTCGGCAGGACCACGACCGCATCGACGCCGCCATCGGCGCGTGGACCGCTTCGCAGACCAAGTCCGACGCTGCGGAAGTCCTGCAGCGGGCTCGCGTTCCCGCCGGCCCGGTCAACATCACACCGGACATGACCGCGGATCCCCAGGTCAAGGCCCGTGGCTTCTTTGTCCCTCTCGAACTAGGGCCGACGCCGATTCCGGGCAATCCGATCAAGATGGCAGGCATCGCCAGCGACGACTGGACGCCCTGCCCGCGCCTCGGTGCCGACAACCGCGCCGTGCTCCGGGACTGGCTCGACTACGACGATGACCGCATCGACGCCTTGGAAGGCGCCGGCGTCGTGGTTGACAAGCCTCCGGCCTAGATGAGGCGCGGGTTTCAAGTCCGGCCGGAAGGCCGGTCCGACCTCGACGCGATTCGCACGGTCAATCGCGAGGCATTCGGCAGCGAGGCGGAAGCCGACTTGGTAGATGCATTGCGTGCCAACGGCGAGGCCGCGCTGTCGCTCGTCGCCGAAAACGACTCCGGCGTGGTCGGGCACATCCTGTTTTCGCACCTGCCGATCCGCACGTCCGCGCGCGATGTGGCCGCAGTGGCGCTCGCCCCGATGTCGGTGCTTCCCCGATGGCAGCGCCGCGGCGTCGGCAGCGCGTTGGTGCGAACTGGGCTCGACCGCTGTCGCGAAGCCGGCCTCGAAGCCGTGGTGGTGCTCGGCCACCCCACCTACTACCCGCGCTTCGGCTTCTCGGCCCGCCTGGCTGAGCCATTGCAGGCGCCCTTCTCGGGGCCTGCCTTCATGGCGCTGGAACTGGTGCCCGGGGCTCTGAGCGCCGGTGGGGTGGTGCACTATCCAGACGCGTTCCTTGACTAGCACGCACGTCCCGGCATCCTGCTACAGTGCGTCTCCCACCCCACACCACACGACCATGGCACCGACGCCGAAACCCAAGGCTCTCGAGCTCGCAGACCAACTGGAACGGATCAGCGAGGCGGAGCCCGTCGACGAGGTTGCGTTACGCCGGATCGTCGCCGGTGCTGGCAAGCTGATGCCCGTGGATGCCGCGGCAGGCCACGAGTTACTGGGCCGTGTGGCAGCGTTGCGGTGGAACATTGACGAGATGAAGCGACGCCACCTGCTGTCGGTGTCCCTTGGCAACCCGGTGCTCAGCCGCTGCAACTTCGCCCTCTCGCTCTCATTGGTCGGCTTGGTCGACGAGGCGTTCCGGGTAGCGCTCGAAGCCGTCGAGCAAAGCCCCGGCGACCGCCTTCCTCTACGGGTGGCGATCGACGCCGCATTGGCCGATGGGCGCTTGACTACCGCAAAGAGTTACTTGGACCGTTGGCGGAAGCTTTCCCCGGACGAGGCGACGCCTCACGCCCCCGATGTCGACTCGCTGGTACGCGCCTTGGACCAAGGCCTATTCAGTGAAGACGGCGTCCGCGAGATACTCCGCGTCGCGGCGTCCATCCGGGTCAATGCCCGCGCACGGTCTCATCACATCGCCGTTTCGGAATCCTTCGAGGAGCCTGGCTCGTTCTTGATGACGGAGTACGTAGTCACTCCATCATCGCGGGCTGCGGACTTGAACTGCGAGCTCGCCGAGCGTTGGGCCGAGTCGCCGACACTGCGCGCGGATCCCGGATTGCGATTCAAGCCCATGTTCATCGGGACGATCCCGGATGGCGATCACTCCTGACGACCTGCTACGGACGGCCGACGAGCTTGCCCAGGGCGACCGCGAGTCCGATTGGCGAAACGCCACCAGCCGAGCGTATTACGCGGCATACCACGCGTGCATTCCGTTCGCCTTCGGCTCCGAATCCGCGGAGCCCGGCCACAGGGAGATCGCGGACACGCTAACGCGCCCAGCCGCCGCGATGCAATCGAGAAGCGTCGGCTACTTGCTGGCCCAGTGCCGCGCTCTCCGAGAGCGAGCGGATTACCGGATCAGCGCCGACTTCCTACGTGGCGACGTCAATACGGCTCTGCGAGCGAGCATAAGCATCTTCGACATCGTGCAAGCCGTCTGATGCGCCGCGGCTCGCTACGGAACGACCCACGCGATAGGCGCTAGGCATTTGGCGGCAATCGGCTAAACTCGCCGCCCCCGGCCCCAAGGCAAAGGACGAACCATGCGCAGACAAGAACGCCTCCGGCTGCTCGGCATCCTGAGAGATGGGATGGCCAACGGCGGCGCCGTACACGGCGAAGGGATCGTCGAGAGCCCGCTGTCCGACTTCACTTGCCCGGACCTGCTGGCCGAGGAGCAGCGCGTATTCTTCCGGGAGACGCCCCTGTTCATGGGTCTGTCCGCCGACTTGCCGGAGAACGGGAGCTACTGGGCGGACAGCGAGACGGGGCTGCCGATCCTGATGACGCGCGACGACGCGGGTCGGTTCCGGGCATTCGCCAACACGTGCCGGCATCGCGGCGCACAGGTCGTGCCCGACGGACGCGGCAACGGCCCCCGGTTCAGTTGTCCATTCCACGCCTGGACGTACTCGAACCGTGGCGACCTGATCGCCGTCAACCGCGCCGAACGGTTCGGCGACTTCGACAAGGCCGGCCGCGGATTGATTGAACTGCCGTGCGCCGAGAAGTACGGCATGCTGTGGGTGCGGCCGACGCCCGGCGACGCAATCGACGTCGATGCAGCCCTCGGCGGACTCGAGGACGACATGGCCCACTGGGAACTGCCCGAGCACAGCTACGGCGCCTCGCAACTCATCCCGGCCAACGTCAACTGGAAACTGGCCGTCGACACGTTCGGCGAGAACTACCACTTCGACGTCCTGCACCGCGAGACCTTGGCGAACGACATCCGCGGCAACCTGCAGACCCACGACACGTTCGGTCCGAACTACCGCATGGTGTTCGCATCCATCCCGGGGTTCGCCGAGGCCAACGCCAAGGAACCCAACATCGAGAACTGGCCGTTCCGGCGCCTCACGCTGTCGGTCTACTTCATCTACCCGAACACCATCTTCCTCGTCGATGGTGCAGCCGTCGACGTGGTTCGCATCTTCCCGGACGGGAACAGCACGCGGAAGTCGAAGACGGCCCACAGCTTCTACGTCCGACCGCAAGTGAAGGCTTTCTTCGAGGATCCCGAGTTCCCCGAGCGCCGCTACGAAGACCGCTTCGAAGGCTTCAACAACGTCGTCGTCAACGAGGACTACAAGATGGCCGAGTCCACCCAGCGCTGCGCGGAGACCGGCATCCAGAGCCACGTGCTATTCGGCCGCAACGAACCGGCGCTATTGCACTACCACAACGCCCACAGGCGCGGACTCGGGAGGCCCCTTCTGGAAGCCCGTTGAGGGCCGTTCGGGTCTATAGCGACTCGACGAGTTTCTTGATCCCTTCGCCCAGGTTCACGAGGGCGGCGCGCAGGATCATCCGATCCCAACCGATGCAGAAGTCGCGCACGCCCAAGTCGATGTAGCGCTTGGCCTGCTCGACCGCTCCGATCTCGATCCTGGGCCGGATGCCGTACTCCAGCGACTTGGCGATCACCTTCTCCTCGAAGACGCGGATCTCGGGCGACCCCATCAGGTTCAGCTGGCCGCGGGAGAAACTGAAGTCGGCCGGACCCCACTGGGTCATGTCCACGCCGCGTTCCTTGGCACGCTCGAGTACACCGTCGATGCCTTCGACGGTGACGTTCTTCTCGATCATGATCGCGAACACGATCGACTCGAGATCCTCCAGGTAGCCATCCATGCTGTAGCTGCCGAGCGCCGGGCGGCGCAGCTTGACGCCCATGTGGCCACCGGTATTCGGGGAGTCCGGGGCGATGGCGCGGTGGCACTCGTCGACGTCTTCGGGCGTGCGCACGTCCGTGAACAGCACCGACTTGAACCCGGCGCCCAAGGCCACCTGCGCCCAGAAGCTCTGCGCCTCCTGGTCGAGCTTGATCATGAGCGGCAGATTGCCGCACTGCGCCGAGCGCGCGAGTTCGTAGAGGTGGCGCATGTCGAAGGCCGAGTACTCGGCGACGTATTCCGCGTAGTCGAATAGGCCCGTGTCGCCGATCAACTCCGGCACATCGGTGTCCGCGAACAGGAAGTGGGTGCCGATCGTCGGCTCCCCGCGGTCGAACTTGTCGCGGAAGGTGTTGGGCAGAATCATGTTGCGCTCCCTTGAAGGCGGCCGATGAGGCCAAGTCGTGAAGCGCGGGAGTTTAGATGGAAAGGGCCCGGTCGCGCAGCGCCCCACCGGGACGCCAAGTGGCGTCAACCTTGGCCGGTCATGTCCAGTAGTTCGCGCAGCCGGGGCAATGCACGCCGGTCCTTGTCCCGATCCGCCGCGCTCTTGGACCGGATCACGTCTGCCAATGACGCGACGAGCAAGGAGACGCCGGTTGCGTTGACGGTCACAGCGTTGTTCTTCAGGTCTTCGAAGCCCTCGGTGCCGCTTGGCATGAACGCCAAGTCGACGTCGCCGTATCGGGTGGTCAAGTTGAGCATCCCGTCCGGCCCCAGGTTGCGCAAGAACTCGCCCGAGCAGTCGAACGGCAGGCCGTTCGGCGCACCTTCCGCACGAATCCGCGCCCGAATGCCACGGAGCGCCGTGGCGAGCCGGTCCAGATTCTCGGTGTCGTACGCGGGCGTAATGTCGATGTCCATCGTGACGCCGGCGTCCCCGTGCAAAATCGCCGCCATGCCGCCGATGAGGACAAAGCGGACGTCCGAGTCGGCAAGCGCCTCGAAGATGTTCTCCGGATCGAAACCCGCGTCAGCCATCGTCCGATGCTTGGAGCGCCGCACGAGCCTTCTGCACGAACCGCGCGGCCCGGACAGCGCTCGCAAGCCGCTCCGGTGGCGTCAGCTGCAGATTGCGCTCGAGGATTGACGTCGTTTGCGGATCCGGCTCGCCCAAGGCGACGCGAATCTCGAAACCGGCCGCGCGCACTAGGCGCTCCACCATGTCCGTCGAAGGGCACCTCGTGCCAGACTCGATGCGCGCGACCGTCGACTGCGCAACACCGGCGCGCTGGGACAACGCCCACTGCGTCAATCCTGCACGCTTGCGCGCTTCGCGGACCAGTTGCCACAAGGCCATGACGTCCTTATAGCCAATTGGCTATAAGGGAGCAAGGACGCGCGTCGGTCACGCTCCGGCGTCGTCCCATGGGTTGATCGTGAGAGCCCCCAGCGGTTTGAAGTCGCTGACGTTGCGCGTCATCACGTGCAGGCCATGCACACGGGCGGTGGCCGCAATCATGCCGTCGGTCGCGCTCGCGCGACGCCCCGCACCCTGCGCCAGCGCGTCGAGTTCGCCCCAAATGCGGGCCGTGCCCGAGTCGATCGGCAGGAGTCGGTCGGCGAAATGCGTCTCGAGTCCGTCGAGCCATGCCGTGAGTTCCCGGCGCCGGCGCCCCTGTTCCAGTCGGGCCACGCCACCCGCGAGCTCGCCAAGAGTGACCACGCTCAGGAAGGTGTCTTCGTCGTCCAGCGACTCGACGGCTCCCTTGACCTCGGGCGCGCCCTGCGGATGGCGGATCTCCGAGACCACGCAGGTATCCAGAAGCACTCTCACAGCTCGACGTCGCGCATCGGGCCACGGTCGCGTTCCGTTGTCACACCCTCTAGCGACGGCCCGCTCAGCAGGTAGGCGATGAAACCGGATCGACCGCCGGTCAGCCACCCGAAGGTCTCCTCTGCCACGACCACCACGGCCTCGCCGCGGCGGACAATGCGCTGCGGCCGATCCGTCAGCGCATTGGTCACGACTTCGCTGAGCCGGTTCTTCGCCTCGGTCAGCCGCCAATCCGTGCCGATGTCCACCTTGCGTCCTTCGCCGTTCACAGCTCGACCTCATTGGATCTCTAGATTAGACGGCCATAATGGCTCGATTCGCTGGTGAGTGCAATGTCGCCACCACCACGGCTCGACGAACGCGGACGTCCCCGGCGGGCTCAGCACACTGCTAGCGCTATACTCGCCCGCTTCGCGTCGCGGGAAGCGACGCGCCTTGTCCAAAGAGTCGGAGAACGCATGAGATTCGGTGCCCAAGTCACCTGCTATCGAAATACCTGGGACAGCATTCGCGAGGTCGCCGAGGTGCTCGACGCCGGGCCGTGGAACAGCATCTGGTTCGCCGATCACTACCTGCCCCCGCCCGGCCGCAAGGAGGAGGAGCACTTGACCGCCCACGAGGCGTTCACCGTCGCGGCGGCCGTCGCCGGGTTTACCGAGACGCTGACGATCGGCCATCTCGTGCTCGGCAACACCTACCGGAATCCGGGCCTGACCGCGAAGATGGCGGGTACCGTAGACCACATCGCTCACGGTCGTTTCGTTCTGGGAATCGGTGCCGCCTGGTTCAAGCGCGAGCACGAGGCCTACGGCTGGAATTTCCCGTCCATGAAGGAACGCCAGGACCGGTTCGAGGAGGCGGCACAGTTGCTGCGGCGCCTCTTCCACGGCGAGCGCGTCACTTTCGAGGGCAGCTACTACGCCCTCGACGATGCACCGCTGTCGCCCGGAAGCTACGACGAGCCCATCCCGATCCTGGTCGGCGGCACCGGCGAGCGTCGGACATTGCGCACACTCGCCCGCTTCGGCGACATCATGAACCTCGACGGCTGGGCCGGCGGGCCCATGACGAAAGCGTACTTCGCGCACAAGGTCGGCGTGCTCAACCGCCACTGCGAAGACGCCGGGCGCGACCCCGGGGAGATCAAGCATACGGTGCTGATGCCGACGATGGTCACCGACGACAAGCAGGCGGCCACCGCGTTCATGGCCGGCCGCCGACTGGGCGAGGGGACCGCCGCCGGGCCGAAGAACTACGTGATCGATCGAATCGGCGAGATCGTGGAGGCGGGTGCGGACGAGATCATGATCGGCGGCATCCCCACGGACGACGTGGAGCAATACCAGCTCGTCGCCGAGGACGTGCTCTCGGCGTTCGACTGAGAGCTCGACCGACACCCACCAATCACCCCGAAATAGGATCAACCCATGAACAAGAGACTCGCCGGCAAGGTCGCGTGGGTGACCGGCTCCTCGCGCGGGATCGGGCGCGTTGTCGCCGACCATCTCGCCAGCCTCGGTGCGAAGGTCGCCGTCCACGGCACCACTCCCACCTCAACGCGTGCTTTCAACGAGGCGGACTCGCTCGAGGCGGTCGCGTCGGCGATCGCCGAGACCAACGATGCGGAAGTGCTCGCCGTCCACGGCGACCTGACCGACGACGCAACCGTCAAAAACCTGGTCGCGGAAATCCGCGAGCGATTTGGGCGCATCGACATCCTTATCAACAACGCCGGCGGCGACATCGGCTCGCAAGGCACATCGGGCGCGAAGGCCGGGAAGCCGGTCGAGAACGACGCCGTGAACGTGTCGCTCGAGGACGTCCGCACCGTGCTCGATCGCAACCTGATGACCTGCATCCTGGTCTGCCGCGAAGTCGTGCCTGAGATGATGGAACGCGGAAGCGGCTGGGTGGTCACCATCGGCAGCATCGCGGGGCTCGGCGGCCACCGCTCCGAGGTGGTGTACGGAACCGCCAAGGCGGCGGTGCACGAGTACACGCGTTGCCTCGCCTCGCAACTCCGGCCGTACGGCGTCTACGCGAACGTCATCGCACCGGGCGAGATCATCACGGCCCGATTCGAGGCCAGCCGGCCGACCCGGGACGAGCGCAAGGTGCACGAGGGCGCCTTGACGCGCTACGGGTGGCCCGACGAGGTGGCGAAGGCGGTCGAGTTCCTCGTGACGCCCGACTCGTCCTACATCAGCGGACAGATCCTGCGCATCGACGGGGGCGCGCAACTATTCCCGGCCTAAGCCCCGCGCTTGGGTCATTCCGTTCGGCGCATCGCCTCGAATCCTGCCGGATGCCACTGGCGTAGCGCGACAAGGAGACAGGTGCCTCGGGCGGCGTCGTCGGGGCGCACCTCGTCGCCCCGGGTCAGGTCGTCGAACGACTCCACCAGTTCCGCCATCTTGGTGCGCAGAACGGCCGCCGACTCCACCGAGAGCATGCCCCACGCGAAACGGTGCATATCCCGGTCCGGGGCGAAAGCGCCCGTCAGGAACTCGCTTTGGACGCGTTCGACGAAGAAACGGTGTATAGGGCCGTCGGGCAGCCACGCGAAACTGCGCGCGATCCGCAGCCGGATTCGGTTGCCCGGAAGCAGTTCGATCAGGCCCATGCGATCCAGGCGAATCAGCAGTCTGGTCAACTCGGGGCTTGAAAACCGATAGTGATCGAGGATCTTCTCGAACGGCCATCGATTGAATGCGCAGACCGCAACCAGGAGTAGCGCCGGATCGCTGACGATTTCCCGTTCCTGGTCCACGGTCAGCGACGACACCTGAAGCCGTTGCGCATCCGCCAACCGGGCGAGCTCCAACAGGTCAACGCCCGCCAAGTCGCAGACCATCTCCAAGCGCTCGAGGGAAAACGCGCCCGTGGAGAACATGCGCTTGACGCTGCTCAAGGACAGGGCCAGGTGGTGGGCGACCTGGTCGTAGGCGATGCCGCGCGCCTTCAGGACCTGCTTGAGGGCGTTGACGATGCGTCTGGATTGCGCCATGGGTATCACTCAGAAGTACCAAGTCACCCGGAATTTGACACTTCTCCATTGGAAGTTGCAAATTACGAGTCGAGCGGTGAGCCTCAGGCCTCGTCCTTCTGAGCTTCGACTGGTCATGCAGCACTTCGCCCCATTCGCCCTAGCCGCAATCGTCGCCCTGATCTCCGGTTGCGCGACGGCCACGCCCTCCCGCGATGACGACGGCCTCTTCCACGCCTACCAGATCGCCACGGAACCGGCGGCACACCAGACGGTCCTCGTCGGATCGTTCGCCGACGGCGGCGGCGCGCAACTGGCTGCGATCGGCGTCGGGTCGTCCGGCGAGCGGAATCTGACCCTCTACGGGTTCGACGGCTCCGACTGGACACCGCAGCACGAAACCTCCCTTCCAGCGGACGTCCTCTATGTCGCCGTCGCCGGAATCGCTAACCGGGACCGCCTGGTCGCGTTCCGCGACGGCGGCCTGTACTGGTTGGATCCGGTCACCAGTGCGGAGCACCCGATCGCCGACTTCCCGACCAGTTTCAGCGCGCCGGACGACGCCGGCGTGCCGGAACTCGGCGTGGTCCGCGACTTAAACGGTGATGGGCGCGACGACTTCCTGGTGCCGGACCTCGACGGCTTCTGGGTGGTCTTGCAGTCGGGCGACGGTTCGTTCGCGGATCCGCGGAAGCTCGGGCCGGAGGAACCCTTCCTCGACGCCAACGCCTATGGCGATGAGCGGACCTATCGCGAGGTGGGCGTCACGGCGCAGAACATGCCCTGGTACCTGAACCGGGTCCACCAGTTGGACTTCGACCACGACGGTCGTGACGACCTCGTGTTCTGGAACACCGATCACTTCCTTGTCTATCGGCAGGATCCATCCGGGACGTTCGCCCCATCGCCAGACACGTTCACGACGGATGTGAGCTTCGACTTCGACGGCGTCTACGCCTTGGCCTTCCAATTCGGCGATGCGAGCGTGCCCGCCCTGCTGCTCGGCCTCACGGGGCGAGTCGAACACAGGATTCTGCACGGCGTGCGCGACCTCGACGCGGACGGCGTCGCGGATCTCGTGATCCTCACCCTGGCTGGCCGCAGCCCATTGCGGCTGCGCGGCCGCTACGAGGTGCATTTCGGTCGGCCGACCGTCGACGGGACCGTGTTCTCAGCCGAAGTCGACACCGTCGTGGACGCGCCGGGCAAGTCCGGCGGCCTGCAGCCTTGGGGCTATGCCGCGCAGTACTTCATCGACTTCGACGGGGACGGCACGCTGGACACGGCGATGGCGGCCGTGAACACGAGCCTGGGCGGCATGTTGCGCGCCATGGTCGGCAACTCCATCGCCATGGAACTCTCCCTGTACCGGTTGCAGGACGGACGCTATCCCGCAAAGCCAGACGCCACGCGCCGCGTCGCCAGCCCGTTCGCGCCGCTGGACCGCCGCGGACCGTTGTTCCCGACCGTACTGGTCGGGGACGTCAACGGCGACCGCCAAACAGACCTCCTAGTCGGAGACCGTTGGGATCAACTGTCCGTGTTTCTGGGCCAGCCCGGAGCCGATCCCTATGCAAGCCAAGCCTTCCACGTGCCCGTCGCCATCCCCGCCGACGAGCGCAACGCCCGGCTCGTCGACCTGGATCAGGATGCCAAGCAGGATGTCCTCATCCAGCACCCGTCCGCCACCGAACCCGGGCGCATGACGATCCTCATGGCGCGCTAAGGAGAAGCTCGTGTCCACCGCTACCCCCGACTCGGAAATCCGCCTTCGCCTGCAGCGGCTTTGGAAGGGCACGTTGTTCGTGGGCGTTGGCGGAGCCTACGTCGCCTTGCTGGCAGGAGCCCTCATCCTATTCGGCTGGCAGGCCGCTTTGCTCGCCGTGTTCTTCGTCCTCCTGGGCCAATGCTTCCGGTACATCGCGAACGATATCGACCGACTCGGTTGGGCGATGGCCCGTGACGGGGAATCGAAGGCCGAAGACAGCACCGCAACGAAGCGCGACCAGAGCCGACTGCTCTGGCTGCTCGCCGTCCTCGTGCTGGCGCCCAGCGCCGCCTTGATCGTCCAGGCGCAGTTCCTAGGGGGCGGGCGCGTGGCCCTGGTGGTCGCCGTCACGGTCGCCTTCGTCGAGGCGCTCTACGCGGCGATCCGACGCGTGAACCGGCGAACCGCGTTCCAGGAGGCCAGCTTCGGCCTGCGCGACAGAAGCCTCTTCAGCCGCGGTCCCGACGCGATGCGCGCACTAAGCCGTACCCGGGAAGCGCGTGTGGAACGCCAACTCGACCAACTCGAGGCGATGGCCGACGACGGCAGGATCTCCCGGCGCGCGTACGAGAAGGCTTGCGACAAGCTCAGGATCGAACTGGTGCTGAAGCAGGAGACCGGCTGACGCTTCACCCCACGCGCCGCTCCGCCGACCAGTACGGCTCGCGCAGCTTGAACTTCTGCAACTTGCCGGTCGCGGTTCGCGGCAGTTCGTCGCGGAACTCCACGGACGTCGGGCACTTGAAGTGCGCGAGGTTGTCCCGGCAGAAAGCGATGATTTCGGCTTCATCCGCGTTCGCCCCGTCACGCTGAACGACCAGCGCCTTGGGCGTCTCGCCCCACTTTTCGTGGGGGACGCCGATCACGGCGCACTCGAGCACCGCAGGATGCCGGTAGAGCACGTCCTCGATGTCGGGCGAGCTGATGTTCTCCCCGCCGGAGATGATGACGTCCTTCTTGCGGTCCACGATGTGAATGCTGCCGACCTCGTCCCAGACGGCGAGGTCGCCGGTATGGAAGTAGCCGTCGCGAATGGCCTTCGCCGTCTCCTCGGGCTGCTCCCAATAGCCCTTGAAGACGACATTGGACCGAGCGCAGACCTCGCCGACGGTGGTGTTGTCCTTGGGCACAGGCTGGTCATTGTCGTCCAGCACGACCAGGTCGACGCCGATGGCGGGCACGCCCGCACGGGAGCGGCGGGGGTAGTCGTGCTGCTCGGTGTTGAAGTCCGTGTGGTTGACCGTCAGAAGCGGCGCCGTCTCCGTCAAGCCGTAGATCTCGATGAACTCCCAGCCAAGTTCGTTCTCCAGCCGGTCGATGAAGGCCGCCGGCGGCGGCGCGCCCGCGACGATGAAGCGCGGCTTGGTCTCGATGACGTGCGCCGCCCGGTCCGGGTAGTCGAGGATCGTGCGCAGCACGGTGGGCGCCATGCACGCGAAGGTCACCTTCTCGCGCTCGATCAGGCGGAAGATGTCCGCGCCGTCCACCGCACGGAGCACCACATGCGTGCCGCCCATCCCGGTGATGGCGTAGACGCCGCCCCAGCCGTTGCAGTGGAACATCGGCAACGTCCATAGCTCCACATCGTTATGACTGACGCGCAGGTGCGCGATTAGGCCGTAGGCGTTGATGGTGCAGTTGCGGTGGGTGAGCATCACGCCTTTCGGACGCGCGGTGGTACCCGACGTGTAGTTGATCGACACCAGGTCGTTCTCGTCGCGTGGGACTGCGGGCGGCGCGGACGTGGGTTCGCTTGCGAGCAGCGTCTCCCAGTCCTGCCAGCCGTCCGGGGTCAGACCGAGGAGCGTATCGCTGCCGTCCCGAGCCACGATGAAGTGTTCGACCGTCGTCAGGTTGTCACGAATACCATCGACGACGTCGGTGTACTCGTGATCAACAAGCACGACCGAGACGCCCGCATGGTTCAGGATGTACTCGTGGTCCGCCGCGACTAGGCGGTAGTTGAGCGGCACGAGGACCGCGCCGATCTGGCTGGTCGCGAAGAAGCTCTCCAGGAAGAAGTGCGAGTTGGGGCTCAGTATGCAAACCCGGTCGTCCGGGGCGACGCCGAGCGCCAGGAGCGCATGCGAAAACCGATTCACGCGCGCCTGCAACTCGGCGTAGGTGAAGCGTAGGTCGTTGTCCACAACGGCGGTCTTCGTCGGGTACAACTGCACCGAGCGGCGCAGAAAGTCGTCGACGAGAAGCGGTACTTCCATCGTGATGTCCTCCCAAAAACTCGTTACGTCATTCGGCCCGGGCGTCCTCGAGAATCATGGCCGCGCCTTTTTCGCCGATCATGATCGATGGGGCGTTCGTGTTCCCGGAGACAAGCGTCGGCATGATCGAAGCGTCCGCAACCCGCAAGCCCCGCACGCCGTGCACCCGCAGTCGCTCGTCGACCACGGCGTTGGCGTCGCTGCCCATCTTGCACGTGCCGATGGGGTGGAACACCGTGGAGCCCGTGCGTCGGCAGAAGTCCAGGATCTCGTCGTCCGTCTCGACCTCGCCGCCGGGATAGAGTTCGTGGTCGGCGTAGTCCGCAAGGGCCGGCGCTTCGCCGACGCGCCGGGCAATGCGAATACCCTCGATCAGCGCCGCACGATCCACCTCCTCGGACAGGAAATTCGGCTTGATCGCGGGCGACGCGTCCGCTGCGGCACTCTGGATGTGAATCGAGCCCGTACTCTCGGGGCGCAATTGGCACACCGAGCAGGTCATTCCGGGCTCCTTCTCAAGCACGCCTCGCTTGGCACGTCTGGCATAGCTCGCATGGGCGAAATGGAACTGCACATCCGGCGTTTCCAGCTCTTCGCGGGTGCGCACGAAACCGTGCGCGATGCCGGCGGTGTAGGTCAGCACGCCGCGCCGTGCGATACCGTACTTGAGGGCTTCCCAAACGAAGCGCGGGCCACGCGTCGCCTGGTTCAACGTCGTCGTGCCCTTGACCCGCCACGCGACGGAACTGGAGTAGTGGTCGCGGTAATTCTCGCCCACGCCCGGCAGGTCGCAGACGACGTCGATCCCATGCTGGCGCAAGAGTTCCGGCTGGCCGATTCCAGACAGTTCCAGCAACTGCGGCGATTGCACGGCCCCGGCCGACAGGATCACCTCCTTGTTGGCCGTGGCCTGGACGAGCTTGCCGCCGACCGTGTATTCGACGCCGACGGCACGGCCGTCCTCCACGCACACCCGCTGTGCCAGCGCACGGGTCGCGATGGTGAGGTTGGACCGCGAGCGGACGGGGTCCAGGAAAGCACGCGCGGTGCTGAACCGGCGGCCGTCGCGCTGCGTCACCTGGTAGATGCCGAAGCCTTCCTGCGACGTGCCGTTGTAGTCCGGGTTACGCGGATAGCCCGCCTCCACGCCCGCATCCACCCAGGCGTCGAGGAGCGGATGGCGCTCGATCATGTCGGCCACGTTCAACTCGCCGCCGACACCCCGGAATTCGTCGCCGCCACGTTCGAAGAGCTCCGAGTGCATGAAGAACGGCAGCACCTCCTCGTATGACCACCCCCGGTTGCCGAGTTGCCCCCAGGTGTCGTAGTCGAGCGCCTGGCCGCGCACGTAGAGCATGCCGTTGATGGAACTCGACCCGCCGAGCACCTTGCCACGCGGGATGGGGATCTTGCGTTCGTGGGTGTTCGGCTCCGGCACGGTCTCGAAGCACCAGTTGACGCTCGGCCGGTCGATCATCTTCCAGAACCCCACCGGGATGTGGATCAACGGGCTCCAGTCGCGACCGCCGGCTTCGAGCAGCAGGACGGAATTCCCGGAATCGCGGCTCAAGCGGTTCGCGACGACACAGCCGGCCGAACCGGCGCCGACCACGATGTAGTCGAACTGGGGCATATTTTCTGTTCACCTCGTTGGCAGCCGCAAAGCGTACATGCACGCGGCGCATATGTGTGTACGTGTACGCGATGGCCATGAGCAGGGAAGACGCGGGTACACTGATAGCGAACGGTGACAAGAGGAACGGTCATGGTAAAAATCGAACCCGTCGGGGAGTTCGGCTCGCTCGCCTGGTGCGAGGCCTGCGCCGCCGCTGGCGTGAAGCTGCTTGAAGAGGGCGACCTGCCCAGTGACACGGCGTGGGGATTCTCCGAGATCTACACCCATCCGCCCGCAAGGCTGCTGACCAGTGGCCGCGAGCTCGCGGCCTACTACATCATGGTCAAGGACGGCGAGATCAGCGGCGGCGACGGGGCGCCGGACGAATGCCGTGCGCTTCCGGGATTCCACGTGGAGTTGCAGTGGGGGCTGATCTGCAACCAGTCCCGGTCACTGTACGGTCGCGAAGGTCAACGGCAGCGTTCGCGGGAAGAACAGGTGATGTACAAGGCGATCGAGGCCTACCTCGACCGCCCCAACCCCTTGGGTTTCAAGCCCCGGAACGCCGTCTGGCCTCCCGCCGTCGGCGCCGCCCTCGGCAAGGGCTCCGAGGAAGGCGGCGGCTTGCACAACATCGCCGCCAGCTTGCAGATGCCGTCGCCCGAATTCGAGGACGTGCCGACCACGGCTTTGGGCGTGCCCATCTTCTCCAAGATGACGACCGAGCAGAAGCGCACCTTTCTCAAGCTCTGCGGCGTCGAAGTGCCTTAAGCGCACGGCCATGGGCGACAAGCCACAGTCGCGATTCGCCGACAAGTACTTCGTCTTCGATAAGGATCTCGGCCGGCCGCAACTGCCAGGTGACGACGCATTCGCCCGGGAGAACGCGGAAGGCCGCCCGATTCCGGTCCTCACCGACGAGCAACGCTATGCCTTCGATCTGCGCGGCTGGCTGCTGGTCCCCGGCGTCCTCAGCGAGGACGAGATCGAGGCGTCAAAGGAGCACATCCTCCGCCTGCACACCGACAAGGACTCGCTTCCCGAACACGAACGTTCGTCGCTCGCCGGACCGTGCCAGAGCTTGATCGACCATCCGATGGTCGTCGCGTTCATGAACGAGTTCGTCTATCACCCGTTCACCGACGGAATCAAGACGCCGCCGCTCGGCAACCAGGTCTGCTACGGGTTCCGCATGGAGTTCAGCTTCTCGCAGCACCGCCAGGCCGGCGACGGCAAGTTCGTCCCGCACAACGGCAACGGCATGATGCGCGTGCCGGGCGACCACCACACGTACCACGCGTTTCCGGGCCAGGCCCACACCTGCCTGACGCGAGCGCTGTGGGAACTGAACCCAGTCAGCAAGCGGCAAGGCGGGACCTTGTTCGTGAGCGGAAGCCACAAGTCCGCGTTCACGGCCCCGGGCTCGCTGGGGGCCTTGGACTCGCCCTTCTGGGACACCTACGAGTGCCCCGCCGGCTCCGTACTCTTCTTCACCGAAGGCGTGACGCACAGCTCCGACATCTGGCGCCAGGACACGCCGCGGGTCGCGATCTTCAACAGCTACAACACCATCGGCAGCCGCTGGCACAACTGGGAGCCGCACCCACGACTCTTCGCGGAGATGCCCGCGCTACGGCAGACGTTGTTTCGACCGGTGTACGTGGCCGGGAACGTGGTTCGGGAGTGATGCGAGCGGTGTCGCCATTTGCCAACCCGGCAAAATGCCGCCAGAATGACCGCAAATGCCTAGAAGTGCATCCCGCCGGAGGCGAGACCAAACGATGCAGGGAGATCAACTACTAGCCTCGGTCGCAGCTGAACACCTCGGCGGCGTGACGACGCTGGGTTGCGAGGTACGATCCGACGCGGACTTCGCCAAGGTTGTGGAGGCTGGACTGCCGCCAGATGCCCTCTCGACGCTAACGAAGTGCGGGGTGTCTGAGAAGGAAATCACTACCCTCATCATCAACCCACGGACTCTCTCGCACCGCCGAGCAAAGGGGCAACGGCTGTCGGTGGACGAGTCCGACCGCGCGGCCAGAGTTGCGAGGATCGTTGCTCTTGCCGAGCAAGCGTTCGCCAACCGAGAAAAGGCCAACCGTTGGCTCCGGCTAGAGCTCCAAGTCTTGAGCGACAGACGGCCGATCGACCTCATTCGTACACAAGCCGGTGCCAGATTGGTCGAGGGCGAATTGGCGCGGATTGCCTGGGGCATTCCCCCCTGATGCGGCTGTGGCGGCTTTCCGCGGCGATGTACGCTGACCGCTTCGAAGGAGGCTACGGATTCACCAACGATGGGCGTTGGAACTCTCGCGGGCAACCCGTCACCTACTGTTCCACCGGGCCTGCCCTATGCGTAGTCGAAAGGCTCGTGCACATTCAAGACGCCGCCCTGCTTCCGGATGACACGATGCTCGTGAGCCTAGATGCGCCAGACGGGATCGACGTCGACGTCGTCCAACTTGGCGACTTGCCTACCGGCTGGCGCAGCGATCAGCGCACGACACGACTGCGCGGCGATGCATGGCTCCGCGCTCGCTCGGCTTGCCTCCTGAGCGTGCCATCTGCAGTCGTGCCCGTAGCCGACAGCAATGACCGGAACATCTTGATCAATCACCTGCACCCCGACGTCGGTGGCATCGTCACCACTCGCATCGAGGCGTTTGAGTACGACGTGCGGCTGTTTGCGTTCGGCTAAGACAGTCCCATGCAGGATTTGGCCGCGCCCGCTCAAGTCTAGCCAATGGCGTGCTCTTCGCCGCCCTGCAGGTCCACGAACCGGCGATAGGGCCCGTCCGCTTTCGCCATCAACGCGTCGTGCGCCCCGATGTCACGCACCTCGCCGTCTTCCAGGAAGACGATGCGGTCCGCGCGCCGGATCGTCGACAGCCGGTGTGCGATGACCACCACCAGCCGACCGGCGGCGGCTGCCCGCAGCGATCGCACCAAGGCGTTTTCGGCTTGCGGGTCGAGGGCGGCGGTCGGTTCGTCCAGGATGAGGATCCGGGTGTCGCGGACCAGGCCGCGGGCGATGCAGAGGCGTTGCTTCTGGCCGACGCTCAAGGTGTCTCCAGAGCGTCCGAGTTCGTGGTCGAGGCCGCCGGGGAGGTCGGCGATGAAGTCCATCGCGCCGGCGGTCTCGCAGGCCCGGATCAGATCGTCGTCCGTGGCGCGCGGGTTGGCCAGCAGCAGGTTGCTGCGAATCGACTCGTTCTGGAGCAGGTGTTCCTGGAAGACGTAGCTGACTTGGCTGCGGAGGGACTCCGTGTCGACTCCGGCGATGTCCATGCCGTCAATCAGCACGCGGCCTTGCGTCGGCCGGTAGTAGGCCGGAACAAGGTAGGCGAGGCTCGTCTTGCCGGCACCTGTCGGCCCCACCACCGCGACCAACTCGCCGACTCTGAGGTCGAGGCTCACGTCGCGCAACGCCTGGTGGCCGTTGGCGTAGCGCAAGCTCACTTGGTCGAACCGGACGCCTTCGCGTATCGGCGGTAACGCGATCCCCTTGGCGCGCGGTTCCTCCACTTCCATGTCGAGGAAGAAGAACACCCGACGGACGGCGGCAATGTCGGACTGCACGCCGATCCAGATCATCCCGAGAGCCAGACCCGAGCCGCCGATCGTGAGGGCGAGCTCGATCAGGACGAAATAATCGCCCGGACTCATGACACCCGCGAAGATCCGGTTGACGACGAAGACGGTGACGAAAATCGCGAGGAGACCCGCGATGATCTGGTAGATGAAGCCGATGCCGATGCCGGTCAGGACGACATGCCGGAACCGCCGGAACGACTCCCGGCTGCGGCTCTCGACGCGTTTCGTCTCCCGGTCCATGCCGCCCAGGCTCTGCACGGCGTGCAGATTGCTCATGCTCTCTTCGATGGCATTCGTGGTCGCGGTACCCGAGGCGCGACTCGCCTGCTGAATACGGCGAACGAACCCCGACAGGGGCACCGTGACGAAGAAGGAGATGGGCAGTACCGCCAGCGACACCCAGATGATCTCCGGGGCGACGCCGCTGTAGCTCGTGCCCATCAGGTAGAGGGCGATCAAGACGCCGACAACCGTGAACAATGGCCACAGAGTGAATGCCGAGCACACGCCGGGGAGATCGGGTGCGTCGTACATCACTCGGTAGACGGAGTCGCCGATTCGATGGTCGTCGATCGTCGCCATCGGCAATCGCGCCAGCCGTGCGAACAACTGCGTCCGGAAACCGTTGGCCAGCCGCTGGTTCAACCGGATGTCCACCAAGAGTTCGACGGCGCCGAACAACCCGGACATGCCGCTTCCCCCGGCGCTCAGCTTGCCCTCGGAGACCGTCGCACTGTCACGGCCCTGCTCCAACGGGATGCCCAGGCCCCCGCGGCCAAAGACTAGCAGGAGACCGATGAACATCGCGGACATGGTCAGCATGATCTCCATGGGCGACATGTCGCGAACCAGGTCCACGAAGGGCTCGAAGTAGGGCGGAACCGGAACTTCCGTCGTGTCGAAGGGCTCCTGCAGGATCACCTGGTCGATCAGGATCTTGCCGGTCCACGGGGCAATCAGCCCGGGAATGAGGGCAACGAACGAGAGGCCGATCTTCGCGGCGAACAACCCCTTGACGGTCGCCAAGTAACGTAGGCAGCGCCAGACCAGCCTCGCAGCATCCCGGTTGGAAACCGCAGGATTGACATCGACCCGGTCGTCGAAGGCGGCCGGCGGTACGGCTACGGCGTCACTCATCGGCCGCACTCGCCGCACCGACGGTTTCCGCCGCAACGAACGCGCGGTAGTTCCCATTCGGGATCGCCATCAGTTCGTCGTGACTCCCGACCTCCGCAAACCTCCCGTTGTCTAGAAACGCGATCTGATCCGCCTGGCGGATCGTGGACAGTCGGTGGGTGATAACGAAGAGAACGCGCTGCCGGCCCCAGTCCGAGAGGTTCTGCAAGACGCGCTGTTCCGTCTCGGCATCGAGCGAGGCGGTCGGTTCGTCGAGAATCAGGATCGGCGTATCGCGAACAATGGCCCGTGCGATCGACAGGCGCTGGCGTTGACCGGTCGACAGCTTGCCGCCGCGCTCGCCCAGTTCCGTGGCGTAGCCTTGGGCCATGGCGGCGATGAAGTCGTCCGCGCACGCGACCCTCGCCGCGGTGCGGATCCGCGCCGGTGTCGCATCACGGGTGGCGTAGCCGATGTTGTCGGCCACCGTGGCCGCAAAGAGCACGTTCTGCTGCAGCGCGATGGCGACGTTCTCGCGGATGCTGTCGATGGCGATATGCTTGAGATCGACGCCGTTGACGGTGATGGCCCCAGCGTCCGGGTCGTAGAGCCGGAGCAGGAGCGACATGAGGGTGGTCTTCCCCGAGCCGGTCGCACCGACGATGGCCGTGATCGTCCCGGCTTGCGCGGTCAAGTCGACACCGCGCAGAACCGGCTGATCCGCCTCGTAGGCGAACGCGACGTTCGTGTAGCGCACCTCCCGGATCGGGACCGGCATGTGGACGGCGTCCGCCCGGTCTGTCACGCCGGGCTCCAAGTCGAGCAGGTAGTAGGCACGGGTCAAGCCCATGGCCATGTCCAGTGCGCGGCACCACGTGATGAACAGGAAGTTGTACTTGCCGATCAGGTCGCCGTTGTTGCCGCGGGCCGTCTGGAAGGCACCGAGGTTCCAGACCGTGAACGTGAGGATGAAGGCGAACAGTCCGCCGAGGAACGTCGGGGTTTCGGCGACCGTCCAGTCCGCCATGAGGTAGTCGGCAACGATCAGCACCACGCCCGCGATCAGGGCCATGGCGATCAGGAACCACATGATCTCGCGGCGCAGGAAGAAGGCGTAGTCGAGCGCGGTGTGCGAATCGCGGTCGAAGCGCGCCACCGCGATGCCCTCGGCCTGGTTGGCTTTCAGGACGCGCACCCCCTGTGCCACTTCCTGGATGCGCGAGGTCACGTTGCTGTTGCTCTGCCGTGCGAGCCAGGACAGCCGTTGGATTCGGGGCGTCCACCACACGGCAAGCAGGAAGATCGGCACGCAAGCCGCGGTGAACAACAGGCCCAGGGTCGGGCTGAAGAACCACACGATGATGAACGCGCCGACGAGCGCGATGCCTTGCTCCAACGGGTCGAGGATGATCGTCGCGATGACGTTGCTGACCATGCGGCTGTCCTGGAATACCCGGTAGATCGCATCGCCCGTGCGGGCATGGCTTTGGGTCTTCAGGGACAGGTGCTCGGCGTTGGCGATCATCCGCACACGCAAGTTCTGGTTGATCGCCTGGCCGATCCACGTCTCCCAGTACACCACTCCCAGGCTGTCGAGCAGCATGCGGAATACGATCGTGAAGAGGACGGCGTAAAGGATGATGCGGGTCAAGACCACGCCGCGCTGTTCGACCGTCAGTGCCTCGGCCTCGACGTAGCTCGAGTCCACGAACAACAGCGCTCGCTGCGCCGGGGCGATCGGCTGCGCATCCAGCACGGCGTTGTTGAAGAGGTCGGAGCCGCTGATGGCGATGTAGCCGGATACCAAACCGATGCCCATGGCCAGCGAGAACCAGGCGACGACGTGCCAGACAACCGGCCTGATGTAGGGCCAGGTCCGCCCGAGCAACTTGGCCACCTCGACAAACGAGACGGGCGGCGGTGCAACCAAACCGCCCGGACCGGCGGCGGGCGTGGAGGACACCGTTTCAGTCGCTGTAGGACACCAACTCGACGCTGACGCCGTCCGGCGCGCGCACGAAGGCGATCTGCACGCGACCCCCGCCCCTAGGCTCGACCATGAACTCCGCACCCTTGCTCTTGAGCTCGGCGACCGCCTCGGCCATGTCGTCGACCTCGATCCCGATATGGTCCAGGCCGAGGCAACTGTGGGGACCCGCTCCCTGTTGCGTCACGTTCTCTAGCACCGTGGAAATCAAGATCACTTGACCTCCCAGCTTGAGGTTTGCCCGCGGTAGGCCGTTGGCGCCCTTCGAGGCTTCGATCTCGGCGCCGAACATCCTCTCGTAGAACGCCCCCGCCGCCATGGCGTCATGGCTCATCAGGTGGATGTGGTGCGGTGCAAAGCGAGGCATAGGTGGCTCCCTTGTTGATCCGCGGAGCAGACACGTCCGTACGGCAGGTTACATCATGCGGCTTGCTGGCACGCCCCAAGACGATCCGCCACAATGCTCGTTCACGGACCATGGGGCACCCGATGAACGCAAAGACGCTGACCGCCGTCATCACCCTGGGATCGTTGGCGATTGCGCCCGCATGGGCTGAAGAGTCGTCCGCCGTAACCGCAACCACGGTTGCCACCTGGGCAACGGAACTCTCGAACGCCGGCCGTTGGGGCGACGACGACCAACTCGGCACCCTGAACTTGATCACGCCAGCCGTCCGCGTGGCTGCCGCCAAGCTGGTCACCGAGGGCCATTCCGTGTCGATGGCGCATCCGCTCCTCTCCGAGCGTGCCGCCGACAATACGACGCCGTTCGAACATCGCATGCAGGCCACGCCCGAGCAGGCGGGAGGTTGGGCGACGGACACCTGGGCCATCATGTTCCACGGCTTCGCGCACTCGCACATCGACGCCCTCTGCCACCTCGCCTACGACGGCAAGTACTACAACGGCTTCCCGATGGCGGAGACGACGGCGGCGGGCTGCAAGAACCTGTCGATCGCCAACATCGGCGACGGCATCTTTACGCGCGGTGTGCTCATGGACATCCCCATGCTCAAGGGCAAGCCGTGGCTGGAGCCCGCCGAAGCGGTGCAGGTTGCCGATCTCGAAGCCTGGGAGAAGCAGGCCGGCGTGCAAGTCGGCCCGGGCGATGCCGTCCTGTTGCACACCGGGAGATGGATCAGACGGGCCGAAAAGGGTCCGCACGAGGGCGGCTATCCGGGCTTCCACGCCTCCGTCGTGCCCTGGCTTAAGGAACGGGATGTGGCGGTCGTCGGCACCGATGGCGGCCTCGACGTCTATCCGTCAGGCATCGACGGCGTCGGCGCGCCGGTGCATACGCTGGTGCTGACGGCGCTCGGAATGCCCGTCCTGGACGTCATGGACCTGACCGACGTTGCCGCTGCGGCTGCGGAACGCAAACGCTGGACATTCCTGTTGACCGCCGCGCCGCTACGGGCCGAGGCGGGAACCGGGTCGCCGATCAACTCGATCGCGACATTCTGACGTTCACCGCGCGCGACTCAACCCATGTCTGTCGCGCTGGTAGGCGACTGGATGATCAGGTTGAGGATCTCCCGGCTGGTGACCGAGCCGCGGAACGCCCCGGTGTCCTCGTCGACGATGGGGAGCACCGTCAGCCCGTGCTCCGTCATCCGCTGCAGCACGTCCTCGAGCAACTCGTCGAGGGAAGCCGTTGGCGGCTCCCGGCTGACCACGTTGCGCAGCGGCGTGCTCGCCCATTCGCTCTTCGGCAGGTAGCGAAGCTTCCCCAAGGAGACCACGCCGACCAACTCGTCGCCGTCCACGACGACGTAGTCCTGCTGCTGGGGCACGACCCAACGGTCCGCGAAGTCGCGCACGCTCATCGTGGGCCGCGCGTAGTGGTTGATCGAACTCATCACGTCCCGGACGGTGACGGCATCGAGCGCGAACCGAAGCAGGTTCGGCGGCAGGAAGTCCGGCATCGGCGTTTCCGCAGATGGTTCCGCCGTCCTCGTCGCTCGCCGAACCGTGTACGAGATCGCTGGCGGCATGAGGATGATGTAGCCGAACATGATCAGGACCAGCAAAGAGAACAGATCCTGCTCGATGATGCCCGCGTTGAAGAACAACAGGAGCAGGGCGATCTCCGCGGCCCCCTTGGCCATCAACCCGGTTGCCAGCGGCAGCGAGATGTTTAGGCGCGTGAGTTGGGCGCCGACGACGGCGCCGAGGACCTTGCCCAACATCGGCACCGTCACCAGTGCGACGATCGTCCACAGCGGCAACGCGGTGAACGACAGGCTCAGATGCAGTCCGGCCGATGCGAAGAACAAGGGCACGAACAGCCCCTCCGCCGTGCTGCGAATGCCGGGCAGCACGTCTTGGCGCACCTGCCTCGGGAGGCGCGAGAGCGAAGCGCCGAACAGGAGCGCGCCGAGCGTCCCGTGCAGACCGATCTTCTCGGCGCCGACCACCATCAGGAATAGCCCGCCCAGCAACAGCCCAAACGAGAGCTGCGGGACATTGAGCACGCGCTTGAGGAACACGATCACGTGCGGCAGAACGCGCGTCGAGAGCAACCACGAGGCGACGGTGAAGCCGACGATCCCGCCGAGCAGCATCAAGACCCCGACAAGGCTGAACCCGTCCTGCGAACCGAACGCGAACGCACCGTGGCCCGAGGTCTCGAACGTGAATCCCACAACGAGCAATGCGATCAGTTCGGCGATGATCACTGTCGTGAAGATCTGCAAGCCGATGGGTTCGCGCAAACGCCCGTCATCCGCGAGCACCTTCGCGACCACGCCGAGGCTCGACAGGGCCAGGATGCCCGCGAGCGCCACGGCTTGCGGGAAGTCGAGGCCCAAGCCGAAGTCGATCAGGATGTCGGACGTCACTGTGAGCCCGACGGCCAAAGAGATCAGCACCGAGATCGTTGCGGCGACGAAGAACCGGCCGCGGATCACCGCCACGAAACTGGTGATGTCGATCTCGTCGAGGCCGATGAGGAAGAAGAAGATGAACACGCCGATGCTGAGCACGAACTGCAGCTCGACCGTCGGCTGCACGAGGCCGGTGAGCGGGCCGAGAAGGATGCCGGCGACCGTGTAGGCGACGATGGAGTTGATGCGCCCGCGCCGGAAGAGGCCTTCCAGGAGCTTCGCCACGAGCATGAGGAGCCCGATGGACAGCAGCGAGTCATCGATCATGGTGAGGCGACCAGGTGTTGCTTACGCCATGCACTCGTAGAACGTCTTGCCGAGGCCGCCACCCCGGCCATCGCCCACGATGGCCGCCTTCATCTGGTTCATCACGTAGGACAGGCACACCCGGGCGGGTTCGTCCACCACGATCGTCGAACCACCCGCACCGCCCCAGAACATGGCCTGGTCGTTCGGCGACATCGGCATCAGCTCGCTCGGGAAGGCAAACCCCAGGCCGAAGCGGATCGGCATCATCAGCACGGCGTCCCGACCGTTGGTCTGTTCTTCGCGCATGAAGCGGCAGCCGGAAGGCGACAGGATCTCCACCCCGAACGCCTTGCCGTCGTTCGCCAGCGGGGTCTGCGCACGCACCACGGCCCGGGCGTTGCCGTGCCCGCCGGCGGCGGGGATCTCGGCCCGCCGCCACGTGACGGTGTTCACGGCTTCCGTGCCAGCCGCCGCCGACGCGAACACCCGGGCCGGGATGGAATCCGGATCCATGGTGGCGAATCCACCGGGCGGTCGCGCGTCGTCGGGGATGATCTCGGCAACCCGGGGAAACACGGCGTCGTCCATGCCGATATGGAAGTCCGCGCCCAGGGGCTGCGCGATCTCCTCGCGGAAGAACTGGCCGATCGAGCGCCCCGAGATCCGCCGCACCAATTCCCCGATCAAGTAGCCCTGGGTCACGGCGTGGTATCCGCTTTGCGTGCCCGGCTCCCACCACGGTGCCTGGCGTTCGAGATTGGCGATGCAGCCCTCCCAGTCGTACAGGCCTTCGGCACCGCCGAGCGCCGGATCGAATCCCGGAACGCCAGCGGAATGGCTCATGAAGTGCCGCACCTCCGTGTCCTGCTTGCCGTTCTGGCCGTACTCCGGCCAGTAGTGGGTGACCTTGGCATTGAAGTCCAGTTGGCCGCGGTCGGCCAATATGAAGGCACACAGGAAGGACATGGTCTTGGTGGTGGAGTAGACGTTGACGATGGTGTCTTCCTGCCAGGGCCGGGTGCGCGCCTTGTCGGCATGGCCCGCCCAGAGGTCGACGACGAACTCGCCCTCGACCGTGGCCGCGAACGTCGCCCCCACATCACCGTATTCCGTGAAATTGCGCTCGAAGGCATCGCGCACTTGGGCGTAGCGTTCGTCGCAGAAGCCGTGAATGTCCATCTTCTTCTTCCCGTAGCCTGACTTGGAAGCAAGTGGACGATTGTAGCCACCGTCGGCCAAGTGCGTGCGGCTACAATGGATTCGTGACGGGTAAAGGGGTCTTACGATGAAGGATTTCGGCGGCAAGATCGCGGTCGTGACCGGTGGCGGCACGGGAATGGGCCGCGCGCTCGTGCGACAACTCGTCGCCGAGGGGTGCCATGTGGCGACCTGCGACATCATCGCGGAGAACCTCGCCGAGACGGTCGAGTTGGCGACCGCCGAGGCGGGGCAAGGCGCGCGGGTTACGAGCGCCCTGTGCGACGTGGCGGTCGAGGACCAGGTCGTCGCCTTCCGCGACCACGTCCGCGATGCGTTCGAGACCGAGCACATCAACCTGCTGTTCAACAACGCCGGCATCGGCGGTGGCGGCAGCTTCATCGAGGACAGCCGCGACGAATGGGAACGCACGTTCAACATCTGCTGGTACGGCGTCTACTACACGGCGCGGGCGTTCCGCGAGATGCTCGTCGCGAGTGCCGGCCACGGCGGCGGCCACATGGTCAACACCAGCAGCGTCAACGGCTTTCGCGCCTCGCTCGGTGGCAACATCCCGCACACGGCGTACAGCGCGGCGAAATTCGCCGTCAAGGGATTTTCCGAGGCGCTCATCAACGACTTCCGATTCAACGCGCCGCACCTCAAGGTGTCCGTGGTCATGCCCGGCCACGTCGGCACGGAAATCGGCGTCAACACGGGCCGGATCCTCGGCTACCGCGAGCCGAAGGACTGGACGGCCGACGACATCGCCCGCGCCCGCAAGCAACGCGCGACCATGGGCGTGCCCGACGAGAGCCTGGACTCCCTCGACGACGACGCCTTCCGCGCCGAGATGCAGCGACGCCGCGAGCGGTACCGGGAGGCGCCGGTGTCACCCGCCCAGGCGGCCGAGATCATCCTCGACGGCGTCCGGCGCGAGAACTGGCGCATCTTGGTCGGCAAGGACGCCGTCGCGCTCGACGAGGCGGTGCGGCAGACGCCGCTCGAGGCCTACGACCTCGACTTCAGCGCCAAGGTCTGGGCCAGCATGGCCGACTGAAACGCAACCTGTACTCACAACATCGCGGAGAAACGCATGCCCTCACCGGATTTCTGGCCGCCGGCGCCCAACCTGCGGCGTGACGACATAGCCGTGGACTTCCGCGGCAAGGCCTACCTCGGCCACCTGGTCGCACCACCCGAGGGCGTCGGCCCTCGTCCCCTCGTGCTCGTCATCCACAACTACCAGGGCCTCAAGTTCTTCGATGTCGACGTCGCCGAGTACCTAGCCCGAGTCGGCTACGTCGGTCTCGCCATCGACGTCTACGGCGACACCGTGCCACCGGACGAGCGCGTCTTCCCGGACGATCCAGGCCGCGTGCACGATTTCCAGAAGAAGTGCTTCGAGGGCCTGGTTGGTATGGATCACGACCACGAGCTGTTCCGGGCACTGCTCGGCGAGTGGCTCACCGCCGGGTTCGCGCATCCCGCGGTGGACGCCGCAACGCCAGCCGGCGCCATCGGTTACTGCTTCGGCGGGATGGCGGTGATCGAGTGCGTGCGGGGCGGGCTGAACGTGGGCGGCGTGGTGTCTTTCCACGGGTTACTGCAAACCGGTGAAGACCCCAACCCGGCACGTTATGGCGTAGAACGCCCGCCGCTGAAGCCCCACCCCGCGAACTACAAAACCGACGCGGTGATCCTGATCGAAAACGGCGCCGACGACGCGCTCGTGCCGGATTCCAGCAAGCAGCGGTTCTTCGATGAGATGGACGCAGCCGGCGTCAGTTGGGTCTTCCACCACCATGCCAAGACCCCGCATGGCTTCGCCTTGCCGCCGACGCTCGGGCCGCCGGGGCGGCTGCACGAGGCCACGGACCGACGATCGACGATGAGCATGCTCGCCCTCTTCAGGGAGATCTTCCCCGGCGTGCCGCAGAACCCCGTGGCGCGGAACGCGGCAGGCACATCGATTCCGGTGTAGCGGCGGCACCGGCAGGCCGGCCGTCAGTTCACGCGGCTGTCCGCCTCAGTACCAAGCTCGATCACGGACAACCGGCCGCCATCGGTCGAGATCCGGGTGACCGACCCGTTGGCTGGTCGGAACGTGATCAATGCGTCGGCCCCCATGGCAGCGCCGACGACGACATTGATGACGATGAAGTGGCAGAACACCACGACGTCCGTATCGAAGTCACATAGGCAGTCGACAATGTCCCGTCGCCAGGCGAGGACTTCGCCGGGCAAGTCCTTCCAGCGTCCAGCCATGGCACTGGCCAGCCAGCGCGCCCGCTCGCGAAGATCGTCAGTCGGCGACGGGATTTCCGCAACGCGACTCGATCGCCACGTCCACGCCCCATCGCGACGCTAGCGGGGTTGCCGTCTGGCGGGCGCGAGCCAGCGGACTCGAGTAGACGGGCACTGGCGCACCGATCGCATCGGCGAGAATGCCCGCCGCGCGCTCGGCCTGCTGGCGACCGACTTCGTCCAAGTCGGGATCGGCATGCTCACCGAAACCCGCCGCCGCGCGGCCGTGGCGAACCATGTAGATCGTGGGCATAGGTGGCGGTCTCCAATAGCGATGCGAACGAGTCACGTCCCGGCAACCAGGTCCGAGAACGCGAAGCGTTCTCGATCGAATCGCCGCTAGGCGATTCGCCTTGACCGCGCGACTCGCCGCAACTGATGATCGGGCTCCCTTACGGGAGGATTAGCATCATGGCCAAGTACCTGATCCGCGCGAACTATACGCGCTCCGGTCTGACGGGCCTTCTCAAGGAAGGCGGCACGAGCCGGCGGCGCGCGCTCGGGGAGACGATCGAAGGGATGGGGGGTACGCTCGAAGCGTTCTACTACGCGTTCGGGGACTGCGACCTCTATCTGATTGCCGCACTGCCCGACGAGGCGACCGCCGCCGCAGTGTCCTTGAACATCGGGGCCGCCGGTGCCCTCGATGTCTCGATGACGGTCCTTGTCAGCCCCGAGACCGTGGACGAGGCTGTCGCGAAGGCCGTGCCTTACCGGCTCCCGGGCGCTTGAGAGCGACCCGGGTCAAGCCGACGGGCAACAGAGTTTGGTGACATAGTCGGGGGCAGTAAGTCATTGGCAGGGGCGCGATTTCCTAGTTTAATTGCGCCCTTCCGACGTACACAAAGCTCGCAGAGGCTTTCCGGGCCGAAGCGAGCCGACTCAAGGTGTTTGACCCCCCATGAATGTCCACGATTCGTCGCTCTCGCCGGAACTTGTGCCTGACACCACGGTCGGCGTCCGGGAGCAGTTCGGCATCGATCAGGACCTGACCGTACCCGCGTTCAGCCACCACAATGATCACGTGCCGGACATCGACGACGACTACCGGTTCGACCCGGACACCACGCTCGCCATTCTCGCGGGCTTCGCGCACAACCGCCGCGTGATGATCCAGGGCTACCACGGCACCGGCAAGTCCACGCACATCGAACAGGTCGCCGCGCGCCTCAACTGGCCGTGCATCCGGGTCAACCTCGACAGCCACATCAGCCGCATTGACCTCGTCGGCAAGGACGCCATCGTGATCGAGGACGGCCAGCAGATCACCACCTTCAAGGAGGGGATCCTGCCATGGGCGTTGCAGCACCCGACGGCGCTCGTGTTCGACGAATACGACGCCGGACGACCGGACGTGATGTTCGTGATCCAGCGGGTGCTCGAAGTCGAAGGCAAGCTCACCCTCTTGGATCAGAATCGCATCGTGCGTCCGCACCCGGCGTTCCGCTTGTTCTCCACGACCAATACCGTAGGCTTGGGCGACACCACGGGGCTCTACCACGGCACCCAGCAGATCAACCAGGGGCAGATGGACCGCTGGAACATCGTTACGACGTTGAACTACCTGCCCCACGACATGGAGGTCGACATCGTATTCGGCAAGGCCAAGGCGTGGCAGGACACCGACGACGGCCGGCGCACCATCTCCAACATGGTCGCGGTGGCCGATCTGACCCGCAAGGGCTTCGTCAACGGCGACATTTCCGTGGTCATGTCGCCACGGACGGTGCTGACCTGGGCGGAGAACGCCGACATCTTCCACGATGTCGGTTTCGGCTTCCGCGTCTCGTTCCTGAACAAGTGCGACGAACTCGAGCGCCCGATCGTGGCCGAGTACTACCAGCGCTGCATGGGCGACGATCTCGGCGACGCCACGCGTGGGATCACGCTGAAGACCTGAGGCCGTCGGTGTGAGCGAGATCGACGCCAAGCGAGGCCAGGAGGCCCAACGCCAAGCGCTCGAGGAGTCGCTCGAGACCTACAAGCGCGCCACGACGGCGACCTTGCGCGCCTTGGCCGAAAACGAGGAACTCGAGGTCACCTACGGCAAGGGCGCCGCCGGCCTGCGCGGCGCGAGCATTCATGTGCCCCTGCCCAATGCCGGCTGCAGCGAAAACGAACTGAACGCCGTGCGCGGCATCGGCGACGAATTCGCGCTCAAGATGCGCTACCACGACGACACCGTTCATCGCGCGACAACCCCCCGTACCGGTCCGGCGCAGGAGATGTTCGATTGGGTGGAGGACGCCCGGGTCGCATCCATCGGCTCGCTGCGCATGGAAGGCGTCGCGAAGAACCTCGACGCCTCGCTCGAAGCGGTTTGCAAGCAGGCCGCCTTCGACACCGTGACCGCCGAGACCGAGGCGCCGCTGTCGGTGGCCGTCGGTCTGATTGTCCGCCAGCGCCTGACGGGTCGTGAACTGCCGCCTTCCGCGGAGAACGTCGTGCGCTTCTGGCGCGACTACGTCGAGGAACGCGCCGGCGAGCACATCGAGTCCCTGGCCAACTACGTGCACGATCAGGGCGAATTCGCGGGACGCTGCCGGGAAATCCTCGCCGATCTCGGGTTCGCCGCCGACCTCGACGACCCGGACATGCAGGACAGCGATCAGGAGATCGAGTCCGTCGAGGACGGCGCGGAACCGGATGCCGAGTTCGCGCCGGAGGATGTCGCGCTCGACGAGGACTCGCTCGGGGACGAGGAGGGCGACGGCGAAGCCACCGTGGTCGAGATGGACGCCGATTTCGACCTCTCCGAACTCGGCGCTGAAAGCGAGCCGGAGGAAGCGCCCAACTTCATGCCGGACGACAGCGGGCGCATCCGCGTGGACCATCACTACGGCGCCTTCACCCACGAATTCGACGAGATCGTGAAGGCCGAAGACCTATGCGACGCCGACGAACTGGTCCGCCTGCGGCAAATGCTCGATCAGCAACTGGTGTCCCTGCAACACGCCACGTCGAAGCTCGCCAACCGCCTGCAACGTCGCCTGCTCGCCAAGCAGAACCGATCCTGGGAGTTCGATCTCGACGAGGGCATCCTCGACACGTCGCGACTGCCGCAGGTGGTCATCGACCCGATGAACCCGCTCGCGTTCAAGCAGGAGAAGGACACGGAGTTCCGCGACACGGTGGTGTCCATGCTGATCGACAGCTCCGGGTCGATGCGTGGCCGTTCGATCACCATCGCCGCGGTGTGCGGCGACATCCTCGGCCGCACTCTTGAGCGCTGCTCGGTGCGCGTGGAGATCCTCGGCTTCACCACCCGCGCCTGGCGCGGCGGGCAGTCGCGCGAAGAGTGGATCAACGCTGGCAAGCCGCCGAGCCCGGGTAGGCTGAACGACCTGCGCCACATCATCTACAAGTCGGCGGACGACCCGTGGCGCGCGACGCGTCGCAACCTCGGCCTCATGATGCGCGAGGAACTCCTGAAGGAGAATATCGACGGCGAAGCGTTGATCTGGGCGCACAACCGGCTGGTGGTCCGCCACGAAGCACGCAAGGTGCTCATGGTCATCTCCGACGGTCTGCCGGTGGACAACTCCACGCTGCTCGTCAACCCCAGCAGCTACCTCGAACAGCATCTGAAGTACGCCATAGAGACGATCGAGGACCACTCGCCGGTCGAATTGATCGCCATAGGCATCGGCCATGACGTCACGCACCACTACCGGCGCGCCGTCACCATCACCGATGCCGAGCAACTCGGCGGCGCCATGACGGAACAGCTTGCGGCGCTGTTCGAGACGGAGACTTGAGCGGCGGCACGGATCGACCCCAACCGCTCGGCAGCGTCGTCTGGATCAACGGCGCCTTCGGCGCCGGCAAATCCACCGTAGCCAAGCGGCTCGCCGCGGCCATGCCCGATGCCGCGGTATTCGATCCTGAACCATTGGCACGCCTCATCCGCGATGCCATGCCGCCGTCGGGACGCCCGAGCGACTACCAGGACTCCGCGCTGTGGCGGCATCTGACCGTGGAGGCCGTCGCGGGCCTTGCGGCCGTCAGCAGCGTCGTGATCGTCCCCATGGCGCTGATCGACGAACGCTATTTCGCGGACACCGTCGGCGTCCTGCGCGCGTCGGGCGTCCACGTCCACCATTTCTCGCTCACGGCCAGTCCCGCGACGATTCGGCGCCGCCTTCTGAAGCGCCAGGTGACGCGGCTCATGCATCCGCGTTCCACGCGCTGGGCCCTCGACCGCGTCGAGCGCTGCTGCGCAGCGTTAGCGGGTTCGACGTTCCACGAGCAGATCGACACGGACGCGTTGACCGTGACCGAAGTCGTCGACCGGATCCTCAAACGCACTGGCAGCCCTTGACCGGGTCCGCGGGGCGATGACCGTGTTGCGGCCATCGGCTAGAGTCTGCGCCCCCTCAACAGCCAAGGCTCTCGATCGATGTCACGCGCCAACCTTGCCGCTCTCGCGATCTTGATCTCGATCAACGCGGCGGCCGACATGGTCCACTTCAAGAACGGCGACCGGCTAACGGGTGACCGCGTCGAGGCCGAGGCGGGCTTCGTCGCGATCGACGTGCCGGACCTCGGTGTCATGAGGATTCCCGATGCACTGATCGCGCGCGTGGAGACCACGGAGGACGCCGGGCCACCCGCCGAACCAAGCGCCGCGGCCACCTCCGCGATCAGCGGGTTGATCGACACCTGGGACGTGATTGCCGACCTCGCCGCGACCACCGCCACCGGCAACACCGAAACATCCGATCTCAACTTCGTGGCGAGCGCGACCCGCACCGGCGTACGTTTCGACCATGTTCTCGGCGCCGCCTGGCACCGCGGCGAGGCAACCGCGGTCGCGCCGGCCGAGCGGATCTTGGCCAAGGACCAGCTCGACCTGAACTACGACCTGCGCTGGAAGTACCAGGAGTCCTGGTACGCGGTGGCGAACTTCGAGTACTTCCGCGATCCCATCAAGGACATCGACCGCCGCTACACGGCCGGGGCGGGCTTCGGACACACGTTCTGGACCTCACCGCGCGGCACCCTGAGTACCGACGGCGGGGTGAGCCGAGTGTTCGAGAAACTCGCATCCGTCTCCGAGGCATCCACATCGGACAGCAACCCGGCATTGCGCTGGAGCTTGAGCTACCAGCATTGGCTGGCACCCGAGCGCTTCGAACTGTTCCACAACAACCAGTTGCTGCATATCCTCGCATCCGACCGGGGTACCGTGTGGGACTCGGACACGGGCCTGCGGCTACATGTCAACGGTCGCTGGCAAGCCGGCGTCCGCCTGGATCTGCAGCACGAGACGACGCCCGCGGCGGGGCGCGGCCGGACCGACCTCGCCTACGCGGTGTCCCTCGGCGTGAAGCTATAACCGTCTCGGGCGCGCTCAGCCTTTCGGACGCTCCAAGGCGACAGGCGAGACATCCATTTCCTGGAGCGTTGCCAGAGTCCGCCGCATCTCAGCCCGACTCGCGAAAGGTCCGACCAGCACACGATGCCACGTGCCCCCGGCCGGATCCCGGGCGGACTCGATCTGGGCGGTCATGTTGGTTGCGAGGATCAATCGTGCGCGCATCGCATCGGCATCGTTCCGACCGCGAAACGCGGCCGCCTGGAGTAGGTACTCCATGTCGGGATCGGTTTCGGCGACCACGGGTGCCACGGAATCCGAGGGGCGGTGCAAAGGCTCAACATTGGTCACCACCCGCTCTCTCGGGAGCCGGTACATGAACTCGAACTCCACGGTCGGCACCGTGGCGTCCTCGGTATCGGAATCGGCCAGCGGTATATCGATCGACGGCAGCTCGCCCGGGTAGTAGACGATGGCCAACGTGACGACCGCGCCGGCCATCGCCCCGTAGACGAATCCCGACAGGAACGGTCGGCCGCCCGCGCCCGCACGCTGCCCGCCGGCCGACTTCCTGCGCGGCGCCTTGGCACGTGTCTTGGGCATGCCGTTCCTTGGTCTCGCTTGAGACCATCGATCATACCCGGCGGCTACTCCCGTTCAAAAGGTGTCCAGCGGATCGAGATCGATCGACCAGCGCACGCCGGCCGCCTTGGGCTCGGCGGCCTCGAGGTGATCAAGGGCTCGGTGCAGATCGGCACGGCGGGACGCCAAGACCAGGGCTTGGCAACGGTGGTGACCCGCACGACGGGCCACCGGGGCCGGGGCCGGACCCAGCACTTCGACCCTCCCCGCCGGCAGCGTGCCGAGCATCTCCGCAAGCAGGTCCCAAGCCTTCGACTCGACCTTGCTTTCGGCGCGGATCATCGCGACGGCGGAGACGGGCGGCATGCCGGCGTCGGCCCTCACCCGGCGTTCGTTGCGCGCGAATCCCGCGTAGCCGGTGTTCGTGAGCGCCGTGAGATTGGCATTGTCCGGGTTGAACGTCTGGATCCAGACCTCGCCGGGGCGTTCGGCGCGGCCCGCGCGCCCCGCCACCTGCACGATCAGTTGCGCGGTCCGCTCCGGCGCGCGGAAGTCCGCCGCAAGGAAGCCGGCATCCGAGTCGAGCACCGCCACCAGCGTCACATTGGGCAGGTGATGGCCCTTGGCGAGCATCTGGGTCCCGACCAGGATCGCCGGGCGACCCTCCCGGATCGCCTCGAGATCCGCCTCCAAGCGGCGCACGCTGCGCGTCGTGTCGCGATCAATCCGGTAGCGTGGGACATCCGGATAGCGCTCGGCAAGCGCCTCTTCCGCGCGCTGCGTGCCGGTGCCGACGTGGACCAAGGCGCTCGCCCCGCACGCCGGGCAGGTCCGCGGTGGCAGACGACTGTACCCGCAGTGATGGCAGCGCAGACGGTCCGGTCGCCGATGCAAGGTGAGCTTGGCGTCGCAGTGTTCGCAGGCGGCATGCCACGCGCAGGTCGAACACAGCAGGACCGGCGCGAAGCCGCGCCGATTGATGAACACCAGCACTTGGCCACCCGCGTCCAGGTGCCGGCCGATCGCGCCATGCAAGGCCTCGCTGAAGCCCCGGTCCAGGCGCGTGCCTCGCACGTCAACGATCCGCATGGCGGGCATCGATGCACCCCCGGCGCGGGACGGCAGCCGAGAACGTTCGTAGCGGCCGCGACGGGCGTTTTCCAACGACTCCAGCGATGGCGTCGCGCTGCCGAGCACCACCGGGATCTTGAGCATCTGGCCGCGCTTGACCGCGAGGTCCCGGGCGGAGTAGCGCAGACCGTCGCCCTGCTTGAACGACCCGTCGTGTTCCTCGTCCACCACGATCAGCCGGAGGTTCTCGAACGGCGCGAGCACCGCCGAGCGCGTACCGATCAACACCTTGTGGATGCCTTGCGCGCACTTCAGCCAGACGTCGAACCGCTGGGCATCCGTGTTCCCCGAATGCAGCGTCGCCGCAGCACCAAAGCAGGCCTTGAACCGAGCGGTCGTCTGCGGCGTCAGGGCGATCTCAGGCACCAGCACCAGCGCCTGACCCCCGGCGCGCAAGACCTCGGCGATGACCCGGAGGTAGACCTCGGTCTTCCCGCTCCCGGTCACACCATCGAGGAGATGCGTTCTCGGCGTGTCGAGCGTCGCCGTGATCGTGGCGACCGCCGCGGCCTGCTCCGCGGTCAACTGGTGCGTCCACGTCGCCGGCACTGCATAGCGTGGCGACAGGATCGCGCTGCGGGCGAGGCCCTTGTCCGCGAGGGCGGCGAGATGGCGCCGCTCGAGCCCCAAAGCGGCGAGTTCGGAGTCAAATGCACTCCCCAGGTTCCGGAGTCGCTCGAAAGCCTCCCGCTGACGCGGCGCACGGGCCAGTCGTCCGTCCTCCTCCGATCCAGTCCAGTGCCAGACCACCTCTTCCATCAAGGTGGCCGGCGAACCGCGTCGCGCCTTCACAGGCAGCAGCGTCGCGAACACGTCGCCGATCGGATGGTGGTAGTAGCGGGCGAGCCATCGCGCCAAGTCCGTCAGGTCGGCCGGCAGGAGCGGGCTCTCGTCGAGCACGTCCTCGATTTCCTTCTGTGCCCGGTCGAAGGCGCCCGAGCGGCCAGCCACGACGCCGACAACGGTTGCCGCACCGAAAGGCACCCGAACGCGAGCGCCCACCGGCGGCACGGCCATGGTGGTCGGGACGATGTAATCGAAGGTCGTCCGGAGCGGCCGCGGGACGGCGACTTCGACAACGGCGTTGGCATTCACTTCGGGCGCGCTTGGGCGAGACGTCGCCGATTAGTCTGTCCGCTTACCCGCCCCTTGCGCAATCGCCCCTCGCCGCTCTACACTCGCGCGCCCGAAATCGCCCCTCAAGGCGCACGTCCGTGAAGCCAGACATTCATCCCGAATACACGACGATCACTGCGCGATGCAGTTGCGGCAACGTGATCGAGACCCGGTCCACGCTCGGCCGCGACATTCACCTCGAAGTGTGCTCCGCGTGCCACCCCTTCTATACGGGTACGCAGAAGATCATGGACACCGGCGGCCGCGTGGAACGTTTCCGACGGCGCTTCGGCAACGTGTCCAGGAACGTCTGAACAGCCACCGATTCCGTGGTTTCGGTCAAGCGAACGAAATCACGTCGGCACCGTCTAAATCGGTGTTAGCCTTGGTCTGAAGAGCGTTCGAGGGTTGTCAAAATGCGGCCCGCACCGGTCATCCTCACTGCCGTCCTCTTAGCATCGCTGGGCCACGCGGGACCCGGCTCGAAGATGCTCAAGGAACTCACCGAGAACAACCAGCTCTATCAGGACGAACGCCTGCAGCAATACGTGCGCAACATCGGCGAACGACTGCTCGCGCACACCCCGGACGCCGGCAAGGAATACCACTTCAACGTCCTCGACAGCGACCAGGTCAACGCCTTTGCGACCGGCGACGCCTACATCTTCGTCAGCCGGGGTCTGCTCGCGTTCCTGCAGTCAGAGGACGAGTTGGCCGCGGTGGTCGGCCACGAGATCGGGCACGTCGTCGCCCGGCACATGCGCAAGCGCCGGATCACCGAGCTGACCGGCAAGTCGATCGGCCTGATCAGCGCCATCGCCACGGGCCGCGGCGAGTTGATGCGCGACGTGGCCGATCCGTTCACCACGATCCTGGTCTCCGGCTACGGTCGGGAAATGGAACTGGAGGCGGACCGATTGGGCGGCGAATACATGGCGCGGGCGGGCTACGATCCGCAGGCGATCATCGCGTCGGTTTGGGTGCTCAAGGACCAGCAGACGTTCGCCAAGCAGGTCAGCAAGGCTCCGACCAGCTACCACGGTCTGTTCCGCTCCCATCCGAAGAACGACAAGCGCTTGCACGAAGCCGTGAACCACGCCTACAGCGTCTCGGCCAGCGAACTCGCCGAGCCCGTGGGCGACTTCTGGGAGGCGATCAACGGGCTGACCTTCGGCGACGAAGCGGCCGGCGGCCTGGTCAAGGACGAGACGTTCCTGCACGGCGGACTGCGCATCGTGCTGCCGTTCCCCGAGGGTTGGAGCGTCGCCACGCCGGGCTCGCAGGTCATCGGGCAGGCGCCGGGAGGCAAAGCCGAGGCGTCGATCACGTTCACCAAACAGGAGCCGGTTCGCCGCAAGTCCCCGGAGGAGTACGTCACCGACGTGCTCATGCGTGACGACGTCAGCGGCGAGGAGACCGAGATCAACGGTGACGAGGCCTTCCTCGGCGAGATCGACGTCGGCGAATCCGACACCCAGGTCGGGTTGATCGCCGTGTTGTATCGCAACCGCGACGTGTACGTGTTTCGCGGCGAGTGCGGGCCCAAGGGCGATCCCGAACGCTTCCGCGAGCAGTTCATGACGACCGTCGAGGGGCTGCGCCAGATGACGCCCGAGGACGTCAAACTCGCCAACAACCGCCGCATCGAGGTCATCGTTGCCGAGCCGGACCAAAGCTACGCCGACCTCGCTGGGCGAACGTCGATCAAGCAGTACCCGGTCGAAACACTCAGGCTCCTGAACGCGGACTACCCGAACGGCGAACCGACCGCCGGCGACTACGTCAAGGTGGTCCGCTAGCGGGAACAGTCGGCACGCTCAGCGGCCGCGAAAGCTCCCAACAAAGGGAAGTAGACGCGAAAGTCGTCGATGAACGCCGGCAGGTCCGACTCGAGCGACGGCTGCAGGCGGTCGCGAAGATGGTCGAGGCGCAGCCGCCCGAGCACATGCGCCATGGCCCGCTCAATCACTTGGCGGTCGCCGTAGCGCGCCAGCAGATCGGTTTCCACCATGCGTGAGACGAAGTCCCGGCCCCGCGCTGGAATCCAGTCCCGGTACGTCTCGATCGCGTCGTAGACACGAGCCGTAAAGGCGGCCAAGTCCTGGTCCGCATAGCAGCCCCAGGTCAGGGTCAGGCAGTGATCGGCGAGGATGTCGAGCAGCACCGGGGCCGGACGGCGCAAGGCAGGGTCGAACCGCGCCACGCTGACCTTCATCTCCGGCAGACGATTGGAGTACGAGTCGATCCGGCGGTGCAGCCGAATCCCGGCGCGCAGGTCGGGAGGCATTGATTCCGGGATCAACCCCTTGACGAAGTCGCCAAGCACGCCGCCCGCGATGAACCCGTCGCCCGGCTGGGCCAATGTGCAGTGGGCGAGGAAGTTCAACGGCGAGGTATGCCGACGCGGATGCTAAGCATCGTACGCAAGCTTCAGGTAACGGGCCAGATACTCGTCGAAGGGCACGCTGTCCGCCGCCTCGAGACGCGCTTGCTCCGCCAGCGAGGCCTCGCTCATCGCGGTCAACTCCGCACGCCGTTCCGCGGTCAATGGCGGCTCCGTGAATGCCGCTCGATGCGCACTCGACCGCTGCATGGCAAATCGTGCAAACGGCAGCTTGAGTTCGCGCAAGCTCGAAAGGACACGGGCCGACGGCGTTGACGACGGCTCCAGAACCTTGCGCCGCTGCGCGGCCACCGCCGCGCCGTGGTCGCCGTTGCCCGTCACGGCATCGATTTCGACCGCGACCTGGGCACAGTGATCGAGGAGTTCCGACGCCCAGCGCGCCGCCGGCACCTTTCCGTTGCCGGCGGCCAGTTTCAGGCCGGGCTCGCGACCCCGTTCCACGATCGTGGTCTGGTTGGCCAGCATCGCCTCCGACTCCCTGCGGCTGTCCGGCGGGCTTTCGGCGAGCAGGCAGTACAAGAGGAAGACGTCCAGGAACCGGCAGGTCACGGCATCGATGCCGAGCGGCTGGAACGGGTCAAGATCCATGCAGCGCACTTCGACGTACTCCACACCACGGTCGTGTAGGGCATCGAGCGGTCTCTCGCCGGAACGCACGCGTCGCTTGGGGCGGATGGTGCCGTAGAACTCGTTCTCGATCTGCAGGAGGGCGGTGGAGAGCTGCCGGTATTCGCCGTCGACCTGCACGCCGATGGCCTCGAACGGCGGGAAGGGCTTGGTCAGAGCATCGCGCATCGTCGCCGCGTATTGCGCCAAGCCGTTGTAGGAGATGTGCAACGACGACTGGGCATCGCTTTGGTAACCCAAACGTCCCATGCGCAACGACGTCGCGTGGGGAAGGTGCAGCGTACCCTCGTCCCAGACCTCGAGGCGCGTCGCTGGCACGCGATCCGCATCGGCACGGCGGAGGAAGGATTTGCACACCGCGGGCGACGCCCCGAAGAGGTAGATCAGCAGCCAGGAGTAGCGGCGGAAGTTGCGGATCAGGGCGAAATATCGCTCGGTCGCGAAATCGGCGGCGGCGGTGCGGTCGCCTGCGAGCACGGCCATGAGCGTTTCGGGAACCGAGAAGTTGTAGTGGATGCCGCTGATGGTCTGCATCAGCCGCCCATAGCGGTAGCTCAAGCCCATGCGGTAGACCGTCTTGGAGCGCCCGGCATTGGACGACCCGAAACGGGCCACGGGAATCTCGGCCTCCGGCCCGAGGATGCACGGCATGCTCGCCGCCCACAGCAACTCGTCGCCGACGTTGGCATGGACGAAACGATGGATGTCCGCGAGTTCCCCGAGCACGTCCTCGGCACTGGCGTGCACCGCCGTGATCAGTTCGAGTTGCGCCTCGCTGAAGTCCGTCGTGATGTGCGGGTGGGTGAGCGGCGAACCCAAGCCCGGCGGGTGCGGCGTTACCGCCAGCGCACCGGACGGCGTAACGCGCAGGCTTTCTTTCTCGATGCCGCGCCGCAGCGCGCCAAGTTCCGGGCGCCCACGAACGAGCGCCAAGGCGCCCGCGAGCGATTCAGGGCGACCCGTCATGGCGTGGCTACCTGCCGGGGTTACGACGTCGCGGACCGGCGTCGACAATGGCTTGTGCCACCTCGAAGCGTTCGAAATTGGCGATGAACTTGGCCGCCAAGGCGTCGCGCGCTTGATCGTAGGCCGCCGGATCCGCCCAGGTGTTGCGCGGATTGAGCAGGTGGTCGTCCACGCCCGGCGCGTGAACCGGGATATCGAGATTCAGGCCTTCGAGATGCGTCGTCGCGACATCGGCGAGCCGACCCGACTGCACGGCGTGGATGATCGCCCGCGTCGTCGCGATGTCGAATCGCTCACCGACGCCGTAGCCGCCGCCGGTCCAACCCGTGTTGACCAGGAAGACGCGCGAATCGAAGGCCTCGATGCGTTCCATCAGCAACTCGGCGTACACCCCGGCCGGCCGCGGGAAGAAGGCCGCCCCGAAACACGCCGAAAAGGTCGCCGAGTAGGCCTCGGTGGACCCCACCACCGTCGATCCTACGGCGGCCGTGTAGCCGGAAAGGAAGTGGTAGGCCGCCGCTTCCTTCGACAGCAGCGACACGGGCGGCAGCACGCCGCTGACATCGCAGGTCAGGAAAACCACCGCATTCGGCTCGCCGGCACGGTTCTCGGGCACCTTGGCCTCGATGTTCGTCCGCGGATAGCACGCGCGCGTGTTCTCGGTCAGCGATCCGTCCCGGTAGTCCGGTTCGCGCGTGTCGGCGTCGATCACCACGTTCTCGACGATCGCGCCGAAGCGAATCGCGTCAAAGATCACCGGTTCATTGTCGCGGCTCAGGTCGATGCACTTCGCGTAGCAACCGCCCTCGAGGTTGAAAACCGTGCCCTTGCCCCAGCCGTGTTCATCGTCTCCGATCAACAGTCGATCCGGATCCGCCGAGAGCGTCGTCTTGCCGGTGCCCGACAGGCCGAAGAACAAGGTGACGTCGCCGTTGGCGCCCGCGTTCGCCGAGCAGTGCATCGGCAACACGTCGCCGTCCGGAAGAAGGTAGTTCTGCACGCCGAACATCGCCTTTTTCATCTCGCCCGCGTAGCGCAAACCCGCGAGCAGCACGCGGCGACCGGCAAAGTCGATCATCACCGTGGCATCGGAGGCGGTGCCGTCGCGCGCGGGGTTGCAGACGTACCCCGGCGCGTTCAGCACTTCCCAAAGCGGCTTGCCGGCCGGGTTGAAGTTGTCGGGCGTGATGAAGAGCGCCTTGGCAAACAACGCATGCCATGCGTATTCCGTCGTGACGTTGATCGGCAGGTAGTGCTCGGGGTGCTCGCCGACATGGAGCGTCGCCGCAAAGGCGTCACGTTCCGTCATGTAGCCCTCGACGCGGGACCAGAGCGCCTCGAAGACCCGTTTCTCCACGGGTTGATTCACCGGGCCCCAGTCGATCTGCGTCTCGGTCCCCGGCTCGCGCACGATGAACCGATCCTTCGGCGACCGACCGGTGCGGCTGCCGGTTTCCACCACCAAGGCCCCGTTCGATGCGAATCGACCTTCGCCGCGAAGGACCGCGAGCTCCGCCAGCGTTGCGCTCGCAAGGTCGCGGTAGGTTCGGGTTTGATAGGTGATGTCGATGTCCAGCGCCATCAAGATCGTGTCCACGAGAGGCCTAGAGGATTCTACACGAGCAAGGGCTTCCTATCGGCGGCAAGGGCCATGGCGCTTCGCATAGAATACCTACCCGATTGCCCATGGACGGCGTAATCCGAGGACGCATGGATGGCTTCCCTATCGCACGTTTCCCAGCGCGCTCGCTCCGTACTCAGGCGAGCGATAACGTCACTGCTCCTGCTGTCGAGCCTGTCGGCGTACGCCGGCGGCACCTACATTGAAGGTCGAGGCGGCTTCCTGAAGCTCCAGGACCTTGCCGGCCAAGGCGACATCGACTCGGCGATCGGCTTCGCACGCCTCACCGGGACGGCGAGCGGGAACGTGAGCTACGACAACACCTTCCTGCTCGGCGCGGAAGTCGGTGTCGAGGGCGTGTTTGGCACATCGCTGCGGATCAGCGGCGCCCTTGACGTGTTCGAACCCGACGTCAAGAACGCCGTGCTGGCGGCCAACCTCGCCATCAACGGGGTCGACGTGCCGGAAACGCCCGACGGTTCCCCGCTCGGCAGCGACGCGTTGGCTGATCTCGGCCTGAACTTCAGCCACCGTACGGCGATCCTCTCGGGCAACGCGTTCGTCGATCTCGACCTGTCCGGCTTCACGCCCTACGTCGGGGCGGGTTACGGGGTGCTGCTCGTCGAGAACGCCAAGCAGTACGAGACGGGTCTGCTGCTGCACGCCGGCTTCCGGTTCGACTTAACGCCGATGTTCTACGTGGGCGGCAAGGTGTCCTGGTTCCGGGGCGACGGCCCACAGGACGACACCGGCATCGACTTCGACACTTTTGAGACCACCTCCGCCGCCGTCAGCGTGGGCATCCGCCTTTGACGGTACGCCGATAAGCTCACGGCCGGGTCCGCGTCGAACTTCCTCCCCGGATCGGGGGGCAGTTCCATTGGAACGTGTAGGTTTCGCCGCTCGAACCCGCGGCTAGGTCGATTTCGCCCGTGGACAGCCCCGGGCCCATGGACCGACACACGGTCGCCTCGTGGCGGAACCGGCAGCGCAGTCGCTTGATTCGCAGGCTGCGGGCGTTGCTCTCGCCACCGGCCAGATCGCAGTCCACATGGCTGGCCTGCCCGAACCTCAACTCGTAGGTCTCAACCAACTCCGCCAGTCGTGGTGCGTGCTCCGGCTGAACCTCGGCCCAGACCGTCTTGAAATAGCTCCGGATCGCGTTGGTGGATTGCGGCGTCGCGGCAACGCCAAGCCACGCGACGCCCCGGTCGATGCTCTTCGGCGCGCCGCCACGCCCGTGCAGATAGATGTCACCGGCCCGGGCCTGCGCCCACTTGAAGCCCCGCCGAGCCGCGACCAACAAGTGCGGCAGCGCCTCCTTGTAACGCCCCGCCGAGTAGAGGCGCGCGCGTTCCCGCACGGCGTTGTAGGTGTCGACGATGTAACGCGGGGTGGGAATCTCGTCCGGCTGCAGACGTTCCGCGGTCACCGTCATTTCCTCGTCGTAGCGCTCGGCCGCCAGCGCGCCAACGGTCGCAAACGCGAGGACCACCCAAGCGTAAGGTCTCACGGCGCAGCCTCGACCCCTTCGATCATCTCGATGTAGGGAGCTGGCAAGCCGTGCTCACGCGCGCCAGCCAGGACGTGCGCCTTGTACCACCGTCGCGGCCGTAGCGCCGGATCCACGGCTCCGGGGCGCGCCCGATACGTTGACGCCGCCATTTCGCCGGCTTGTGTCGAGACCACGACCTCGTATTCGTCGTAGCCAACGCCCAAGCCCTCGATCCGATCGAGATCGGCTTTCTCCGCGCGATCGATCCGGTACAGGACGCCCCACACAACCGCGGCCGATTCCGCCCCGGCAACGACCACGTCGCACTTGCCCGATCCGTCTCGACCCAGCTTGTGCCAACGCAACGCATGCCCGGGCAGCCGACCCCGTCCGACGACTCGCGCCGACGGTGTCCTGGCGGTCAAACGGGCCGTCGACATGTTCGAACCGTAGGCGAAGTAAAGGTATGTCGTCCCGTCCACCGGGTCCTCGGGCTGAGCCCAGCCACGGCCGCCGCCCGCGCGGAACGGCGGGGCGCGGGTGCGAATATAGCACTTGAGTCTTGGTGTCCCGGCGCGATAGGTTAGGCGGTTTCGCAACCCAAGCTCGTTTCTCCAGGGGGAGGATTCATGGCAACGATCAACGGCGCCCAGCTCATGGCGCGCAGTCTCAAGCAACAGGGCGTCGACTACATGTTCGGGATCGTGGGCTTCCCGGTCCAGGGCGTGGCCGCGGAAGCACAGAAGGCCGGCATCACGTACATCGGTATGCGCAACGAACAGGCGGCCAGCTACGCCGCCCACGCGGCCGGCTACCTCACGGGCCGCCCCCAAGCCTGCCTCACCGTATCCGGCCCCGGCGTCATCCACGCCTTCGCGGGCCTCGCCAACGCCAAGCAGAACTGCTGGCCGATGATCCTGATCGGCGGCGCTTCGCCGGTCTACCAGAACGGCATGGGCGGCTTCCAGGA
>JAPOYV010000012.1 GCA_026706385.1 Gammaproteobacteria bacterium
GCGCAGCATCAGCCTGTGGCAGATGACGCTCTACGGCGCCGGGGGCATGCTGGGCGCCGGCATCTACGGCCTGATCGGACAAGTCGCCGGCGAGATGGGGTCGGCCATCTGGCTGGCTTTCGCGCTGTCGCTGGTCGCAGCGGGACTGACGGGACTGTCCTACGCTTCGCTTGGCTCCCGTTATCCACGTGCGGGCGGCGCCGCCTACATCACGCAGCGCGCCTATCGGCGCAGCCTGCTAACCCACGTCGTCGGCCTGACCGTGGCTTGCTCCGGTCTGACCTCGATCGCCGCCGGCGCGCGCGTAGTCGGAGAGAATCTGCAGGCCCTGCCCGCCTTCGAGGGCCTGCCCACCGGGGCGTTGGCGTTCGTCTACGTGGCCGTCGTGGGCGCGATCGCCTATCGCGGCATCCGCGAGTCGATGTGGGCCAATGTCGCCCTCACGCTCATGGAAGCGGGGGGACTGCTGCTGGTGATCGCCGTGAGCCTGCCTTACTGGGGCTCGACGAACCTGCTGGAGTTTCCCGCGCGGCCCGAAACCGAAGCGGGGCTTCCGCTGGTGTTCCTGGCGCAGGGCATCGTGCTGACCTTCTACGCCTTCATCGGTTTCGAGGACACGCTCAACGTCGCCGAGGAGTTGAAGAACCCGCGCCGCAACCTGCCGCTCGGCCTCGTGATGGCGCTCGTCCTGACCGTCGTCATCTACATGAGCGTGGCGATCAGCGCCGTCTCGGTCGTGCCGTGGCAGGACTTGGCCGAGGCCAACGCGCCGCTGGCCGAAGTCGTCGCGCGCGCGGCACCCTGGTTCCCGGCGTGGGTGTTCATCGTCATCACGGTGTTCGCGGTCGCCAACACGGGGCTCATCAACTACATCACCACGTCGCGCCTCTTCTTCGGCATGGCGCGCGACGGCCACTTGCCGCCCGTGCTCGCGAGAGTCCATCCGGTGCGCCGCACGCCGCATGTCGCGATCGGGCTGATCTTCGCGCTGATCGCGATCCTGATCCTGGCGGGCGACATCTCGGAACTGGCCTCGGCGACCGTGCTGTTGCTGCTGTTGGTGTTCCTGGTGGTGAACAGCGCGCTGGTGGTTCTGAAGCTGCGGCCCGACGAGCCTCGGGGTGGTTTCGAACTGCCGATCGCGGTGCCCGCGCTCGGCGCCGTCGTCTGCGTCGTCATGTTCGGAGCCCGCGTCGGGGCCGGGGACTGGCGTGCCCCGGCGATTGCCGGCGTTCTGTTGCTCGGGGTGGCCGCGCTGTACGTGGTGCTCCGGCGCCGGCGCGGCGACGCCGAGGGATAGGTATCGGACTCGGTCGTCAGCTCGCATCCGGGACCGGCCGTGCCGATGGCAACTCGGGACGAGGTTGAGACCCTTCGCGGGATGTAAGTTAGCAGAGCTTGCCCGCAAACAGCGCCACCGCTGACGCCGTACCACAGCGCGTCTGCAATGGCCGTCTCGCCTATTGGCCGGGCTTCGCCTTCGTCACGTCAGGCCAGGTCTGTGGCGCGCAGGCCTCCCCTGTCCTTCAGGTAGGCCGCAACGGCGTCGTTCTTCTGGGCGATGGCGATGTCGAGTGCCGTCCTGTCGTCGTCCGAGAGTGCGTTGATCTCCGCGCCGTGGGACAAGAGGAACCGGACGCCGATGAGAGGGTCGCCGTAGCGCTCTACCCAGGACGGGGGATAGATCAACGCCTGCAGCGGCGTCCGCCCCAACCTGTTCTTACGGTTGACGTCCGCGCCATGCCGAACGAGCAGATCGGCGACTTCGATTCTCCCCTTGGTGGTGAACTCACCAAGGTGCGTCCGCCCAGTCTCGCGAGCGGGTTCGACATCCGCCCCGGCGTCGATGAGCACTTTGGCCGCCGTGAGCGATGTTTCGACAGGAAGGTCGACCGTGAGCGGCAAGGCCATCTGGTCCCAGGTTCCTAGTCCGTTCGGATCCGCGCCCGCCGACAAGAGGAACTTCAACACGTCGAGTTGACCGGAACGGACCGCCCAAAGCACCGGCGGGTCGGACCACTCGGCGCCGATCCGGCGGTTGACGAAGTCCGGGTCCTCCGCGACGCGTTCCTTGATCTCGTCGAGCATGCCTAGGCAGATGAGCACCTGCGGAGTGACCTCCGCGCCCCGCTCGATGAGGTACTCGCCCACTTCCTCCTGCCGGCGGAAGGCGGCCCACTCCAGCGCGGTGCGGTTGCGGTACAGGTCCCGCCGGCTGAGCAGAAACTCCCCGTCGTTCAAGTGTCGCTTGACCTCCTCGAGGTCGCCGACCACCGCCGCGGTGAAGATGTCGTGCCTCGCCCCATGGCGCAGGAGCATCTCGATCTTCCACGGGTCCCAGTGGCCGATGGCGGAGTGGAGGGGCGAGCCCCCGTGGATGGCAGGCAGGTTGGGGTTGGCGCCCGCTTCGAGCAGGATCCGAACGGTCTCCCGGGATCCCTCCCAGCACGCCAAAACCAGCGGAGGCGCCCACTGGTGGTTGGGCTCGTAACCGTACGCGTCGACGTCGGCACCGTACTCGATCAGCAGGCGCAGGAGGTCGGCGTGGTCGTAGGCGGCATAGTGGATCGCACGGCTCGTCTGACCCTCGGGAGGATTGCCACCGGGTGGCCCCCATCCCCAGTGGGGCCGGATGGAGGCAATGCCCCTGACGTCCGCGTTCACGAGCGAGGGATCCTGACTCAAGAGTTCGCGGACGCGGTCGAGATCGAGCCCCGCGACGGCCTTGAAGAACTCGTGGTCGGGCGGCAACGCGGTGGCGTAGCTGCTGCTGCGTGCCGTGTGCGTCGAGGCCGGTTCGATCTCCGTGCGCAGCGCGTCCCAGTCGTCGAAGCCGTACTCGCGGGCGACGTGGTTGCGGGCGTCGGCGACGGAGAAGGTAGCGCCGTCGTCCTTTGATGCTTGGTCGTTCAGGAGGGCTTGGGCCTGGTTTCTGAACGTTCTGAGGTCGGGGTCGGAAGGCAGCGGTTTGTGGTCGGGCATGGAGATTCCGTTCGGTCAGCGACGGGAGCATAGCTAAGTTCCCTGTCGCGAAATGGCGAACCTGAGTTCGACTTTCGATCGGCATTACGATCCAGTAAGCGCTCACGCACAACCAAGGGCACCGATCAAAGGTGCTTGCGGCATGAACGCCACGGTTTCGCTTTCCATGTCGTAGGGCTTGTCCGTAACAAGAGCCCCATCGAGAATCCAACGTCTTGAAAGCAGGAGAATGAGCAAAATGAGGCGCATCGCGGGGGAGTGGTTGCGCGACCAGCTGATGGATCGTGTGATCGCGGGAGGGATGTTCACGGCACTGGGACTCGGGTGGTTGCTGTGCATTCCCGCACAGCTAGCCGGGGCACCGGTTTGGTTGCTGGTCGCAGGGGAACGGTATTCATCGTGATCGCTGCCTCGAAGGCGTTCCGTGGGTGGCGACTCAGCCACATGCGGGCAGGCGCCAGAGCGGAAGAGAAGGTCGGGGAAGCCATCGAGTACGCGCTCACCCGTACGGGCTGCGCCGTGGCGCACGGGGTGACGTCCATCGCGTCGGAAGGCGACATTGACCACCTGGTCGCAACACCCGCACGGCTGTGGGTCGTCGAAACCAAGAGCGGACGACTGCCGAAGAAGGCCTTCGCGACGGCCCTTCGGCGAGTAGCGCGTAACGTCGAGGGAGTGCGTAAGTGGGCGCCTGGGAGCGATGTCCGCGGCGCTCTTGTTTTCGCCGGTACCGAACCAGTCAAGGCGAGGGCCAGTTACGGGTCAAGATCCGAGACGATCAGGTGCTTCGGGGATCGTGAGTCACTGATGCGGGAACTGCGCCGTGAAACCGAGGAGGAACAGTCGGGAAACGCCGACCTCGTCAGATCTGTGTGGGAGTTGAGCAGCCGGATAAGCGCGGCTACTGTCCCTTTCAATCCCGACACCTGATTCGGCCGAACACTCGAGTCAGCCCGAGAGCCATGCTGAGACGAGCTCACCGTCCTTCAGGTCAGCATCCGGGCGGAACTCTCGTAGCGAAACAGCAAGATGTAGCTTCGTTCGAGCAACTGGTTCATCAGCGAGACTGGGGCATGCGGGACCCGTCTTTCGGATAGCCCACGCAAAGGATTTCCCGAAACCCGGGTCCAGGCCGGGATCCTCGCCTCAACGGCGTCCATGACATCGCCCGGGGATGCGCCGTCCGGAAAAGCCTGGGAACTCGGCCATGAAGCAGATCGGGAACCGCGTACGTTCCTGTCAACGCGGCGACCTGGCGCTGTCTGCACGTCGGTTTCCGTCTCCGGCTGCGATCAAATCCGCCCTGGTGACGCCATACACTGCACACTGGTTTGCATCACATACGAGGAGCGTCCTTTGTCAGAGACCACCGCGATGACCAGCATCGTGATTCAAGGCGCGGAAGGCGATTTTTCGCTTTGGCGCTATCACCCTCTCGATGAACTCGGCTTAAAGGAATCAGACCTCGAAAACGCCATAGTCGCCTACCCAAAGGCGCTGGTCATCGATCCGCTGGAGTTGCTTCAAGGCCAGATGGCCGTCTACGCCCAGCCGGTCCTCTCGTTCGGAGGATCCGCGCGGAGACCAGACGTCGTGATCGTTACCGACCATGGCGACGTGGTCGTCGTCGAGGTGAAGCGGCTTGTCAATGCCGAACTGCGGGATGGCAGGAGAGCGATCGCCCAAGGCGTGGAGTACGCCAGCCTGCTTTCGATGGCGGCAGAAGCGGATCTAGTGCGGTCCCACTCTGGTTGGCTGTCCTCATTGCAAGCGGAATCGCTGGTTTAAGATCGAGCGACGCGCGCGTCCTGTGCCAGAGCTTCAGACGCAACAACGCCTCAGTGCGGTCGGACTCGAACACTCGATCGGACCCCTCCTTCAACAAGCGCCGAAATGACCCGTCGGCTACGGCGTCTTCCCCTGTCCCAACCCTCCCGGCAAGATCCTTCACGCGACTGGCGACTACGTTGAATAACGTCGTGTCCTCGAAGACCGCCAGCAGGTCGCTCAACTCACGGCGGCTGAGCGAGCCGAATCCGGCTAAGATCGTCCAAGGTGGTATGTGCATCAGGAAATTTCCTCGCTCAGGCTGGCTCGTTCGGTACTACAAAGGACGCCAAGTGGACGTGAGTTCAAGTTAGCGGAGCGGCGGGCGGTGTTACGAACGTTCCGGTTAGGACGTCTCAATTGCTCTCAGCTCAAGCGCGGCAGGGGTGACAACAACTAGCCGCCATTCAACAGATGAGCGTAACGCCACTCCAGTGCTTCGCGTGCCGGTCGGTGGCGCTCACCATGAATCACGCTCTTGCCCGCAAGTGCAAGGAGAGCCTGATTGTCGGGTATGCGCTCATCCAAAGCGTCTGAGACGTGCCACCTTAGGTCCGGCCCTGGCGCAATGAGATGCCAATCCAACGCTCGATGATAGGTTGGCGTGAGTGCTATGCCGTTCGACGGTCTATCATCGTGCGAATCGGCCCACGGGACCAGATGGGCGGCTTCCACGATCGCTCGTGGCCCGGGCAGTAGAATCCGCCATCCGGTGGCCGCGCACCGATAGTCGTACGCTTCAAGCACCAACCGCCGAAACGTCCGGCTGCGAGCACTATCAGGCACATCCTCCGCGCTCAACGGTTCATCGGCCGCTCTAAGCCCACTCTCATATTGGTTAGCCAACCGACGCCGTTCGATGACTTCGTGAACCACAGCGTGCTCGTTTGGGAACCAACGTTCGATCAGGGCCTGACGCAGCTCGAAACGAGCATCGGCGTCCTTGCAAATGAGGCGGCGAAGTTCTGCATCTAGCACTGCTGACCTCCCCATCATTGCACTATGCCGTGGCACGACCGTGTCGTCCGGGTCCGGTGACCAAAACGCCGACGTTCGCAGGTGGTAGAACGGGAAGTGGGGTTCCAGGCCCTCGTCGGGTCGGAGGGCCTCCGCGTATTCGCGGAACCCATCCAACGTTTCCTCGTAGCGAACCCTGTTGTCGGTCAACGCACCGCGCTCACCCAGATCGATCACCGCGAGCAGCATGCAAGGCTTGTGCACCTTCTCCACGCCTCTGGCCTTGAACACCCTGAATCTCTTGAATTGCTCGACGTAATCGGCCAGCACGTTGTTCTCCACCAAGGACTGTCCGGTCGGACGCGACGACGGTCAATCGTATCGCATTGTGCGACGATCACCGTGGCCTGCGCCGGCCGGGTCGGCCGCAACGCCGGCTTCTCAAGCGGCCAGGCTCAGCCGCGACAACACGACGCTGAGCCCGACGGAATCCTCAAACCACGTGGACCGAACCGTGAATTGCCACCACCCTTGTTCAAGGCTATGCACTATCCTTGAATAAGGAGTGCCACATGGCGCACTTGGAGGAACAACGTCGCTGGCCAAGAGATCCGTGCGGCTGGACTCGTCGCGACCGACGTCCTTGTGAATACGCGGTCTATTGGCCCGACCCGGTTGCCGGACGCGGTTTCGTCATCGACGGAGACGTCGCGACCCATGTGCTGGCACCCGCAGCTTCGCGACCCGGCGGACGAGATGGTGCTTGAGACTGCGATCAACGACCAAGCAGACGCGTTGGTGACGTTCAAGCGGCGCGACTATGACGCGCCTGGCCGTTTCGGCATCGAACTACTGGCGCCACACGAGGCATTGCTGAGGATTCGACTATGAAGCGGACGAGTACCTACCCATTGCGGTTGCCGACTTCGCTCAAGGCGGCCGTGGCGGAGATCAGTCAGGCCGAAGGAACCAGCATGAATCAGTTCGTCGCCATGGCAGTGGCCGAGAAGGTGTCCGCCATGCGCACCGCCGAGTTCTTCGCGGGGCGGCGCGACGCGGCGGACTTGGAGCCGGCCCTGCGCATCCTCCGGCGCGAGGGAGGTCAACCGCCAAGTGACGCCGACGCGCTGGGTTCTGCCCCGTCCGACGGCAGACCTAGGGTTGCGCGGTAGCAGCGTCGCCTTTGGCCCCGTATTTGTCTTCCGCGCGGCGAGGATGCGGACGTGGCCGTCCGCGCACCGATAGCACCACGCGACAAGGCCCGTCGACCTCGTGAGCGAGGCACCCATGACGGCGGAGGTCGACGCGCTGCGCCTCGACTTGAAGGGCCTCGGCCGCATCTACGTTGCGACCTGGCCGTATCTCTTCGCCCAGATCGGGCACTTCCTCGCACTCCTCGCCCTGAACCTGTTGCTGCTGGGCTTCGGCACGGCGGTCGGCTTTCTCGGCTTCGATGTCCTGATGGACTCCGTTGGTCGCGCGGAGCCGCTCTCGGCCATGCAGGCGGGCGTGATGCTGTTGCCGGAGCCCGGCTACGTGGGCGTCGAGGCCTTGAGCGAAGCGGCGCGCCTCGAAGTGCTGTTTCGGTTTCTCATCGTCTCGGCCGTGATCATCGTGACTACGACCAGCGCGTTCACGCTGCTCGCCATGTACAAGGTGTGGATCCTGCAGCGGGTGAACCAGGGCCTTCGCGTCACCATGGTTCGCAACGCCGAGGACTTGAGCCTGCGGTTCCACTCGCGTACGTCCGCCGGCGACGGCATCTACCGGGTGTTCCAGGACAGCGCCATGGTGACGGCGGTGGTGGACCACGTGGTCGTCCAGCCGGTGATCGCGATCGCGATGATGGCGTTGCAGATCGCGGTCGCGACGCTGTTCAGTCCGTACTTCGCCTTCCTGATGCTCCTCGCGGGCGTCGTGGTCGTGGCTTTGGCGCTGGTGGTGACGCCGCGGCTGCGCACCTGGAGCCAAGCCGCCCGGCGCGCCAATGCGGAGCTCTTCACCCGCGTCCAGGAGACCTTCCAGGGGATTCAGGCGATCAAGGCGTACGGCTTCGAAGGCGCGAGCTTAAGGAGATTCCGCGACGAATCCACCACGGCCCTCGACACGGCGTTCGCGCTCAGACGCGACTTTGCGACTCTGAAGGTGGTCGTCTCCTACCTCTTGGCACTGCTCCTGTTCGCCACGGATTACCTCGCGACCCGGTACGTTCTCGAGGAAGGCGCAGTCTTCGGTGCATCCCTGCTGGTGCTGTTCGGCATGTCGGTGACGCAGTGGACCGTGGCCGTACACCAGGCGCGGGCCAGCCGGATCGGCGCGTTCGCGCTGCACTTCGAGGAGCTTGTGCGGGTCTGGTGCTACGCCCAGGACATGGCGGTGGGGCTCGGTCGGGCGTTCTGGCTATTGGCGCAGCAACCCGAGGTGAGCGATCCCGCCGAGCCGGTGGACTTTCCGGCAGTGCGCGAAGGGGTTCGGTTCAGCGGCGTGGGCTTCGGCTACGCGTCGGACTTGCCGGTACTACGTAGTTTCGATTTCGCTGCACGGACCGGCGAGGTGACTGCCCTCGTCGGCGAGTCCGGGACAGGCAAGTCCACCGCGATGGCACTGCTGCTGCGGCTTTTCGACCCCGACGACGGGAGCGTGGCCATCGACGGCGTCGACTTGCGGTCGGTTCGCGTCGCCGATCTCCGGGAACACGTCGCCATCGCCTTGCAGGAGAACGTGCTCTTTCCCACCTCCATCGCGGACAACCTGCGGTACGCGACCCCCTCGACAACGGACGCTGAGATTCGCGAAGCGACCGACGTGGCCTGCGCGACGCAGTTCATCGAGGCGCTGCCCGACGGGTTCGAGACCGTGCTCGGCGTCGGCGGCGCGTTGCTGTCGACCGGGCAGAAGCAGCGGCTGTCCATCGCCCGGGCGCTGGTGCGCGGCGCACCCGTGCTGGTGCTGGACGAGCCGACGGCTTCGCTGGACGCGGAGACGGAGCGGCAGGTGTTCGCGAACTTGCGGACCTGGGCCGTGGGCCGTGTAGTCATCGTAATCACGCATCGGATGTCCACGATCCGAACGGCGGATCGGATCGCGGTGCTCGCGGACGGCGGCGTGGTGGAGTCCGGAACCCACGACGAACTCATGACGCGCTTAGGTCCCTACCGCGATCTCGTCGCCACCGCCGAGGCGCCCCATGGCTGAGATCTACCATGACCGCCTCGACGTCCGCACTGCGCTGACCGGCGGCGACGTCGTCGGCCTCTTCAGGCGAGCGCTTGGCTACCTCTGGCCCCAGCGCCGTCTGTTCGCGGCGCGCGTGGGACTGATGGTGCTGATCTACGGGCTGGGCTTGCCGCTGCCGTGGTTCCTGAAAGTCCTGATCGACCACGGCGTCATGCAGCAGGCGATCCCGCCCGGCGGCGAAGGTCTCCTGTACCCCGTCTTCATGCACGGCTTCCTTGATTCCGCGACCGGCATGGATCCGCTCACGGTCACCGTCTACGCGCTCGCTGTTCTGGCCGTACTGTTCCTGTTCGTCGGCTATTCAGGCAACACCCTGCTCGAAGCGAACTTGGCCGAGGGTGCGGATGTCGCGACCCGCTCGGAGAACAAGATCAGCGCCGGTTCCAGCGCGGCGCATGGGCTCATCGGCCTGCTCGATCTGTGTCTCGCCATCCGCCTGTCGCAGCGCATCACCCATCACGTGCGCGGCGTGCTGTTCTCGCGGCTGTCGCGCCAACCCTTGACGAGCCTCAACCTGCAACGCTCCGGCGATGCGATGTTCCGGGTGATGCACGACGCGCCGTCCATCGCCGGGATCTGCCACGCGCTGACGCTGAGTCCGCTGGCGATGGTTGTCAGCGTCGGCGCGAATCTCTGGGTCCTGACCGCCGTCTACGGCGGCGTCGCGCCGGAGCTGGTCTGGATCGGCTTCTCCGCCGTTGGCCTGACCTTGGTTGCGACATCGCCCCTCGCCCGCTGGGCCCGGCGGGTCAGCCAGGCAAGCCGCGCCTCGGGCAGCGCCACCACGGACGAGTTGGAGGAGGGTTTTAGGAACGTGGCGGCGGTGCAGAGCCTAGGCGGCAGCGAACGGCAGCGCGAGCAGTTCGCCACGGCAAGCCGGGAGTCCTTCCGCCAGAGCCTGCTGCTGGTCTGGGTGGCGAACGCGGTCGAGTGGATCGCCGAGAACGTCCACCTTGTTTTCGCGACCGCCGGCTTCTGGGTGATCTTCACCGGCATCGTGCGGGGCGACCTGACCCTTGGCGATACGCCGGTGGTGCTGCGCATGTACAGCCTGCTCTACGAGACCGCCATGCAGTTCGGGCGCATCTGGATCGACCAGCAGGACAACGCGGCGGCCGCCCGGCGGGTGTTCTTCTCTATGGATCACGAGGTGGAGCCCTCGGCGCCGTCTCGGCCCAAGGCGGAACTGCGGTGGTCCGACCTGCTCATGTTGCGTTTCGACGGTGTTGGGTTCCGCTATCCGGACGGACGCCGGGCTCTCGACGCGGTCAGCTTCGAGGCAAGCACCGGGCAGACCTTGGCCATCGTCGGGCCGAGCGGCGCCGGCAAGACGACGCTCGCCCAGATGACGCCGAAATTCCTACACCCGACCGAAGGCCGGATCACCCTAAACGGCGTCGACTTGGCCGACTTGGACACGGCGGCGCTCCGACGCGCTGTCGCCTACGTCTTCCAGGAGCACCAACTGCTGACCGACACGGTCGCCGCGAACCTTCGTATCGCTAACCCTGAGGCGGCAATCGCCGACATGGAATCCGCCTGCCGCCTTGCCGGAGCTCTGGACTTCGTGCACGCCATGCCCGATGGATTCGCCTCGAGAATCGGCCGCGGCGGCGGCGCGTTGTCGACGGGCCAGAAGCAGCGCCTCTCGATCGCACGCGGGCTTCTGCGTGGCGCTCCGATCCTGATCCTGGACGAACCGACCGCCGCCCTCGATCCCGAGACCGAACGGGCCTTGCTGGTTTCCCTGTCCGCCTCCCGCGAGGACCGCCTGACCATCGTCATCGCACACCGGCTGTCGACCATCGAACGCGCCGACCGTATCGTCTACCTCGACCAGGGACGCGTCGTCGAGACCGGCAACCATGCCGAACTGATGTCAAACCCGAACGGTGCCTACCGACGTTTCGTGGACCTGCAGGCATATGGGAGCTAGGGGCGTGAGTGGATTCAAACCCGAGGGGTGGCACACCGTCACGCCACGGTTGTTCGTCCGCGATCCCGTCGCACTGGTCGAGTTCCTTAAGCTCGGGTTCGACGCCTCGTGCACACGGCCCGAGGGCGACGCACCGGCGGAGGTGTGGATCGGCGACTCCGTGGTGATGGTCAGCAGCGACGCCGTGCGCGCCGCGACAACGTCGGTTCTATACGTCTACGTCAAGGACGTCGACTTGGCGTACCAACGTGCAATCGCGGCCGGCGCAACATCCATCGAAGAACCGAACGACTTGCCATACGGCGATCGCCGCGCCGCGGTGACGGACGGCTGGGGGAACACGTGGCAGATCGCGACCCGGTTGCCCTGACGACCGAACCCGTCGTCCGCATTCACGCCTAGCGCACTTCGACGCGTGCGTGTGCCACGCGTATCTGGACCTTCGCCCCGGGGTTCCGAACAGAGGTGTGCGAAGTCCCCGAGCAGGGCTTGACGATGTCCCTCGTACACCCGTTCTCCGTTGACACAAGCCTCGTGCAAGGCAATGATTACAAAAGAAATAACAAGGACCAAGGACGCGCGCCGGCAGCAGCAACGCCACGAACGAGTCCCGTCTCGGCCCCGCTGGGACCAGCCACGAAAACGGCGCCACGGGAAAGGCGCACGGCGGGGCAGCCGCAGGATGCAGTAACCAGCACCGAGCGACCAGACCCGGCGAACCGGCAAGAGGGTACACAGCAAATGGAAATGACTGAGATGTTCGAGATCCTCCGGGGCGATATTCAGGGGGTGCATGCGCGCTTCGAGAAACTCGAAGAGAGAGTCGACGAGCGGCTCGTGCGATCCGAGGAGAAGGCCGACGAGCGGCTCGTGCGGTTCGAGGAGAAGATCGACGAGCGGCTCGTGCGATCCGAGGAAAAAGCAGACGAGCGGCTCATGCGGTTCGAGGAAAGGGTGAACGAGCGCCTCCAACAAACCGAGCAAAAGGTCGACGCGCGCCTTCAGCAATCCGAGGAAAAAGTCGACGCACGCCTCGTGCGGTTCGAAGAGAAGGTCGACGCTCGGCTTCTGCAAAACGAAGAGAAAGTCGACGCGCGACTTCTGCAGAATGAGGACAAACTCGAGCGCCGCATGACGGAGGTCAAGGCCGATGTCGGCGAGCAAGTCCGGACCGCCCGGACCGAACTGGTGGAACGCCTCGACGCCGTGAACGCGCGGATCGACGAAGTCCGCGCGGACATCCGCGAGGCCTTCAGTCGCCGACTGCAAGCCTGGACCGTGGCAGTCGGATCGGCCACCGCGCTGGCCGTCGCCTGTTCCTTCGTCCTACAGCTCTACGTCGTACTGGGGTGAGAAGACGGTGGCGTGGGCAGTGTTGACTGACCACTACCGAGGAGCAACCCCCCGTACTGTCCAACGCGAGGTGAGGGTGAAGCACAGAGCCGATTCCAACGCGAAGTGAGGGTGAAGCGGATGTCCGGCGCACCATTCGGTGATGATCG
>JAPOYV010000048.1 GCA_026706385.1 Gammaproteobacteria bacterium
GCCCAGGGTTCCGGGTGGCGCACTACTCGATCCAGGACGACCACGCGCACTTCCTGATCGAGGCGGCGGGTGCGCGGCGGCTGGCGAACGGCATGAAGAGCCTTGCGGCGCGATTCGCGCGCTGCGTGAACCGGGTCTTCGGCCGCAAGGGGCGCGTTCTGGCGGGTCGCTTCCACCACGTGCTGAAGCGGACGCCGACGGAGGTTCGTCGTGCGCTGGCGCCGGGTTCCGCCGGTGGTCCTGGACGGCGCGAGTTCGGGGCTGTGGTTCGACGGCTGGAGGGGCCGCGGTCCGCCGCCGGGCCGCTACGCGGACGCGGGCCGGGAGCGGGAGGTGGCGGAACCGCGGACGTGGCTGCTGGCCAAGGGCTGGCGGCGGATCGGGCTGGTGGATCCGGCCGAGGTGCCGGGGACGTAACTGCGCCGTCCCGTGCTGCCGCGTCAGGCAATGGCGATCCTTCGGCGGCTGGCTTCGATGTGCAGGGCATCGACCTCGCCCACCGCGTCGTCATGGAGAACGTGGGCCTGCATCCCGTGATCCCGGTTCACACCCGCCCCGCGGCGAACGCTTTCGAAGTGGGCGGCAAGCTCGTCCCGGCGTGAGAACCTCGCGAGGCTCCTCCGTACCGGAGTGCCCAGCTTTGGATTGGGGCGACCCGCCGCTAGGTGTTGTACGCCGCGGCGCGCTGGGGAGATCGCGGTTGGGTAAACCAGAACAGCGAAATGCGACGGGTTTGCGGCGACCGTAGGACTGACACGGTGCTGACTCTGCTCTTGGCTGACGGCGTCCAGACAACGTCGAAGCCGTTGCCAGAAAGCTTGGTCGAACGGGCACGAGCGTTGACGCACTGACGACGTTCGACCATGCTTGAACCGTGGGGAATACAGGCGATAGCAGGTCGGTGGTTTGCTGCGCGCGCCGCCTCCGATCGCCCAGCATCTTGTTCCTCGGTCCCGGCGTGTCGTTGTAGCCGTTCGAGGAGGCGATCGTGATGCGGCTGACCGAAGAACTGATCCTACTGATGCTGGACGAGGACAGCGGGTATCTGGAGATGGTACCGAGCTGGGACTTCGCCTGCGTCATGGCGGGCGCGGTGATCGCCGATCTGGCACTCGAGGGCCGGATCGACACGGATCTTGACGCCCTGCACGTCATCAGCGATGCGCCAACCGGAGACGCATTGCTGGACCCGACGCTGCGGGAAATCAGCGAAGCGCAGGAGGTCTCGTCGGCACAGTACTGGATCGAGCGGAGCACGGTTCGCTCGGAAGAGATCGTGACGATGACCCTCGACCGTCTGGTGGAGAAAGGCATTCTCGACTACGAGACGGGCGGCTTCTGGACGCTGTCCCGCGAGGTGAACCGTTCAGGCGTTTACCCAGCCGGGGAAGGCGAGACCCTGCGGGAAGCCAAGTCAAGGGTCCTAAACACCGTGCTGAACAGAGACATCCCGGACCCCCGGGACGCCATCTTGGTCGGCCTGATGCACACGTGCGACGGATTCAAGCTCATCCTCTCTGAAGAGGACTACGACGAGAGCGCCGAGTGGATCGAGACGCTCGTCAGGATGGACCTGGTGGGGCGGCTGGTCCATGCCGCGGTGAAGGAAAGCGCCTTCAGACCCAAGACGCGGAGGATCGTTCCGACCAAGCCCATCCCCAAACTCGGCTTCGGCGACATTCTTCGGCAACGGGACTTCCGGACCGGCAACATACCCAAGGCGATGTGGAGCATCGGCGAGCGGCATGGCCCGGTCGTCGAACTGCCGTTCCGCATGGCCGGGCAACGCCTCGTCGCGCTAATCGGTCCGAAGACCAATCACTGGGTGAACCGCCATGGCCGTTTCTACCTGCGGTCGAAGGACTACATCGAGGGACTCGAACGCGTCTTCGGGGCGTCGCGGACCCTGCCCGGCATGGACGGTCCTGAGCACCACAAGTTGCGCAAGGGACTGCGCGGGGCTTACTCGCGGGCCGCACTGGCCGAGAGGCTGCCGCAACTCGTGGGCTGCTGTCGCGAGGGTATCGGCACGTGGCGGGAGGGTGACGTATTCGGTGCTGCGGAGACCTTCCAGCAATACGTGAGCAGCCAGGTGTCCGACCTGCTGCTTGGTGTCGAGTGTGGGGACTACGTCGACGAACTGCTCGAATACGAACACCGCGCGCTGGTGACGCAGGTCCAGCGGGCCATGCCGAAGTTCATGCTGTCGACGCCCAAGATGCGTCGTGCGAGAAAGCGCATCGCGGAGTTGCAGGACGCGATTCACGCGTCGCATACACCAGCCCAGAGACAGGGGAAAACGAAGGACTTGGCGGACGCGGTGCTCGAAATCAATGGCAACGACCCGCAGATGCTGCCCGAGACGGACATGGTGTTCCCGTTTGTGGCTTCGATGGTCGCCAGCATCTACTTGGGCAGCGCACTCGGGTTCGCGGTGTACGCCATGGTTCGCAATCCCGATGTCTACGCGGAAATCCGCCGCGAGGCTGACGCTTTGTTCGGTAATGGCGATCCGTCAAGCACGGACTTCAACCGCAACAGCGTGGACGTGACCCACCGGCTCTTTCTGGAATCGGAACGGCTTTATCCCGTGATCCCATGGCAGTTGCGAACCGTGATGAACCAATGCGTCGTCGAGGGGTTCGAGTTGCCGACCAAGACGCGGCTGTTGATCTGCCAGACGGCATCACACTACTCGGGGGAGATCTTCCCCGATCCGACGAGATTCGACGTGGACCGCTACCTGCCGGGCAGGGAAGAACACATGGCGCCGGGAGCCTACGCACCGTATGGGCTGGGCACGCATACGTGCTTGGGCCATCGTTGGGTGGAGCTGCAGATGGTCGTCAACCTCATGCTCATCGCCTACCACGTGAACCTGGAGGTCGTTCCCGACGACTATCGGCTCGGGATCAACCCGTTCCCGACGTCGGCGCCCAATAGAAAGCTCAAGCTGCGCGTGACCGAAATCAGGAATCGCGTCTAGGCGCGTCGCGGCGCCACGCTCACGCGGCCAAGGCCTTGGACGTTTCGGCCGACGTTCTATTGACGCGCAGGTAGACCGCCATCAACGCTGGGACGAGGAGCATGAGCATGGCGGTCGTGACCATGATGCCGACGCCGAGCGAGGCTGCGAAGGGCACGAAGAACTGCGCCTGAATAGCGGGTTCCAGGATCAACGGCGTAAAGGCGAGGAAGGTGGTCAATGACGTCAGCAGGATGGGCCGGAAACGACCCTTCGCCCCCTCGACGATGGCCACGCGGGGTGAGGCGCCTTCGTTCAGCTTTTGCTTGATGAAGTCGATCATCACGAGGGAGTCGTTGACGACAACGCCGCTCAGGCCGAAGAATCCCAGCAGCGATGCGGCGCTGACCGGCACGCCCAGGACGAGATGTCCGATGATCACCCCGACGAGGCCGAACGGGATGATGGCCATGACGATGAACGGCATGCCGTAGGAGCTGAGCGCCGTGGCCAGCAACGCGAAGATGAACAGCATCGCGAGTGCGAACCCGCGGTAGAGGGCGTCCAGGGACTGGAGTTGCTGTTGCTGTTCGCCGCCGAACGAATAGGTGAACTGCGCATCGGCCGAAGTGAGTTCTGCGAGCGCCGTGTCCTCGAGGACGCCGGTCGCTTCACCGCCCGTGACGACGCTGTCATCCACGTCCGCAGTCACGGTCACGACCCGCTGGCCGTCCTCGCGTCGGATGTCGGCAGAGGAAGTACCGATGGCGAGCGAGGCGAGGTGCCTCAAGGGCACGTGGCCGCCGGCCGGGGTCCGTACGACGTAGGACTCGATGTCGGTGATGTCATCGCGCTCGTGGCCAGGGAGGCGGACGTAGACAGGAACCTCCTCCGTCCCGCGCTGTATTCGGAGTGCCTCGGCACCGAAATAGGCGGCTCGCGCCTGCGCGGCCAAATCGTCGAGGGTGACACCTAGCGTCCTGGCCTCGGGTCGTAGCGAGAGTTGCATCTCCCTGACACCCGGCGCGTGGTCCGACCGAACATCGAAGACGCCGGCGATGCTAAGGAGGCCGGCGACGACGGCGTCGGCAATCTGATTGAGGCGTTCAGGGTCCGGATGCGAAAGCACAACGTGAACAGGGCTGCCGAGGTCGATCAGCTCGCCGCTGAACGCGACGCCCCGCACGTAAGGAAGGACACCGACTTCCTCGCGCCAAGCCTCCATGACCGCGATCGTGGAGATGTCCCGCTGGTGCGCGCCGACGAGCTTCAGCTCGATCGCCGCGATGTTGCCAGGCGGGTTCAGGGTGGGCGACGGGTTGAGGCCGCCGCCTTCCACGCGCGGTTCCCGACCAACCGTGACCATGGTGCCGGCGAGTACCGGAGCCGCGTCGGGACCCTGCTCGTGCGACAGCCGTTCGAGGACGCGCTTGCCGGCTTGTTCGAGTTGCATGGCGACTTCGTGTGTGCGCGCGGCGGTCGTTCCGTCGGGCATCTCCAGCGTCGCGGTGACGAAGTCCGCTTCAACGACGTCGGCGAACCTAGTCTGGACGACCCCCGCCGGAATGAGGGAAGCGCTGACAACGAAGAGCCCGAACGCGCCGGCTAGGATGATGGCGGGCTGACGGGTGGCGAAACCGAGAATGCGATTCAGTGGGCCGTCGACGAAACGGTACAGGGTTCTGTTGAACCGGTCGTGCGCACTGGACAACAGGCGATCGACGAAACCCCTTGGCGTCCAGTCGGGCCCGGGAAGATGGGAAAGGTGCCGCGGAAGGATGAGCAACGACTCGGCCAGGGAGATCAGCAGCATCCCGATCGTGATGACCGGCAATGCGGTCCAGATCTCGCCGATGCCGCCCGGGATGAAGAGCAGCGGGACGAACGCGACAACCGACGTCAGGACGGCGAAAGTCAACGGCCCGCGCACCCTTCGCGCGCCGAGGATCGCGGCGGTGACGCCTGCCGTGCCGCGCATCCGCTCCTGGTGGATTTGCTCGGACACGATGATGGCGTCGTCGACGATGATGCCGATGGCGAGAACGAAGGAGAATAGTGAAATCGCGTTGATTGCGAGGTCGAACGCGAACATGACGGCCAAGGCGCCGACGCCCGCGGTGACGAGGCCCACAACGACCCACAGCGCGAGCCGAATCTCCAGGAACAGGGCCAAGGCGACCAGGACCAGTGCCAGCCCCAAGAGACCGTTCTTGAGCAGCAGGTCGAGCCGTTCCGAATAGGAGCCGGAATCGTCGTTCCAGACGGTGACGCCGACACCCTCCGGCAGCGACGGCACGACCACGTTGCTGATGTGGCCGTGCACTTGTGTCGCAACATCCATGACGTGTTCGCCGTCGGCGCGGAACACCTCGACGAATACCGCGGGACGACCTTGATAACGGACGATCAGGTTGGAGGTTCCGAAGCCGTCCCGCACGTCCGCGATGTCGTGGAGGCGAACCGCGGTGCCGTCTTCGCGGCCGATGAGGACGATGTCCTCGAATGCCTGCTGATCGTAGCGCCGTCCGAGCGTGCGGACGCGAATCTGACCGTCCGCGGTGTCGATCTCGCCCGCGGACAGTTCGAGCGAGGACTGCGCCACCACGCGTGCGACATCGTCCAGGGTCAATCCGAGCGCCCGAAGCTGGGACAACGGAACCTCGATCGATATCTCGTCGCTTTTCGTTCCCGTCGTCTCGACGTAGGAGACGCTTGGCAGCGAGGCGAGTTGATCCTCGATCTGATAGGCCAGGCGTTTCAGCGTGCGCTCGGGGACGTCGCCGTGGACCACAAGACGGATCATGCTCTGGCGATTGCTCATCTCGCGGAACTCTGGTCGTTCCGCAGCGCCGGGAAAGGAGTGGATCCGAGCGACGGCCGACTCGATGTCGTCCATCGCCTTTCCGACGTCCGTGCCGGACTCCAACTCGACGCGGACCGAAGCGACACCCGGCGCGGCCACGGACTTGACGGCGCTCACGTCCTCGAGGGCGCGCACCTGTTCCTCTATCTTGGCGATGATCGACTCTTCGACCTCCTGGGGCGTTGCGCCCGGATACGCCATGGACACTTCGATCGTGTTGAAAGGGACGGTCGGCCAGGCTTCGCGCTCCAAGCCGCTTAGCGACACGATGCCTGCGGCAAGGATCGCGATGGTGAGCAGGTTGGCGGCAACGCGGTTGTTTGCCATGTAGGCGATGGGCCCTGCGCGCGTTCCCGTGTCGTGGTCGATTTCGCTCATCGCGCGCGGGGAGCCCCCGTACGTACAGCCATGCCGTCGGTGGCAAACGGAATGCCCCCGATGACGACCGGTTGGCCAGCGGCGAGCAAGCCGGTGACGTAGGCTTCGTCGTTGGCGCGCTGGAGGACCTGCACCGGCACGATCCGCAGCGTCCCGCCGTCACCGACCGCCCAGACCTCGTTCCCGGGTTGCAGGGCGGCACGCGGCACCCGGAAATAGCTCGTCGGTGCGGTCCCCTGGATCTGGACTTCGACGAACTTGCCTACCAGCAGGGGCGGGTCTCCGCTCTCCCGGGCCGTTTCGTCGCCGCGGCGGAAGGGGTCCGGGACGCGAACGATGATGTCGATAGTCCGTGTTCTGTGGTCCAAGGACGCTTCGGCTCGGTCGACATGACCGCGCCAGGCGAAGCGGCTCTCCCCGTATTCCGCGATCACGTGGACTGCTGCGCCTTCCCCGTTCACTTCGCGCGGCCCCCAGAGATTCGGGATGAGGACCGCATCGGCGTCGGACACGGGGACGACGACCTCGACGGCGTCGGCCGCGAAGAGCCGCCCGACCGCCTGGTTTGCGCTGACAAGCTGGCCTTGATCGACGGTTTCGGTGCGCACGAAGCCGTCGAACGGCGCTCGGACCTGCGTGCGGGACAGCGCCAGGGCGGCGGCCGCGACCTTGGCCTTGTCGCGCTCGAGCGCCGCCTTGGCCGCGTTCAACTGCGGTTCCCGCAAGGTCAACGGACTGGCCTCATCGACCGCCTCCTGTTGCCGCGCGGCGTAGCGCTCGTATTCCGACCGGGCGACGGCCGCTTCTTCAAAGGCCTCGAGAAACTCGGCTTCGCGGGCTGCGAGCATGGCCTCGGCTTCGCGCAGCCGGTAGACGTAGTCCTCTTCTTCGATTCGGAATAGCGTCGCGCCCGCCTCGACACGCCGGCCGCTCTGGAAGGCCGGGTTCACCCAGACCACGCGGCCACCGACCTGGGGGGCTATGTCGATCTCCGCGCCAGGCCGCACGGTCCCGGCCCCGAAGACGGGGATGGAGCCGGTGCCTGCGATCACGGTGGCGGTCGCCACGTAGGGAACCGTGGACGGCGGGTCGCGCCGCTCGGGCTCGGGCGCCAGCGACACGAGCAATGCCGCCAAACCACCCGCCCCGACGACGATCACCGCGGCAACAAGAAGCCCTCTTCCTCTACCCATATCGTCTACTCGGTGATGGCCGGCGCGTTTTGCCGCGCCCGACGCATGACATGCGTTGTCCAAAGGTCCCTGAATCTAGCGCCCAATCCGTCGGGGTCGGCGCGGTCGGGCGGCGATGCGCCGGGTACGTCCGGAGCGGTCCAGCCACCGCCGAGCGCGCGGTGCAGCGACAAGCGCGCAAGGCCCAGGTCGCGTTTCCCGCCCGCGAGGGTGGATTCCGCCCCCAACAGGTGGTGCGAGGCGGCCAGGAACGTGTTGTAGTCCCCCACGCCGGACCGGTAGCGCCGTTCCTGCAGCGCCGCCTCGGCAGCCGCTTCATCCACGAAACCCATCAACAGTGACACGCGATGTCGATTCGCCCGCAACGCGGTGAGTGCGGCGTCGACCTCGTTCACCGCCGTCACCACGGACCGCCCGAAACCCGCGACGGCCTCGTCGAGTTGCGCCTCGGCGAGAGCCACGTTGCCGCGCAACCGGCCACCCTGGAAAACAGGCGCTAGCAGGTTCGCGCTCAGGTTGCGGTACCACTGGTCCGGATTGAACCAGTCGCCTGAGTTGCTGCTCTCGAGGCCGATTGACCCGGACAGCGACAGCGACGGCAGCAGCGCCGCGCGCCGTGCGCCGAGTGCGTACCGGGCGGCCTCCAGACGTTGTCGAGCCGCATTGACGTCGGGCCGCTGCAGCAGCAGGTCCGCGGGGATGCCCGGCGGCACACGCTGCAGTGGCGCGATGGGCGCCAGCGACTCGGGCAGCATGTGGTGAAGATCGGCGTGGTAGCCACCCACGAGCACCCAGAGCCGCGCCTCAGCCTCGGCGCGCTGCGCTTCGATTCGCGGCAGGTTGGCCTGCGCGTCGACGGCAAAGCGCTCGGCCGCATAGAGTTCCCGGATGTCGACCAAGCCTGCATCGTAGCGCGCCCGGGTGAGTGACGCCTGTTCGGCCAGGACGTCGGCGATCTGGCCGGCGAGAGTCGACTCACTCCGGAGGTCGACGATTTCCAGGTAGGTGGCCACGGTCTCCGAGATCACCCCGATTCGCGCGGCACGGTAGTCCGCTTCGGAGGCAAGACGCAGGGCGCCAGCGGCCAACGCGGCGTTGCGGTCTCGGCCCCAGAAGTCCACCTCGTAGGCGAAGTCCGCGCCAAGGGCGTAGCTGCTGAGCCCGATACGGTCCGGCAGGCGGACGCCGAACGCGTCGTAGAGTTCGGCGCCGAGCCCCAGTTCGTCCAGTTGCGCGCCGATGCCGGCATTCGTTGGCGCGTCGAAGGTAGTGGCGCCGAGGGTGGCCTGCACCATCGGCAGTTGCGATGCTGCGGCGATTCTCGCCCTGGCCCTGGCTTGGCCCACGCGGGCCACCGCCTGCGCGAGGTCCAGATTGGACCCGAGCGCAGCGTCCACGACCTGATCGAGGACGGGATCCTGGAATGCCCGCCACCACTCGAACGGCTGGTGGTCGCCACCTTCGTGGACTTCCGCGAACTCGTCGGGCAACTCGGCGACCTGCTTCGGCTCCGGTGTCGGGGGCGCGAGGGAACAAGCGGTCAGCCAGCAGAGCCCAGCGGCTAGCGAGAGCGTCCCGGATTGAATTGCGCGGGAATCCACGCGGGTGATGGTAACTGGCCACCCGCGAAGGTCAATCGAACGGCCGCTGACCGTGACCCGGCGAGAGCTCTGCGGGGAGCCACCATGGCGACTGCTCGGCGAACGGTCGGTCGAGCCGGTCGATCGCCGCGTGGCCGTGCTCGGTAATCGCCCCATCGAGCATCGCGGCGTCATGGTTGCCCCGGTGGGTGGCGATGATCGCGCGCGCATCGTCGATGCGGCCTGTGGCCAACAGCGCGAAAGCGAGCGTGACCCGGGTATCGCCGCCGTCGGCCAAGTCGACAAGCCGGCGGGCCTTGCCAACGGCGGCCTGCCGCACGTCGCGGTCACCGCACAGCGCATCGGCCCGAGTGAGCGCGATATGCGCCTGACCCCAGTTCGGCTGCAGACGCAAGGCCTCGGCCATGACGGGCCGCGCCGCTTCGCACGACGTTGCGCCGAGGTAGGCCATGGCGAGCCAATACCGGTAATAGGCGTTCTCCGGCTTCCGGTCCACGAGCACCTGGTAGTCATCAGCCGCGACCCGGAAACGGCCTTGGCGCATCCGCAGCGCAGCGGAGAGTGCGCGCGCGGCTTCGTCTTCGGCGAGTTGCAGGGCCCGTTCCACGGCTTCCTGAGCCGCATCGTGGTTGGTGTCGCGCGCATTCCAAGCGAGCAGGTACCAGCCCCGAGCCGAGGTCGGGTGCAAGGAGAGTACACGGTGGATCTCGGCGTCGGCCTCGTCCCAACGGCCAAGCGTGCCGAGTCCGTGGGCCAGCATGAGTCCGACTTCAGCATCTCCGGGCGCCAATTGGGCGGCCCGCCGCCAGGCCGCTACGGCTTCGTCGTGTTCGCCGCGTTGCCAGGCTCGCGTCCCGGCCTCCATGAAGAACTTGGGGCTCAGGTTGAGGGCCACGACCTCCAGGAGCAGAGGATCGTCGATCGCGGGCGCGAGGTCGTTGCGGCGCTCGAGCCAGTCCTCGGCTCTCGCGATATCGCCGAGTTGGCGGTAGACGAGGGCCAGCTTGTAGGCGATGCGACCGGCCGCGGGCGCGAGTCCCGCGGCCTGTTCCAAAACCGCCCGGGCGGCGTCCAGGTTGCCCGCGCCGAGCTCCGCGTCGCCAAGTGCGGTCAGCACCGCCGGGGCTTCCGGGGCTTCAGCGAGCGCAACGCGCAAAGCGGTCGCTGCCGCAGCGTACTGGCCGTCGGCCAACAACGCCAGGCCGAGCCGGTACGAGGCCAGCATGTGGCGGCCCTCCGCCAATTCCAGCGCGCGACGGAAACCCGCCGCCGCGCCGTCGACGTGACCCTGGTCGGTCAATACCACGGCGAGCAAGTAGTGCCAGTGGATCGTCTCGGTTTCGGCGAGCGCCCGACGATAGCTCTCGGCGGCCTCGCCGAGCCTGTTCTGCGCGTGGTAGAGCATGCCGAGTCCGCCCCAGGCGCCCGCCCGCTCGGCGGGTTCCTCGAGGCGGGCGATGCGCGCCAGGACCTGTTCGCGGGCGGTCCTCAAGGTCTGCGTGACCCGGTCCGCCGGTAGATCGGCTTGAGTCGTTGTGTCGTCCGGCAGCGCCGTGGCGTGCACGGCAATCAACCCTGCCGTCAACGCGACCATCAGCCGGGCACCCAGGGATGCGTGCTGTCCGTGGTGGGTGCACAGTAGAATCAAGCGGAACATCGTTGAGATTGTCGCAAAGAACCGTCCGTCCATGCCGTTAGCGGATCTGCCGGTCGCCCTGTGGCGCCGCGTCGCTTCGACGCGCCGCGTCGTGTCACGGCGCCGGGTTGTGCTGCACGGCATCGCTATCGAGACCGCCGCGCGCTCTCTCGACCCCCAAACCCGGCGCGACCTGCAACGTGGCCGGTATCAGCAGGCGAAGGCGGCTCAACTTGCCAGCAAGATCGAGCCCAACGACAGCTTCCTCGATGTCGGCGCGGGGTTGGGGTTCACGGCCCTGTTGACGGCCTCGATGGTGGGGGCGTCGAATGTCGTTGCGGTTGAGGCCGATCCGCAGGCGGCCATGTTGGCACGTGCCAACTTCGCGCTGAACAACCGCTCGATCGAACTCCTCCAAGCCGCCTTGGCAACCCCGGATGCCGAAACGCAGGACGGTACCGTCGCGTTCTATCCCAACGCGGTGTTCGGCGCGTCCGCGTGCTCGCCGCGGGCTGGCGGCACAGAGGCGATCCGCGTGCCTCGCGTCGATTTGGCGGCGCTCTTGGCGGAGCGGGAAGTGACGGCCGTGAACCTCGAGGCCGCTGGTCACGAGTGCGACATCGTCGCCGGGGTAGAGGACTTTCGGGCGGTTCGCGTTCTTCTGATTTCCATCCACGAGCAGGCGAGCGGCTACGAGCGCACGGTGGCGCTTATGCGCCACCTCTTCGCGCACCGATTCGCCCTGGATTTCGCGGACTCTCGCGGTCGGGAGGTCGTGTTCGTCAGGATGCCGTGACGAATCGGTCGTGGACGATCCTGGCGCAGCGCTGGTTCTCGGGGAAGAAGTGCGGCGGCAACAGGCGGCCTTGTAGCCGGAAACCGTCGCGGGTCGAACACACGTGGCCCTGCGAAAGCAGTAGCGCGATGCCGCGCGCGTGCTTGTTTTTGCGTCCGCCGCGCTTTTCCTTTAGTGCGATGACGCCGACGTATGCGCGCACGGACAGGGACTCGTAGAGCATGGAGGCGCTGTCGGCTGTGACCCAGACCGACTGTGCGTCGCGCAGGGCTCGTTCGAGGAAGTCGCCGGGCGTCGACTGCCAGGGCCGATAGGCGAGATTCGGCAACCCGGGCAGGGCTCGGCCTAAGTCGTCGGGCGTGCGCCGGGAATCGCAGACCTCCCAGCGGACCTCGGGCGACGCGTCGGCGATGGCAGCCACCTGGCGTACGACATGGTCACTCGACCACTCGAAGTAGCGGTTCGTCCCGCCGAGCAGAATCAATCCGCGCGCTGGATTCTTGGCCGTACTGTCGGATGGGCAGATCACGCCGCGCGTTTCGACCACGTTGCCTTTGCGCCGGTAGCGGTCGTGGCGTGGCACGAACACGAGGTCGAACAGGCCGTGCGGTAGCGTCGGCTTCATGAGCACGACGCTCCGCCCCCCGCAGATCGCACGGGTCAACACCATCGGGACGTGGGTCCGGTGTCCGACGCCGACGATCAGGTCTGGTGACGGGATGTCCACTGGACGACGTTGGGAATGGCGGTGCAACTGGCGCCAGAGCAATGCCTTGAAGCGCATGTCGAACTCGTAGACGGCCAATGGCGTGAACTCGGCGAGAGCCTGCAGAAGACCCGCCGACTGCTTCTCGTGGCCCGGCTTGCCGTCCATGAATCGCCAGACCACCGTCGTGCCTGCGACGCCGAAGGGGCCGCTGTCGCCGGTGGACATGGGTTGCCAGGCGCCGTCAGCGCCGCGCGGCCTTTGTCACGCGAGCGCCCCATAGACGCCCCGCCGCTGTCTCTGGCCCTTGCGTCATGACAGCGCCCCAGAGCCGGGCCGGCGCTTCGCATTCGCTGCGCGCCGGGCGCGCCGCCGGCCCAAGGCCACGCCGACCTCTCATGAAACAGACGCCGCTGATCGCTGCGCTCTCTCTGGCGTCTGTCTCATGAGAGGCTGTGGTCCATCCCGAACGCGGGGTTTTCGTCTTTCGGGGTACCCACGGGCTTGGCCGGCACGCCCGCGACCGTCACATGCGGCGGCACGTCGGCGAGCACGACGCTGCCGGCACCGACCTTTGCGCCTGTGCCGATCTCGATGTTGCCGATGACCTTGCAGCCGGCGCCGAGGAGCACGCCGCGGCGCACCTTCGGATGGCGGTCGCCGCTCTCCTTGCCGGAGCCGCCGAGGGTGACCGCGTGCAGAATGGAGACGTCGTCCTCGACCACCGCCGTTTCGCCGATCACGATGCCGGTCGCATGGTCGATCATGATGCCGTGCCCGATCTGTGCTGCCGGGTGGATATCGACCCCGAGGCCGACGCTGATCTGGCTCTGGAAGAACTGCGCCAGGGTGTGGCGACCGTGCCCCCACAGCCAATGGGCGATCCGATGGGCCTGCAGGGCATGGAAGCCCTTGAAGAACAGGAACGGCGTCGACAGGTCCTCGCAGGCCGGATCGCGTTCATACGTGGCCATGATGTCGACCATGGCGCTGTCCAGGATGCACGAGTCGTCCGTCATCGCTTCCTCGATGACGTCGCGGATCAGCATGGTCGGCAGCATCGGGTTGTCGAGCTTGCTCGCCAGGCGGAAGGACAAGGCGGAGCGGAAGCTGCCGTGGTTGAGGATCGTCGCGTGGAAATAGCTGCCCAGGATCGGCTCTTCCGCCGCCTTGGCCAGGGCTTCCCTGCGCATCATGTCCCAGACCGTGCTGCCATCGACGGCCTGCGTGGCGCGGAAGCGGTCCAGCATGGTGTGCGTTGCGGCGACGGCCTCAGCCATGAGTTTTCCCCGTTGTCGTCGAGACTTAGAGTGGCGACGCGGGCGTGACTTTTCAACCGTGCCGTGGCGGGCCGGCCCCGTGGCGGGCCGTATACTCCGCTTGCCGCTACTTGAGGAAGCAACGCGATGTCTGTGTTCCGCCATGTCGCGCTGGTGGGGAGAACCGGCAGTCCGCATGTCGTCGATTCCCTTCGGGCGGTGCTCGCCGCATTGCAGAAAGCCGACGCGGATGTGATGTTGGAGGCGGCGACAGCGCGCATGCTCGGCTGTTCGGGCGGAGTCGCGCGGGAGCGGATCGGCGAAGGGGTGGAACTGGTCGTGGTGGTGGGCGGCGACGGCAGCATTCTCGGCGTTGCCCGCGACGTGGCCGACACGGGTGTGCCGGTCCTGGGGGTCAACCGCGGCGGCCTGGGCTTCCTGGCGGACATCGCGCCGAACCAGATCGGCAGCAAGGTCGCCGCCGTCCTGCGCGGCGAGCACACCGTGGAGGACCGCTTCCTGCTCGATGCACGGGTGTACCGGGACGGCGAGGAGGTCACCGTCGCTACGGCACTGAACGACGTGGTCGTCCACGCTGGAAGCATGTCGCGGATGATGGATCTGCGCCTCGCCATCGACGATGAGTTCGTCTACGACCAGCGCTCGGACGGCCTGATCGTGTCCACCCCGACGGGCTCCACGGCGTATGCCCTATCCGCGGGCGGGCCGATCATGCATCCGAAACTCGACGCCGTGGTCATCGTGCCGATGTTTCCGCACACCTTGGCATCGCGGCCCTTGGTCGTGCCCGGGTCGGTGCGCATCAGCATTCGCTTCGGCGGTGCCGCCGCCACGCCGCGGGTCAGTTGCGACTCGCAGGTGGACCAGGAACTCGAGGCCGACGACGAGGTGCGGATCGCCAAGCATCCGCATCCGCTGCGCTTGGCGTTCCCGGTGACGCACAACTTCTACGAGTCCTGCCGTAGCAAGCTCGACTGGGCAACCCGCCTGGGCGATCGCCAAGGCGCGCCGGGTGTGGGCGACGCTTAAGCGCCGAGCTCGCCGCTGCAAGGCAGCACCGGTCGGCCTCAAGATGGCGGCCGGTCGACGTCCGTCAGGACGCCGGGGTCATCGACCATGACGAAGCGCACACTCTCGCTCGCGGCAACCAGGTCGCGCGCACCAGCGTCACCCTCGATCCGCATCAATGCCGCAAAGGCGTGTGCCGGGAAGCCGACCGGGTTGCCAGGCTGGCCTTCGTGGCGCGGGCGGACGATTCGGTCGGGATATGCGGACATTTCATTGACGATAGCGCGTAGCGTCGCCGGGGCAACGAAGGGCATGTCGCCCAGGCCGACGACGAGGCCGGGTGCCTGGTCGAACGCGGCGACGCCGGCCGCGAGCGAGCGCGACTGGCCGCGCGCGGCGTCCGCAGCCTCGACGACGCGGGCACCGGCGGCCCGCACGAGTTCGGCGACTGGCGACTCGGCCGGTCGGATGACGACGGCGACGTCGTCGAACACCGTTCGATAGACGTCCACCGTGCGCGTGAGCATGGCCACGCCGTCGATGGGAAAGAGCCGCTTGTCGCTCCCGAAACGCTGAGCGCTGCCCGCCGCGAGAATCAGTGCCGGCGGGCTGGCTACGCCGGTGTGACTCAAGAACCGGCGGCGAGCGCCGCAGCGACCGGTGTCGAAGCTTCTAGAGCAACGTGCGCGGCGTCGGCCTTGTGCTGTCGGACCGCGGTGATTTCCGCGAGGACCGCTACGGCGATTTCCGGCGGCGTCTTGCTGCCGATCGGCAACCCGACCGGCGCATGCAGCCGGTCGATTTCCTGAGCCGTGAGGTCCAGCGCCCGAAGGCGAATGCGCCGATTCGCCGATGTGCGCGCGGAGCCCATTGCGCCAACGTAGAACGCGTCCGTCTTGAGCGCTTCCATGAGACCCATGTCGTCGATCCGCGGGTCGTGGGTCAGCGCCACGATCGCCGAGTACGGATCGTCGGCGTAACGGCGCACGGCATCATCCGGCATGTCGCGAACCTTGTGCACGCCGGCGACGTTGAACCGGGCCAGCTCGTCCGCGCGCGGGTCGCAGACGACCACATCGTAGTCGAGCGCCAGGGCGATCTCGGCGACATAGGACGCCACCATGTTGGTGCCGATGATGAACAGCTGGTACTGCGGACCGTAGGTCTGCACCAGGCGCCCTGCGGCGTGGTCGTAGTGCAACGGCTGATGCCGCTCCACGTCGCGCGCAGCGTAGGCGCCCGAGTGGACATCGAGGCTGCGTTGCACGCACGCGCGGGCGTCGAGCCGCGCGACCAGGTGCTCGAAGTGGCTGCGCCGGGCGGGGTCGGGTTCGACCGGTTCGATGACGATGTCCAGGTGGCCGCCGCAGGGCAGCCCGAGCTTCTCGGCCTCTTCGGCGGTTTCGCCGTAGCGGAAAAACTGAGCGCGATCCTGGGCGAGTTCGCCGCGGGTCAGCTTCTCCAGGAGGTCGTCCTCGACGCAGCCGCCGGACAGGGAACCGGTGAGGCCACCGTCGCCGTTGCAGGTCAACAGGGATCCGACCGGGCGGGGCGACGATCCGTAGGTGGCGACCACCGTGGCGAGCCAGCACCGGACATCGTTCACGAGCCAGTCGCGGACCTGACCGATGACCTGTTGATCCACCGCCTGCATGACGGTCGATTGTAGCACCGGCCGAAACGCCTACACTTCATCCGTACCGGCCCCGCACTTTGAGGAACCCATGCCCGACACGCCCGAGACGATCCACCGTGCCGACTACCGGCCCTACCCGTTCGCCTTGGAGGAGACCGCACTGGCCTTCGACATCCGGGATGGCGAGACCACCGTCGTCGCCGAGCTCTCCTTCGCTCGCCGCGACGGGGCCGAGGGCGACTTGGTGCTCTACGGTGTCGACGTCGAGCTCGTATCGCTCGCCGTCGACGGTCGCGAACTCGGCGGCAACGAATACGCCGTCTCCGGCGAGGCGCTGACGGTCTTCGGCGTGCCCGACCGCTGCCGGGTCCAAGTGACCACCAAGATCGTGCCCGAGGACAACACGGCGTTCGAGGGTCTGTACAAGTCGAACGACATGTATTGCACGCAATGCGAAGCGGAGGGTTTCCGCAAGATCACCTACTACCCCGACCGGCCGGACGTGTTGACGTGCTTCACCACCACCATCAGCGCCGATGCGGATCGTTATCCGGTCCTGCTCTCCAACGGCAACCTCGTCGCCGACGACACCGTCGACGGCCGGCGGACCGTGACGTGGCGCGATCCGTTCCCGAAACCGAGCTACCTCTTCGCCCTGGTGGGTGGCGATCTCGCCGTGCTCGAGGACGAGTTCGTGACGCGCTCGGGGCGCAGCGTGACGCTGCGCATCTACTCGGAGCCCCACAACATCGGTCAATGCGACTACGCCATGGGTGCCCTGAAACGCGCGATGCGCTGGGACGAGGAGCGCTTCGGCCGCGAGTACGACTTGGACATCTTCATGATCGTCGCGGTCGAGGACTTCAACATGGGCGCCATGGAGAACAAGGGTCTCAACATATTCAATACCTCGTACGTGCTCGCCACGGCGGACACGGCGACCGACGCCGCGCACGAGCGCGTCGAGGCGGTCGTTGCCCATGAGTATTTCCACAACTGGTCGGGCAACCGCGTAACCTGCCGCGACTGGTTCCAACTCAGCCTGAAAGAAGGTTTCACCGTCTACAGGGATGCGGAGTTCACGTCCGACATGAACTCGCGGACCATCAAGCGCGTCGAGGACGTCGAGTTCCTGCGTTCGGTGCAGTTCGTCGAGGATGCCGGTCCGCTGGCGCACCCGGTGCGGCCCGACAGCTACGTGGAAATCTCGAACTTCTACACCACGACGGTCTACGAGAAGGGTGCGGAGGTGGTGCGCATGCTCGACACCATCCTCGGTCGCGATCGGTTCCGCGCCGGAACCGACACGTACTTCGCGCGCCATGACGGTCAGGCGGTCACCATCGAAGACTTCGTCGTCGCCATGGAGGATGCCAACGGCATCGAACTGCCGATGTTCCGGCGCTGGTACGAGCAGGCCGGTACGCCGCGCGTAGCGGTCGCCGAGACGCGCACCGGTGACACTCTCGAGCTCGTCGTCGAGCAGTCCTCCTCGCCGTCCCCGAATCAACCGACGAAACAACCGTTCCACATCCCGATCGCCTTTGGCCTGGTCGGCGCCGACGGCCGGGACATGCTCGGTACGGCCGGGGTAAGCGCCGGCTTCTCGGTGGACGTCGAGGCGGACGTGGAGTTGGAGAACCCGAACGCCGACGGAACCCTGGTTGCGCACCTCAAGGGTCCGCGGGCCCGCCTGCGATTCACTGGTGTCCCGTCGGACGCGGCAGTCAGCTTCCTGCGCGGCTTCTCCGCGCCTGTGCGCGTGGACTACCCGCGCGACCGAGACGTGCGCCGGCGCTTGGCAGCAAGCGATCCCGACGGATTCTCACGTTGGGATGCCGCGCAGACACTGGTCTCGTCCAGCCTGCTCCCGGACGCGTCGCACGCCGACCGGGATGCCGTCGTCGCCCTGTTCGAGGACCTCGCGACCCGCGCCCTCGATGCGCCCGACGATGGCGAAGCCAAGGCGCTGCTGGCGGCCATGCTGACCTTGCCCAACGAAGGCACGTTGCTGGACCTTGCGCCGGGCGCGGACATCCTCGCCATCACCGCCGCGTGGGATGGCATGGCCGACCGGCTGGCCGGGGCCGTCGACTGGCTGGCCCTGGTTGGTGCAAACGAGACCGCCACGAGCTATCGGCCAGATCCGCATGACATCGCGCGGCGAAGCCTGAAACTGCGGGCGCTGTGGTATGCCGTTCGCGACCTTGGCCGGCGAGATCCCGGTGCCGCACACGAAAAGCTCGCCAAGCTATTGCGCGATGCCGACAACCTGACGGAGCGCACCGCTGCCCTGCACGGCATCCTCGGGCTTGCGGGTCTTGATGACGGGGTGAAGGCCAGGGACCTGGAAGCGTTCTACGAGCGCTGGTCGAGCGAAGCCTTGGTGGTCGACGTCTGGCTGTCGGCCCAGGCCCGGAACCCGCTCCCCGGCGGACTGACACGCGTGCGCGCACTGGAAACGCATCCGGCCTTCGAAGCCACCAATCCGAACAAGATCCGCGCACTCATCGGCGCCTACACGGGCAACGTACGCAACTTCCACACGGTGGACGGTGGCAGCTACCGCTGGACCGCCGACAAGGTGCTTGCCGTCGATGCCAAGAACCCGCAGGTGGCCTCGGCGTTGGCCAAGAAACTCACCGAGTGGCCACGCTTCGACACGGCGCGCGGTCGGCGAATGCGCGCCGTCCTGGAGGACCTCGGTGGCAACGAATTGTCGAAGGATGTGCGCGAGGTGGTCGACAAGGGCCTGGCCGTCGCGTGACGCATGGTGACGTGATGACCGACGATGGGTGAGCAGGGCGCCTACGGCCTGCTGCGTCGACTGCTGTTCGCGCTGCCGCCGGAGACGGCCCATGGGGCGGCGCTCGCTGCCTTGCGCGCTGCGGGCACTTGGCCGCGACTCGCGCCGCGCCGCCGAGACACCGAGGTCCTGGGTCTACGGTTCCCGAACCGGGTCGGGGTGGCGGCTGGCCTCGACAAGGATGCCGTCGCCGCCGCTGGCCTGGCCCGGCTCGGGTTCGGATTCGTCGAGATCGGCACGGTCACGCCGCGCCCGCAGCAGGGCAACTCACAGCCGCGCCTGTTCCGCCTGATCGAGGACCGGGCGCTGATCAACCGGATGGGATTCAACAGCGCCGGGGCGGCGGCGGTCGCCGCCAACCTTGGCCGCGCGCGCAACAGAATCGACGTCCCCGTCGGCGTGAACATCGGGAAGAACCGCACGACACCAGTCGACGATGCGACACGTGACTACGCGGTCTGCCTGACGGCGGTTTACGACGTGGCGGACTACCTCACCGTCAACCTGTCGTCGCCGAACACCCCGGGGCTCCGCGACCTCCAGTCGGCCACCCGGGCGCATGCGCTGGTCGCCGCGCTGATCGACGTCCGCGATCGCCTGGCTTCGGACCGGGGCGAGGCCGCGAAGCCGATCCTGGTCAAGCTGGGCCCCGACCTGGCGGCCGTGGACCTCGACGAGACTGCGCAAGCGGTGGTGGCCGCTGGCGCGGATGGTTTCGTCGCGGTCAACACCACGGTGGCGAGACCGGCGGCGCTGCGCTCGCCGAGAGCCACGCAGACCGGTGGCCTGTCCGGCGTTCCGCTGCTGCCAATGGCCAGGGACACGGTCCGACGCCTGCGTGCCAGTGTTGGCCCCGGCCCCGCCATCATCGGCGTGGGGGGCGTCGCCACCGGCGCGGACGTGGCCGCGATGCTCGCTTCGGGGGCAGACTTGGTTCAGGTCTATACGGCACTCGTGTACGCTGGCCCGGCGCTGGCGCGGCGGTTGACGAGCGCCGGGGCACGACGCGAATCGGACGCGTAGACCGGGCCGGCCTGACACCTGCGGCAAGGCTCAAACCCTGCTGGATTGTTGCCCCGGTCTTGTGTACGTTCTGCCTTGGAGGGTGGCGAAGCCATCGCAGGGGGCAAGGGGAAGAGCGCAATGGGAATCAGAATCACCGCGCAGCGGGTGCTCGCGGCGGCGGTTTCGCTTGGGGCCGTGGCGGCGTTTGGCGATTCGCTGGAAGGCGGCGACACGGCCTGGATCTTGACCTCGACGGCCTTGGTGCTGTTCATGACGATCCCGGGACTCGCCCTGTTCTACGGTGGTCTCGTGCGCGCGAACAGCGTGCTCTCGGTGCTGCTGCAGTGTTTCGCCATCACCTGCCTCGTCACCATCCTGTGGCTGATCCTCGGCTACAGCCTGGCGTTCGGGGACAGCGTCGCGAGCGTGGTCGGGGGCTTGGGCAAGTTCCTCTACAACGGCGTCGGCGAGGATGCGATGTCGGGGACCATCCCGGAGTCGATCTTCGCGACCTTCCAGTTGACCTTCGCCATCATCACGCCGGCGCTGATCGTCGGCGCATTCGTGGAGCGGATCCGGTTCTCGGCCGTGCTCCTGTTCACGGCGTTCTGGTCGCTCCTGGTCTATGCACCCATCACCCACTGGGTCTGGGGCGGCGGTTGGCTCGGCGGCATGGGCTTGATGGACTTCGCGGGCGGCACGGTGGTGCACATCACGGCGGGTACCGCCGCCGTGGTCGCCGCGGTCGTACTCGGGCCGCGACGCGGCTTTCCGGACCACACGCAGCCGCCGCACAACATGACGCTCACCATCGCGGGTGCCGCGATGCTGTGGGTGGGCTGGTTCGGCTTCAACGGCGGCAGCGCCCTGGCGGCCAACGGCGATGCCGCCATGGCGCTCACCGTGACGCACATCTCGGCTGCGGCCGGGGCATTCACGTGGATGATGATCGAGTGGGCCCGGTACGGGAAGCCGAGCGCGCTCGGCGCGGTCACCGGCATGGTCGCGGGTCTCGGCACGATCACACCGGCGTCCGGCTTCGTCGGCCCGGCGGGGGCGCTGGTGATCGGCATTGCGGCCGGCACCGTGTGCTTCTTCGCCACCAACTTCATGAAGCGCACGCTGAAGATCGACGACTCCCTGGACGTGTTCCCGGTCCACGGGGTCGGCGGCGCCTTGGGCACGATACTCACCGGCGTCTTCGCGAGTACGGCGCTCGGCATCTTCGCGGGTCAAGGGTTCACCACGGAGATGGCGACGATCGCCAGTCAAATCGGCGTTCAGGCCCTCGGCGTCCTGGCCACCGTCGCCTACACGGCGATCGGGACGTTCATCATCCTCAAGGTCGTCGATCTACTGGTCGGTGGTGCCCGCGTCTCCGACGAAGAGGAAACCGAAGGCCTAGACCTCGTGTCCCACAACGAGCGCGGCTACACCTTGTAGCCGCGGCGGGTCCGCAAGGAGAAGGAACGACGCGCGTGGCAGACGGCAGCAAGATCCGCGAACTCCCCAAGGGATACAGCGACACCCCGGTGATCCCGGGCACGACCTGGCGCGTGCACGACATCGACCGTCCCCCACCGCCGGTGGTGGAGCCACCCACCTTTTCCACCCAGGAGCGCGCCGGGCGCCCGCCGTCCGACGCGGTGGTCCTGTTCGATGGGACGAGCCTCGACGCGTGGGAAGGGCGGAACGGCGCTGCGTCGTGGAACCTCGTCGACGGTGGCGCGATGGAGGTCGCGCCGCGCACCGGCGACATCCGCACGAAGGAGTCTTTCGGCAGTTGCCAACTGCACGTCGAGTGGAGTGCGCCGACGGCGATCCACGCGGACAGCCAGGGGCGCGGCAACAGCGGCGTCTTCCTGCTCGGCCTCTACGAAGTGCAGGTTCTCGACGGGTACCAGAACCCGACCTATGCGGACGGTTTGCCGGGTGCGGTCTACGGCCAGTATCCGCCGCTCGTGAACGCGTGCGTGGCACCCGGCGCCTGGCATGTCTACGACATCGTCTTCGAGACGCCCGGGTACGATGGGGACGCGTTGGTTTCGCCGGCTTTCATGACCGTGCTCCACAACGGCTTGATCGTTCAGCATCGACAGCAGGTCCAGGGACCCACCAAGCACCGCCAATTGGCGACCTACGACGACCGGCACGGGCCGGAGGGGCCGCTAGTGCTGCAGGACCATGGTGACCCGGTGCGGTTCCGCAACATCTGGATCCGCCCGATCAGGAGTTTCCTCGCGCCGTAATGTGTTCGTCCCGCAAGCCCGCGAAGACGGAATCGTCACGAGCGGGGTTGTCCCAGGTTTCCTCGTCTCGCAGTGCGCGCATCGCATCCGGCCGGTAGACGCGGGCTTCCCGAAACCGTTGTTCCCAGGCCGCCGCCGTCAACGGGCCCATCACGGCGAGGGCAACCAGGTAGAGGCCGTATTCTTCCAAGGCGCTGCCGAGGTAGCCCATAGCCCCGGCGAATGCACCGCCGAGCAGGGCCGCAAGCCACGTCGGCGAATTCGACCGCGCTTGCTCGCCGGGCGGACTGCCCAGCCTATTGACCACCGCTGTCGCCATCAGCGCGACCGCCGCGACCACCAGGATCAACATCGCGGGCTATACCGAGTCGGGTCCACGTCGCACTGCGCTCTGGACCAGGCGATCCGCGAGTTCGCCGAAGTCGATGCCCATGGCGCCGCAGGCGTCCGGATACAGGCTTGTTGGCGTCATGCCCGGCAGGTTGTTCACTTCCAGGAGGCAGACGTCTTCGCCGACCACGAAGTCGGCCCGTGACAGATCTCGCAACCCGAGGCAACGGTGCGCGCGCAAGGCCATCTCCTGCAGCGCCTGCAGCGTAACGTCGGGAAGGTCGGGCGGGATGATGTGCTCGCTCTTGCCCGGCGTGTAGCGGTTCACGAAGTCGTACCACTCGCCGGCGCCCACCGCGATCTCGATGACGGGCAATGCGATCGGTCCGCGTCCGTGCTCGTCGAGCACGCCGACCGTGATTTCCTTGCCCCGCATGAATCTCTCGACCAGCACGCCGTCGCCGAAGGCAAGTGCGTCGGTGAGCGGTGCGCCGAGCGTCTCGCCCGCCGGTACGGGCGTGACGCCGAGGGCCGAACCTTGCCGCAGCGGCTTCACGACGAGCCCGGGGTGGGGGGAACCGAAAGCGGTCAAGGCCCGGGACTCCGCGACGTCGAGCCGGGTGCCGGACTCGATGAGCAGGTCGTCCGCGACCGGCAGGCCGGCCGCCCGAAAGAGCGCCTTGGCTACATGCTTGTCCATGGCCACCGCGCAGCCCCGAACGTCGCTGCCCACGAACGGCAACCCGAGCATCGTCAGCAGGCCTTGGATGGTGCCGTCTTCGCCCGGCGGCCCGTGCAGGACGGGGAAGACCACGTCAGGTGCCATCTCGCGGAGCGTCTTGATCAGCGCGCCGTCGACCTCGACCAACGTCACGCCGTGACCGCGGCTTTCGAGGGCGCGCGCCACGCCTGCGGCGGACGATCGCGAGACTGAGGCTTCGGCGGAATTGCCGCCCGCCAGCACCGCGACCTTCACGACTTAAGCGCGCTTGTGTTCGCGATCGCCACGTCCACGAGCCCCGGTGCGTCGATGGCGAAGACGCGCGCGAAGAAGGCGTATTCCGCTTCGATCACGCGGCGCCGGTTTTCCGCGCGGCGAAAGCCGTGGCCTTCGCCGTCGAAGACCTCGTAGGCCACCGGGATGCCCTTGCCGACAAGCACGTCGCGCATGGCTTCCGCTTGGTTCGGGGGCACGATTCGATCCTCGGTGCCTTGGAAGAAGATCACTGGGCAATTCAGTCGGTCGACGTGGTTCACCGGTGAGCGGTCTCGCAAGGCGTCGGCATCGCCGATGAGCGTGCCCAGGTAGCGCGACTCGAACTTGTGGGTGTCCCGGTCGAGGGCCACGAGGTCGCCGACGCCGTAGTGGCTGGCACCGGCCCGGAAGACGTCGGTGAAGGCGAGCGCGGCCAGCGTCGTGTAACCGCCGGCGCTGCCGCCACGGATCGCTACGCGTGCCGGATCCACGCGGCCGGCCGCGACCAGATGGCGGACACAGGCGACGCAATCGGCGATGTCGAGTTGCCCCCAGCGGCCGTTCAATCGCATACGGTAGTCCCGCCCGTAGCCGGTGCTGCCGCCATAGTTGACATCGGCGACCGCCCAACCCCGCGAGGTGTAGTACTGGACATTCCAGTTGAGATCAGGGCTGGCACTCGACGTCGGGCCGCCGTGCGTGGTGATCAGAAGCGGCGGGAGTTCGCCCGCTAGGCCGTCGTGCGCGCCGTTGCGGGGCGGGTAGAAGTACGCGTGGGCTTCGGACGCGTCGTCGGTGGACGGAAAGGTGATCGTCTCCGCCACGGAGATCACGTCCATGGGAATCCGGTGCGCATCCGGCATCGCCACGTTCAGTGTCGTTCGTGAATCGAGCTTGAGTTCCTCGACACGACCCGGCTGGTCCGGGTACCCGGCCACGAAAGCCACGCCGGCCGGCGTCCGGGTCAGCGCCGCGTAGGAGCAGCAGCCGTCGTGCAACGGACTGGCGAGGCTCCGGTTGACGTCGATGACCACCAGCGTCGACTGCGCGTCCTCGACGCGCCTGGCGACGACGTGGCCTGGCCCCACGGGCACGAAATAGGACGCGGCGAATTGCCAGGCGGGACCGGCGTACTCGGCGTCATCGGCCAGTACGCAATAGACGCCCGACTGGTCGTAGGCGTGCAGGTTCCAATAGCCGCTCAAGTCGGATGCGAACAACAGCCGTTCGCCATGCCAGACGGGCTGCACGATCGATTCCGTCGCACCGCCTGCGACCACGGTTTCGCCACGTAAGCCCTTGCCGTCGTACTCCGCCACGACAAGCTGCGTACCGTCCCACGGCATGTTCGGATGGTCCCAGACGAGGAACGCGACCCGGCGCGCACCATCGTCGAGTCGTGGTGCCGCGTAGAAGTCGTGACCGGCGTGCAGGACGGTCGCATTCCCTGTCGCGATGTCGATCCGAACCAGGTCGTTGTCCGGTTCGGTGGCGTCGGGACGGTGCCGTTCACGCACCGCCAGCAGCGCATCGCCCGCGACGGTGAGATCGGCATACCGGTCCGAGTCGTTCGTGATGCGCTGCACGCGCCGATCCGCCACCGCCACCGCGTAGATGTCCTGGTCGGCGAAGTTCACGAAGTAGGCGGTGCCCTCGGCGACGCAGAACGCGCCGCCGCCGTATTCGTGCACGCTGCTGCGGGGATTCAAGGGCGCCGGCGTCAATTCCGTGCTCCTGCCCGCCTCGTGGTGAATGAGCGTGCCTCGGCCGCCTTCTTCGGGCCGCGACTCGATCCAGTAAAGTGCGTCACCGTGGGCCGCCAGAGCGCCGTAGCCCCGGGAGGCGGCTGTGACGACCTCGGCGTCGATCGGCGATGGCCAAGTCCCGTAACCGCGCCTCGTCATCGCAGCGCCGTCCGTTCGTCTATGGCCGCCCAGCGTTCGTGGTCGCGCCAGGCGCCGTTGATGAACAGGAACTGCCTGGACAGGCCCTCACGCTCGAAACCGCAGCTTCGCACCAGGCGGATGGACGGCGCGTTGGCCGGCTGGATGTTCGCCTCCACCCGATGCAGCCCGAGCTTCTTGAAGGCGTGCGCCTTCACCTGCAGGAGTCCCTCGCGCATGTAGCCCTTGCCGGCATGGGCCTGCGCCGCGTAGTAACCGAGCGAGGCGGAACGGAATGAACCGCCGATGACGTTGTTGACATTGATTACGCCGACGATCTCGTCCGTCTCTTGGAGGCAGACGACGTAGCCCTCGTGGTCGTCACGTTGCGTGCGCCTGAGGTAAGCCCTGAACATGTGCGTGGTCAGCGGCGGCGTGATCCACGGCGCGTGCAGTTCGCGACTGGACTCGGCCAGGGCCAGCATCTCCCTGCGGTCGCCGCCGGTCACGGCCCGGATGTAGGTGCGCCGTTCGCTCACGGCGGCGCGGCGTCCGAATGGCTCCCGGCCTCGTCATCGGATGCCCGGTCCCCGCGCTGGCGGCCCTGGCGCGCCGTCTCGAGTACGAAGATCTCCCAGATCGCGGGCGGGATCAAACCGATTCCGACGATCAGCAGGTGCACCGGATGGAGCTGCCAGCCGTTGTCGTAGAGCCAGAAGCCGCGCAGATCGAAATGCAGGTCGGTCCAGCCGATGAGGCCGAAGGTCGCGAGGGCCACCCCCAAGGTGAGCAGGCCGTAGCGGACGAGGTATCGAGCGGACGTAGGGGCGGCGGGCATGTCGTCGATCGAACAGGCATGTCAGGCGAACCGGCGCATTCTCGCACGGAACCACGCCGGCTGGAGCCTTCGGAAGGGCTACGCGGGCGCACCCGCGCCGCGGGATGATCGGCTTCCCGTGCCGGCGAACACGTACGCCGCGCCGCGTTCGCGCATCCACGCGGCCGCGAACGCGCGGGCGTCGTAGCGACGGTCCACTGCGCCAGGCGGACCTGCCGGATCATTGACCCGCACCGTGCCCCCCTCGATGCCGCGCAGCAGAACGAGATGGCCACCGGTGGCGGGCATGGGACTGTTGGGCAGTTCCCCGGTCTGGAAGCGGACACTCGCCACGACCGGAACCTGGGCGGACAAGGCTTGCCGGACGTCCTCCCAGGACGACATGAGTTCGACGCCACCGAGCCGGCCTCGTCGTGCTGCAGCCCACAGGTTCTGCGGCCAAACTCCGCACAGGCCGGTTGGTCGATGCATGGCGCTCTGCACGAAGGCGCGGAACTCGGCATCGTCGGCGATTCCGAGTGCCATGGCGGTCGCCGTCGGCGAGCACGCCTGGCGGCTGATGGCGGCATCGAGAGTGGTCTGGCTGAGGCATGGCGCGCCAAGCACGGGCGTGTCAACCGGCACCGTTGTCGGCGCCTCGATGATCCGGGGGCGAATGCTGACGGTGAGCAGATAGACGGCCGGTGCACGTGCACGGCACTTGAGGCACAGGCGGACACTGGTTAGATCATCGCTCGTGTCGAAATAGTCCACTGGGACGCCCACGCCGCGACCGCGCGACCGCATGAGTGCCTTGGCCCGATGGCCGAAGGCGGCGGTTTGAAAGCGGCCCGAATTGCAGCGTAGTTGAAGGGCGAACCGCTGGCGCGTCGACGTGCTGGCGAATCCGGCCGCTATGATATGGTCGGCCGGGATATCCGGCAGGTCGATGATCGCGTGGGCGGTGCCGAGGCGCCACGGCGCGGTGCCCGCCACTGGCAGCGGATAGTCCACTTCGGGCGATGCGAACCGAACGGAATAGGTCAACCCATTGGTCAGAACGCCGGAATCCTTCCTTGAGCTCTTGGTGACGGCGTCGTGCGGCCGTTGCGACGACGCCTTGGATTGGCTGCTCAGTATGCCAGAACTCGCGGGCCGCACTCTTGTCACCAAGGACGTGGTGGAGGACGACGCCTTGTTGGACCGCTACGGGGAACGCGTGCCGGTGTTGCGCGTGGGCCACGCGGAACTCGACTGGCCATTCGACGCCGACAGGCTGCGCCGTGTGTTGCTTAGGCCTAGCCCGACTTCTGCACCTCAAAACCGAGCGCGGTAGCTTACCGGGTTCAATCGGACATGCCTGGCCACATCCCCGGGCAAGGTGAAGAGTTTCGGGTGCTCGCGGTAGTCGAAGACCCGATACAAATGGTAGGCAGGCGCTTTGGCTCGGGAGAACCGCAACTCGTTGGCGCTGATGTAGAACGGCGTCCGCCTGCCGTAACGCGTCGTCTTGACTTCGACGAACCGGTCGCGACCGGTGTCGTCGTACGAGTCGCGAGCCTCGTCGTGAACAACGAGGGCGCGGTCTGGCCGCGGCACCAAGATTCCCAAGACGTCATTGAGAACAACCTGCTGCTGCGGGGTGGCGAGGTCGGCCCTCAACTGCTTAAGAAGCGGCTGCAATCTCGCCCCGACGACCTCGTGCAGCAACGCTTGGACGTTCCCACGCGGCTTGTACCCGGATATGTAGGGCAAGCCCATCCTGTCGAGGACGGCACTGATGTTCGCATGCTTGAACTCAACCGCACTGCTCGACCGATCGTTCAACTTCGTCCGCAGTCGCCGGTTGTGATCTGTCTTCGTGTACGACTTGCCGCGCGACTCAAGAGACAGCATGTCCAGATAGTCCTGGACCGTTGCTTCTACCTCTTCTCGGCTCCAGTTGCGCGACGGCATGGGCAAATCGTACACAACTGAACGAACTGGTTGCTCGGTCCGACCTGTACCTCCCCACGGTGCCAAACCAGCGCTGACCACCAAGTACCGAAACGAACGTCGCGATCAATCAGGTACTCGGCGGGCCAAATGCCTCCAGGCGACGTCCATGGGGAAGGCGTACGACTCTAACTCCCAATCCTCCGCCTCGGCGCGCCCCATGTGCGACTCACTCTACCGTGGCGCCGTCGTTTGGTTCGCGTCACTCCGAGCCGGTAGCGGCGCCATCAGGACGCGACGGGTTCGTGGGTGCCGCGAACGGCTCGGGCAGACGGAAGAAGCGGGCCGCGTTCGCGTGCGTCAGGCGCTCGATGTCCGCCGTTTCCGCGCCCCGGCATTCCGCCACGCGCCGGGCAACCCAGCCGAGGAACGCGGGCTCGTTGCGCCGGGAGCGCGGCCGAGGCGTCATGGTGCGTGGCAGGAGATAGGGCGCGTCGGTCTCGATCAGCAACCTGTCGTCGGGGATTCGGGACACGAGGCCAGCGAGGTCGCGCCCGCGGCGCTCGTCGCAGACCCAACCGGTGATGCCGATGTGCCAGCCATCGTCCAGGTAGCCCTCGAGATCCTCCGCGGTGCCCGTGAAACAGTGAATGACGCAGTCGCTCAAGCCCGAACGGTAGTCGGCGAGAATCGTCCGCGTGTCGCCGCCGGATTCGCGGTCGTGCACGAACAACGGCTTGCCCGTTTCCACCGCCAGTTCGACCTGGCGTCGAAATACGCGGCGCTGTTCCGGCCGCGGCGAGTAGTCGCGGTGGTAGTCGAGGCCGGTCTCACCGATGGCGACGACGGCCGGGCAGCAGGAGAGGCGCGCCAACTCGCCCGCCCAACCGGGTTCCGCGTCGGCGGCGTCGTGGGGATGGACGCCCGCAGTCGCGAACAGCGCCGATCTTGCCTCGGCGAGCGCGAGCGCCGCTCGGCTGCCCCGGACGCTGGTGCCGGTGACCACGATGGCTGCGACGTCCGCCGCATGCGCTCGCTCGAGCACGTCCTCGCAGTCGTCGGCGAAGGCGGCATTGGTCAGATTGGCGCCGATGTCGATCACGGGATTCGGCGTTCGTGTTCCGCGAGTACGCTGGGCGTCTTGCCAAGCAGCCGATCGTAGATATGGTTGAAGGCGATTACGCCCTTGACGTAGTCGCGGGTCTCCCGGAACGGGATGCGTTCGATCCAGACATCCGTCGGCATGCCCTCGGCGTCCTTGACCCATCGCTTCACGCGGTGCTCACCCGCGTTGTACGCCGCGGCGACCAAGGCCCGGTGACGGTTGTACCGCGCCATCAGGGCCGCGAGGTGATGGGAGGCTAGGCGGACGTTGGCGTCGGGGTCGACGAGATCGCGGTTGCTCGGGGTGCCGACGCGAATACGGTTCGCGATCAACCGCGCGGTGGACGGCATCAACTGCATCAGGCCGCGGGCACCGGCCACCGAGACGGCCTTCGGGTTGAAGGCGCTTTCCTGGCGCGAGACGGCAAGCAGGAGGGCGACGGGCAGGTTCACATTCGTCGCGTGGCGGCGGTAGATGGTCAAGTAGGGCATCGGAAAGCGGAAGCGCACCATGTCCAGCAGCTCCGCATCGCGGGCACCGAAGATCGCCTGCTCGATCCAGCCGATCCGACTGGTCAGTTCGACGAGGAGACGTTGTTCCGACTCACCGAGGGTGGCCGCGGCAAAGCGCCATTCGCGTCGGGCGTTGACCAAGTCGCCCACTGCGTGCAACTCCACCATCCTCCGGACGGTGGGCACCGCAAGCAGGGCCCGTTCCGCGCTCGGGTCGTCGCGTGCCGGCAGGGCGTTCAAGGCGGGCGTTGCGCCGATGCGGTCGGCTGCCAGGAAACCGTAGTAATTGCGGCTTGCGGCCGCGGCCGTGAGGTGCTCCCGGCCGTTGGCGTCGCCGGCGGCGACCAGCGCCCGCCCGAGCCAGTACCGCCATTGGGGCGTCGCGTGCAAGGCGTTCGGCAAGGCGCCGACCCAACGCGCTGCGGCTTCCCAATGCTGATTGTGTATCAGGGCTCGCGCGATGTGTTCGACCGCCGCTGTGGAGAAGTCTTCGGGAGCATCCGCCGGCACGACGCCCCCGTCGGCACTGGCTGCGGTCAGCCATTCATGGATGTAGCGCTTGTCGGCCACCGAGAATGCATAGTCGCCTTGAGCCTTGCGCCACAGGTTGAACGCGCTCTCGGGTTGCTCCTCGGCGTAGCGTAAGAGGCCGTGGCGTAGAGCGCGGCGACCGCCGTCGGTGTCGGGAAACCTGGCCAGCGAGCGCACTGTCCTGGGGCGCACATGGGCGTCGTAGTAGAGTCGGCCCGCATCGGCGTTGGCCGCGTTGAAGAAGCGGAGCAGGTAGCGCCCTAGACTGACCTCATTGGCGTCGAGCGCGAGTGCCAGTCGCTCCCACACGGCATCCTGGTCCAAGTGCCCGCCGGCAATCCAGACCTCGAAAAGGGGGTCGCACGTCTTCGGCTGCGACTCTGGCGCGACCCAGAGATCGCGGACCTGCTTGAGTGCGGCCTCCCGCTCCCCGGACCGGTACAGCGCACGAACATAGTTGCACCGCGCGGCGGCGCTCTCGCTGGGTTCGTAGTTGGCGAGGTAGACGTTCCACCGACCGCGTCGGACCTGGGCGTTCAACCACTGGCGGTAGAACCGTTCGCCGATGGGCGACTCTGCGAACCGTTGGCGCAATTCGTGGGCACGCTTGGCACCCATAGTCCCCATGCGGCCTTGGGCTTGGTAGTAGTCGAGATAGACCTTCAGCGGATAGTCGTCGAGTTTGGCCGCGGTGCGCCGGAACTCGCGGCTGCGCCCGGCCCGCAAGGCGGCGACGGCGCTCTTGTAGTCCAGCCGGGCGTCGTAGAGACCGTCCTGGTCGAGAAGCGGCGCGGGTCCGCCGACATCGCCCGTGTGCCCGGCGAGAGCACACAGCACGGCGACGACGGCACCTGCCAGCGCTTGCCGGCGGCGCAAGAAAAGAAACTCAGTAGCCGCTAGTCTGACGAGCACCGTCCATGGCACCGGGGAGCGCGAGGGGTTTGCCCCTCGCATGCAAGGCCCCCTCGAGTTGTGTTTCTGCCACTCTGCGGTGGCTCCTAGCTGTCGTCATCGGGTACGTCGCGACCGACGCGGACCGCCAGCACGTCGCACGACGCGCCGTGCAGGACGCCGTTCGCGGTTGACCCGAGCAGCAGGGCGAGGCCATGGCGACCGTGGCTGCCAACGACGATCAGGTCCATCGACTCGTCCTCCGCGATTCGGTGGATCTCGCTCTCGGGGCGGCCGAAGACCAGGTGACGTTGTTCTTCCGGGATGCCGAAGCTGGCCGCGAAGTCGGCGAGGTGCGAGCGCGCCTGTTCGTGAATCTGGTCCTGCACGGTCGACAGGTCCATAGGAATGTCGCCGCCGTAAGCGAGGCTCAACGGTTCGATGACGTGCACGATGTGCAACTCGGCAGCCGAGGAGGTGGCCAGGGCGTTGGCGCGCGTCGCCACGCGGCGGCATTCTTCGGTGAGATCGACGGCGAGCAGGATTCGGCGGTAATCAGCCATGTCCTTTGCCTCCCGGGCTTGCCACCAGCAGAGATTCGGCGCGACCATACACCACACCTCAACGCGGCCACAATAGCGAGCCGTGTCCCACGCGAGACGCGACGCTTGGCTGGCGCCGACCGGTGAGGCAACAGCCTCGCAAAGGCCACGAAGCGCATGGTTTGGATTGTCATCGCCTTGGTTCTGATCGCCGCCGTCGGACCGGTTTTCTACCTGATGCCGTCCAAGTCGAGTCGGCGCCAAGCGGCGCTCAGGACAGCGGCCCGACAGGCTGGCTTGGTCGTGGAGGTTGGGAGTGTCCCGAAGCTCGACGCCGATGCGACGGAGCGAGTGTCCTCGGGCGGCGCGCCCCGCGATGCCAAGATCGACTGCGCGGTCTACCGCCTGCCCCTGGCCCGCAGGCTCGTGCACGCACCGCGCTGGATGCTCTTGAAGTCGGCCCGGGAGAACCGGTTTCTCGACGGTTGGACGACGCTGACACCGCCCGTTGCCGTGCCGGTCGAAAGAGCGGCCTATTGGCGCGAGATCGCGGGGATCGTCGATGCCTTGCCCGGGAGCTGCGTTGCGGTGGAAGCCGGGCGGCAGACGGTAAGCTGGTACGGCACGGAACGGCTTGGCGGCACGGATCCGGACACTCTTGCGCAAGGGATTCGCGACGGTCTGGAGAGGCTCGCCAAGGTCCACGAACGGATCGAACGGACGGCGAGCAGGCAGCGGTGTTAGGCGGGCGGGTTGCGCGGTCGCGGTTGACAGCCGCGAAAACGGGCGTATATATGCGCCGCCGAAGTTCGCGTCGTCGCGCGCAAGTCAAGAAGGACGTCCGTCCAACAACAAAATAAACACAACAAGGAGAGCCATGGCCCGTTCGCTGGTCATCGTCGAGTCGGCCACCAAGGCACCGACCATCAACCGCTACCTCGGGCGCGACTTCGTCGTGAAGTCGAGCGCCGGGCACGTGCGCGACCTGCCGGTGGGCGGTCGTGCGAGCGATCCGCAACAGCGCGTCAAGGAAGCGGCGAAGACCCGAAAGCTGTCGCCCCGGAAGAAGGCCGAGTACCGCGCCAAGCGCGCGCGGACGCAGTTGGTTGAGCGCATGGGCGTGGACCCGGACCACGGTTGGGCGGCCAACTACGAGGTGATCCCGGGCAAGGAGAAGGTCGTCAAGGAACTCAAGGGTCTCGCCGCGCGATCCGAGCGCGTGTACTTGGCGACCGACCTCGACCGCGAGGGGGAAGCGATCGCGTGGCACCTGATGGAAGTGCTCGGCGGCCCCCGCGAGCGTTATCGGCGCGTGGTGTTCAACGAGATCACCCGTCGTGCCGTGGAGGAGGCCTTCGCGGATCCCGGCGAGGTGGACATCGATCGCGTCAACGCCCAGCAAGCGCGCCGCTTCCTCGACCGTGTGGTCGGATTCGAAGTGTCGCCGCTCTTGTGGTCGAAGGTTGCCCGCGGCCTTTCGGCGGGACGCGTGCAGTCGGTGGCCGTGCGACTGATCGTCGACCGGGAGCGCGAGATCCGGGCCTTCGAACCGCAGGAGTACTGGGACGTGTTTGCCGACCTCCTGCGGGCGGGTGAGGCGGACACCGTCCGTTTCCAGGTCGTGAAGGAAAACGACGCGGAGTTCCGGCCCGGCGACAAGGCGGCAGCGGACGACGCGGTGTCGCGGTTGCGTGAGCGCGCGTTCGCCGTGACCGATCGCGAAGAGCGCAAGACGACCACGCGCCCCGGCGCGCCGTTCATTACGTCGACCCTGCAGCAGGCGGCCTCAACCCGGCTGCGTTTCAGCGTGCGCAAGACCATGAACCTGGCGCAGCGGCTGTACGAAGCCGGACACATCACCTACATGCGGACCGACTCGACCAGCATCTCCACGGACGCCCTGAATGCTGTTCGCGACCATATCGGCGAGGCTTACGGCGACCGCTACCTTCCAGAGTCGCCGAACCGTTATGCCAGCAAGTCGACGGCGCAGGAGGCCCACGAAGCGATCCGGCCGACGGCATTGGCTGGCCAGGCGGCGGTGCGCGACATGGAGCCCGACGCACGGCGTCTCTACGACCTGATCTGGCGGCAGTTCGTGGCCTCGCAAATGACCCGCGCGGAGTACTTGGCGACCACCGTGACTGTCATGGCCGGCGAATTCGAACTGCGCGTGCGTGGCCGCGTCCTGCAGTTCGACGGCCACACCCGCGTGCAGCCGCCGTTGGCGCGCGGCGGCGAGGACACTCCGCTTCCGGACTTCGTAGACGGCGAGGCCCTCGCGCTCGCTGATGTGGACGCGGTGCAGCACTTCACGCGGCCACCGCCACGCTACGGCGAGGCGAGCTTGGTGCGCGAACTCGAGAGGCGAGGCATCGGGCGGCCGTCGACCTACGTGCCGATCGTGTCGACCATCCAGGAACGCGGCTACGTGACGCTCAACAACCGCCAGTTCCACGCGGAGCGCATCGGGGAGTTGGTGACCGACCGCTTGATCGAGAGCTTCCCGGATTTGCTCGACTATTCGTTCACCGCGGACATGGAAGGCGACCTCGACCAGGTCGCCGACGGCAAGCGCCAGTGGCGCAGCTTGCTCGACAGCTTCTACAGCGACTTCTCCGACAAGCTCGAAACGGCGCGCGGCGCGGACGGGATGCGTCCGAATGCGCCGACGGACACCGATGTTGCCTGCACCAAATGCGGTCGTCCGATGCAGATTCGCACGGCGAGCACGGGCGTCTTCCTCGGTTGCTCCGGCTACGGCTTGAGTCCGAAGGAACGCTGCACCAACACCGCCAACCTCGTCCCCGGCGAGGAGGCCTTGGACGTCGACAAAGATGCCGAGGCGGAGTCGAAGCTGCTTCGGGCCAAGCGCAAGTGTCCGAAGTGCGCAACGCCCATGGACAGCTACCTGATCGATGAATCGCGCAAGCTGCACATCTGCGGAAACAACCCGGACTGTGCCGGGTTCGAGGTGGAGCAGGGCGAGTTTCGCATCAAGGGCTATGACGGCCCGGTGATCGACTGCGACAAGTGCGGTGCGCAGATGCAGCTCAAGTCGGGCCGCTTCGGCAAGTACTTCGGCTGTACCAACGAGGCCTGCAGGAATACGCGAAAGCTGCTACGCAACGGTCAGCCGGCGCCCCCGAAGGCCGATCCCGTGCCGATGCCCGAGTTGCGCTGCGAACGGGTGGACGACCACTACGTGCTACGAGACGGTGCAGCGGGGATCTTCCTCGCCGCCAGTCAGTTTCCCAAGCATCGCGAGACCCGTGCCCCGTTGGTGTCGGAGTTGAAGGCGCACGGCAACGAACTCGATCCGAAGTTCGCCTACCTGCTCGAAGCACCGGAGGTGGACGGCGCGGGGAATCCGGCGACGGTGCGTTTCTCGCGCAGGACGCGCGAGCAGTACGTCGCGACCGAGAAGGGCGGCAAGCCGACCGGATGGAGCGCACACTACGGCGACGGGCGCTGGACGGAGCGCACAGCGACGAAACCGGCCAAGCCGAAAGCCCGACGGAAGGCGAAAGCCAAACCGAAGGCGAGGAAGCGGTCGCGGCCCGCGAGCGGGAAGCGTTAACGCAAGGCGCGCCGCGAAGCAGCGACGGCCCGGGGTAATCGCCTTCCGCTTGGCGTCCCCGGAGTGCCTACATGCTGCGGCGTAGGACGCCGACGCTCAATCCCTCGATTGTGAAGGCCTGGGTGGCGAGGTCCACCTCGATGGGTGCGTAGTCCGCGTTCTCGGCGATCAAGAGCAGTCGGCGCCTCGACTTGCGGCGCAGCCGTTTGACGGTTACCTCGTCCTCGATGCGCGCGACGATGATGTCGCCGGAGCGGGCAACCTGCGTCTTGTGAACCGCCAAGAGGTCGCCATCAAGGATGCCGACGTCGATCATGCTGTCGCCGCGCACCCGTAGCAGGAAGTCGGCGGCGGGTCGAAACATCTCGGGCGGAACGTCGCAGGTCTCCTCGATGTGCTCGGCGGCGAGGATCGGCGCGCCGGCGGCGACCTGGCCGACGACAGGCAGGCCGTCGGGCTCCGACACGGGTAGGCGAATGCCCCGGGATGTGCCCGGGATCACCTCGATCGCGCCTTTGCGTGCGAGGGCCTTCAAATGTTCCTCGGCGGCGTTCGGTGACTTGAAGCCGAGATCTCGCGCGATGTCCGCGCGGGTCGGCGGGTAGCCGCTCTCGGCGATGTGCGCTTTGACCAGCGCGAGGACTTCCTGTTGGCGGGCGGTGAGCTTCTTCATCGAGAGCCTGTGTATCCATCCACTTAGGCTGCAATTATATACAGCAGTCGGCGAATGTGAAGTGCGCATTTGCCGCGCTTGAACCGCGTGGCGTGGCGCAATCCCGCAGCGCCGCCAGCCGTATAATGCGCCGCTTCCGCCGAGAGGATCGCTTCAAGGGCATGCCATGGAGAGCTTGAGTTCCTTTGGCGATGTGTTCGACGCCAAGGGCGTCTATGTCTTCGCCATCGTCACGACGACGCTGGTGGTCCGGTTCGCGGCCAAGTTCGTCTTCGACCGGCTTGCCAAGCAACTCGAACGTACCCACAACCTCTACGACGATGCCGTGCTCGATGCGGCGCGCAAACCGATCGGCTGGGCGATCTGGGCATTTGGCATCCTCTTCGCCGCGGAGGTTGCGGGGCAGGACTCGGAATCGGAGTTGTTCGACTACATCGACCCGATCCGGGACGTGGCGGCGATCGTTCTGCTGGCATGGTTCGCGGTCCGCTTCATCCGCTTCGTCGAAGGTCACATCGCGGAATACGAACGCACGGCCATGGACAAGGCGACGCTGGCCGCGCTCAGCAAACTGTTGCGGGCGTCCGTGCTTATCACGGCGTTGCTGATGGCGCTGCAGTCCGTGGGCGTGCCGATCACGGGCGTGCTGGCGTTCGGCGGCGTCGGCGGCCTGGCAGTGGGCTTCGCGGCCCGGGACCTGCTCGCCAACTTCTTCGGGGCGTTGATGATCTTCCTCGACCGGCCGTTCGCCGAGGGCGACTGGGTTCGCTCGGCCGACCGCGAAATCGAGGGAACGGTGGAGCAGATCGGCTGGCGGATGACCAGCATTCGCACGTTCGACCAGCGGCCGTTGTACGTGCCCAATTCGGTGTTCTCGACGCTCACGGTGGAGAACCCGTCGCGCATGCGAAATCGGCGCATCCACGAGATCGTCGGCGTTCGCTACGACGATGTCGCTGTCGTCAAGGACATCGTCGACGGCATTCGGCGCATGCTCGAGGACCACCCGGACATGGAGACCGAGGGCCGCACGCTCATCGTCAACCTGTTGAGTTTCGGACCGTCGTCGCTCGACATCATGATCTACACCTTCACCAAGACCACCGACTGGGTGAAGTTCCACGGCATCAAGGAAGACGTGATGCTCAAGGTGGCCGACATCGTCGCCGGCCACGGCGCGGACTTCGCCTTCCCGACGCAGACCGTCCATGTCGAGACGCCGCCGGCGGCTGAACCCGACCCGCGATGAGCGCGTCCCTGCCGCCCGGGAGTCGCTGCCTCTACGACGCGCGTACGGTGGACCGCGCTGTCGACCGCGTGGCGGTCGAGATGGCGCTTCGCCTGTGGGATGCGCGCCCGGTCGTGGTGTGCTTGATGAATGGCGGTTTGCCTTTCACGGCCGACCTCCTGCGGCGGTTCTACTTCGACCTCGAACTCGACTACATGCACTTGGCACGCTACGAAGGGCAGCACGGCGGCGACATCCGGTTGCTGCGCAAACCCACCCGAACGTTGGCCGGCCGCAACGTGCTCTTGGTGGATGACGTGCTCGATGAGGGGCAGACCCTGCGCGCGGCACAGCGGCTAGTTGCCGAGGCGGGCGCGAGAGAGACGGTGACCGCCGTCCTGGTCCGCAAGGATGTGCTAGGCCCGGTGGCGCGGGCGGATTTCGCCGCGCTCGATGCGCCTGACGAGTTCCTGGTTGGCCGCGGGATGGATTGCGACGGGGCGTTCCGCCAGCTTTCCGGCATCTACTGCCTGCCGACGAATCCATGAAGGACCCAGAATTCACGCTCGCCGTCATCGGCGGTACCGGTCTCGAGGCGCTTGACGAGGACGCGGAACCGGCGCGTGACTCCGCGGACACGCCTTACGGTCCCGCATCGGCTATTCCGAGACGACTCGGCGCGTTCCCCCACGCCGTGTTCCTCAACCGGCACGGCGAGGGCCACGTCCTGTTACCCCATGAGATCAACTACCGGGCCAACATCTGGTTGCTCAACGAACTCGGGGTGGAGGCCATCGTCGCTGTCTTCGCAGTCGGAGGCATCGCAACGTCGTTGGTCGACGGGACGCTCGCCCTGCCCACGCAGATGGTCGACTACACGTGGGGCCGAGAGCATACGTTCTCGACGCGGGAGAACCTGTACCACGCGGACTTCAGCGAGCCGTTCGACACCGACCTGCGCGGCCGCCTCATCGATGCCGCGCGCGGGGCGGGCATACCGTTGGTCGACCACGGCGTCTATGGCGCCACGCAGGGGCCGCGCTTCGAGACCGTCGCCGAGATCGACCGCATGGAACGCGACGGTTGCACGGTGGTCGGCATGACGGCCATGCCGGAGGCCGGCCTCGCCCGCGAACTCGAGATTCCCTACGCGGGATTGTGCATGGTCGTGAATCCGGCGGCGGGACGCGGTCCGGCGGTGCTCACGGTGGACGACATGCGTGCTGCCGTCGCGGAAGCGCAGCCGCGCTTGCTGCGGCTGTTGACCGAGTTCCTGCGAACGGGCTAGCCGAGCGCGGCCAAGCGATCAGTTCGACGCGCGGAGTTGCGACAGCGTTGTCGCCGGCGTAATGGCCTCAGGATCCACCACCAGGTGCAGCACAGCGGGGCACGCGGCGCGTCTCGCGCGCTCGAACGCTGGCGCGAACTCTTCATCGGTGTCTACGCGCTCGCCATGGCAACCGTACGCGCGGGCGAGCGCCGCGAAGTCCGGGTTGACGAGCGACGTGGCGTGCACACGCCCCGGGTAGTGGCGTTCCTGGTGCATTCGGATCGTGCCGTACATGCCGTTGTCGACGACCAGCACGATGACCGCCGCGTCGGCCTGCACGGCGGTGCCGAGTTCCTGGCCGGTCATCTGGAAGCAGCCGTCGCCGGCAAAGCAGACCACGGTACGTGCCGGGTGGCGTAGCTTCGCGGCAATGGCGGCCGGCAGGCCGTAACCCATCGAGCCCGAGGTCGGCGCGACCTGCGTGCCGTACTCGCGGAAGCGATGGAAGCGGTGGATCCAGCCCGAGTAGTTGCCCGCGCCGTTGGTGACGATGGTCTCGCCGTCGGTGCGTTCTCGAAGGGTCGCCATGACGTGGCTGAGCGTGAGCTTTCCCGGCGTGGGGTGCGGTAGCGCGGACCAGCGCAGGTAGTCCTGGTGCAAGGCGTTGACATAGCCCATCCGCTGGCCGCGCGCGGCCGTGGTGGCGAGGAAGGCGGCTGGTCGGGCGTGGATCGCGAGTACCGTGCGATGGACGCGGTCCAATTCACGCGAGTCGGGATGGATGTGTACGACAGGAGTGCGCCGGTTGGGCAGGGCGTAGGACTGGCTGGGGATCTCGGAGAAGCGCGTGCCAAGCAGAACGAGCAGGTCCGTCTCGTTGAGGGCTTGGCGCAACCGGGGGTTCAAGCCGATCCCGACGTCGCCGGCATAATGGCCGTGGGTGTGGTCGAACAACTGCTGGCGGCGGAATCCACACGCCACCGGTACACCGGCGGCTTCGGCGAATGTCCTTAACCGCGTGACGCTCGCGGCATCCCAGACGGAACCACCCACCACCACCAGTGGCCGTGCGGCGGCGCTCAGCATGGTGTCGAATCGCTCCACGGCATCGACGTCGGGCTGCCCGGCGGGGATGTCGACCCGGCCCGCGGCCGCGGCCGCGCATGGGTCCGTCAGCATGTCCTCCGGCAGCGCGACCACGGCCGGACCGGGTCGATCGGCCAGTGCGGCGCGAAACGCGTTGCCGACAACGGCAGGCAGTTGCTCGGCATCGACGACCTCGGTCACGGACTTCGCCATGCCGCCGAACAGCGCCGGGAAGTCCACTTCCTGGAAGGCGTCGCGGCCGCGTGCGGCGCGCGCAACTTGGCCCGCGAACAGGACCAGCGGCGTCGAATCCTGTTGCGCCACGTGGATGCCGGCGCTGGCGTTGGCTGCGCCGGGACCGCGGGTGACGAATACCACGCCGGGTCGCCCGGTGAGCTTGGCGTCCGCCTCCGCCATCATGGCTGCCCCGCCCTCCTGACGTGCGACCACGGTTTCGATCGAGGAGTCGCGCAACGCGTCCAGTACGGCGAGGTAGCTCTCGCCCGGCACGCAGAAGATGCGGGTGACGCCCTGGCGTTCGAGGGTCTCGACGAGCGCCTGAGCGCCGGTTCTCAAAATGCCCATGCGCCGGTCATTGTCCGAACGCGTCGAGTCGTTCGGCTTGGTCGCGCAGGACGCTCGGAACGTCCACCGGCCCGACGCGCACGATCATGCCGAGTACCGGGTGGTCGAGATAGTGGACCTCGCCGCTGCGCAGTCGGCGGCTCTCGCTGACCAGGGCGAATGCGGCATCGTCCAGGCGAACCCAAAGACGCACTTCGAAGTGCACGAAACGTTGGACGGTGACGGCGATCCAGCCCTCCACATCGAAGGGCTTGCGGCCGTCGCCCTGGCCGACTTGGAACAAGAGCGGCTGGGGCTGGTCGCGCGGGGGCAGTGCCTGGTGCCAGGAACCCGCGGCGAGGATGTCGAAGCGTCGTCCCAAGCGATTGATCTCGGTACGCATGGCGGGCGGATTGGGATGCCAAATGTAACTGCTCTCGGACAGCCGACGCTCGTACTGCGCAAACGCCTCCGTCAATGCCTGGCGCGCAAGCTCACGGGACGATGGCCCCGGGATGGGTGTCGCGACCGCTGGGGCGGTGTCCCCGGCGGCCGAATCGGGATTTTGCCCGGTGGCGGCGCTCGTTTCCGCGACGGGCGTTGGCGGCGGTGGCAGGCATGGATCGTGGGGCAGCACGCCTTCGGTATCCGACCAGCCGGCGGGCGGCAGCCAGTGCGTCGCGACGCACTCGCCGGCCAGCCAAAGTGGTGGCGGACGGTCGCTGAAAAGCGCGGCGTCGGCGTCCCGAACCACCGGCTCCGGCGCGAAGGCAACCGCGTCGTCGCCGAGGGATGCGTTCGTGAACGGCATGATCGCTTGCGGGTAGCGCTCGGGAGCGGTCATGCGGCGCACGCTGGCGTCCGCAGGGCCGCGCTCGAACACGATGACTTCGAGCTGATACCAGCGTTGTGTGAGAAAGTCCTCGGCCTCCCGAGAGCGCGCTTCAAAGGCCGTCACGACAAGCACGGCACTCGCGACCAGTGTCAGGGCCGGGATCCTCTTCCGCGAGGTGGCAGTGCCTGGGGGCAGCGCTGGCATGTCTCCTGTCTGGAACGCCTAGGCGCGTCGTCGCTCGTCTGTCGGGGTAGCGCGTCGATCGGCACGCCCCCGGACGGTCGCTTCTGTCACCGCCGTGCTGGCGAGCCGCTCGGTCAGCCGCTCGACGAAGGCGAATCGCTCCTCGGCTTCGTCGGTCCTCCGGGTCACCAGCAATCGGCCGCGGTCGTCGGTCTCGCGGAAACGGTAGGTGTTGGGCTCGGCTTGGACGAGCTTGACGACGGTGAACGGATCGACCGCGGTATCGGTTCGGAACTCGAGGCGCCCGCCTGCGGGTCCGACATCGATGCGGTCTATGCCGAGGCGGGAGGCTTTGAGCTTGATCGCCGTCGTTCGGAACAGGTTGTTCAAGGGATCCGGCAGCAGTCCGAAGCGGTCGATCATCTCGATCTTGAGTTCGTCCAGGGTTCCCTGGTCGGTGGCCCCCGCGATTCGCTTGTACATGATGAGTCGGGCGTGGACGTCGGGCAGGTAGTCGTCGGGAATCAGCGCCGGCACGTGCAGGTTGACCTCGTGACTCGTACGCAGGGGCTCGTCGATCTGCGGCGTCTTGCCGGCCTTGATGCTGGCCACGGCCCGTTCGAGCATCTCCATGTACAGCGAGAAGCCGATGTTTGCGATCTGGCCCGACTGCTCGTCGCCGAGGAGCTCACCGGCACCGCGGATCTCGAGGTCGTGGGTGGCGAGCGTGAAGCCGATCCCGAGATCGCCCGCCGCCTGCACGGCATCGAGGCGCTTCACGGCGTCGGCGGTCATGGCCTTCGGGTGCGGCGTCATGAGGTAGGCGTAGGCCTGGCGGTGGGAACGGCCGACGCGGCCGCGAAGCTGGTGGAGCTGGGCCAGGCCGAACTTGTCGGCGCGGTTGATGACCATCGTGTTGGCGTTGGGTATGTCGATGCCGTTCTCGATGATCGTCGTGCACACCAGCACGTTGCTGCGTCGATGGTAGAAGTCCGCCATCACCTGTTCGAGGCGGCGGCTCGGCATCTGCCCGTGACCGACGCCGATGCGGGCCTGCGGCGCGAGTTCCGCCACTTCGTCGGCGGCGCGGTCGATGGAGCGGACCTCGTTGTGGACGTAGAACACCTGCCCGCCGCGGGCGAGTTCGCGGGCAATCGCTTCAGCGATCACGGCCCGGCGCCGCTCCATGACGAAGGTCTTGATGGCCAGCCGGTGGGCGGGGGGCGTGGCGATCACCGACAGGTCGCGCAGTCCGCTCAAGGACAGGTTGAGCGTGCGCGGGATCGGCGTCGCCGTCAGCGCCAGCACGTCCACTTCCGCCCGCAGGCTCTTCAGTTGCTCCTTTTGGCGCACGCCGAAACGGTGCTCCTCGTCGATGATGACGAGGCCAAGGCGTTTGAAACGGAATGCCTTGGCGAGCAGACGGTGCGTGCCGATCACGACATCCACGCGACCTCTGGAGAGTCGTTCGGCGACGGCCTTCACATCGCTTTCGTTGCGCAGCCGCGAGACCACTTCCACCGTCACCGGCCAATCGGAGAAGCGGTCCGAGAAGGTCTCGAAGTGCTGTTGTGCGAGCAGCGTTGTCGGCGCAAGCACCGCCACTTGGCGACCGCTGGCGACGGCGAGAAAAGCCGCGCGCATGGCGACTTCGGTCTTGCCGAACCCGACGTCGCCGCAGACGAGCCGGTCGGTGGCCTGCGCGCTCGTGAGGTCCTCGATCACGGTTTCGATGGTGGCGTCCTGGTCGGGGGTGGCCTCGAACGGGAACTGCTCCACGAAGCGTCGGTAGTCGTCGTCGGGAGGATGGAAGGCATAGCTCGTGGCGGCTTCCCGACGCGCATAGATGTCGAGGAGCTCGGCGGCGACGTCCCGGGCTTGTTCGGCAGCGCGCCGCTTCGCCTTGGCCCACTGGTCGGAACCGAGTCGGTGCAAGGGCGCGCTGTCCTCGTTGGCGCCCGCGTACCTGGATACGAGGTGCAAGGCCGTCACCGGCACGTAGAGCTTGGCTTCCTCCGCGTACTCGATGGTCAGGAACTCGACGTCGTGGTCGTCCACGGTAAACGCCTGCAGTCCCCGGTAGCGGCCGACGCCATGGTCGATGTGCACGACCGGCGCTCCCGGCGTCAGCTCGATCAGGTTCTTGATCACCAGGTCGGGGTCGATGGCCTGCCGCCGGGCGCGCTCGGTGGCGGCTTCGCTCCGATGGCCGAAGATCTCCGTCTCCGTGACCACGGCGATGTCGTCGAACCAGAACCCGCGCTCGATGGGTGCTATGGCGAGGCCGAGCGCGGTATCGCTGGTGGCGAATTCGGCGAAGTCCTCTACGTCGGTCCCGGATAGGCCCTCGCGGCGCAGGAAGTCGTCGAGGTGCACCTTGCGGCCCGGCGTCTCCGCCGTCAGCAGTACGCGCGCTGCCGTGTTTGCGGTGAAACTGCGCAGCCTAGCCGCCGGATCCCGAGCGCGGTGGTTCGCGGCCAGGTGGGGCAGTTCGCGGCCTCCAAAGTCGACGCGATGGCGCCGGCGGGCGGCGGTTGGATCCAAGCGAGCGCGACCGTAGCGCTTGAGGTGCGTATCGACGTCCGTAGCGGACAGGAACAGCGCATCCGGAGGCAGGATCGGGCGCTCCACGTCGTAGCGCAACGACTCGTACCGGCCGGCGACGTCTTCGATGTGGCGCTTGGTGGCACTGGCCACGTCCGCCTCCAGCACGAACACGGTGTCCGCGGGCAGGTACTCGAACAGGGTTGCGGTGGCCTCGAAGAAAAGCGGCAGGTAGTACTCGACGCCTTGCGGTGCGAAGCCGGAACTCACGTCCTGGTAGATCTGGCAGTTGCGGACGTCGACGTCGAATGTGCGATGCCACGCGTCGCGGAAACGTGCGATCCCGGCCGTGTCAAGGGGCGTCTCCCGCGCGGGAAGGATGCGCACGCTGCGCGTTGAATTGATGGTCCGTTGGCTGTCGGCGTCGAAGATGCGCAGAGTGTCGATTTCGTCGTCGAACAAGTCGATACGGATGGGGTTGGCGGTACCCATGGGAAAGATGTCCACGAGCGAGCCGCGAACCGCGAACTCGCCGCGTTCGGAGACCGTGTCCGCGGCGCGGTATCCCGCACGGGCCAGGCGTTGCCGCTCGGCATCGAGATCGAATCGCGCCCCGACTGAAAGGATGAGCGACTGGCTCTGCACGAATTCGACGGGTGCCAACCGTTGCAGCAGAGTGCTGACCGGGAGGACCAGGAGGCCGCGGGTTGTCGACGGCAGTTCGTAGAGCGTGGCCAGGCGCTCGGAGACGATGTCCTGGTGCGCCGAGAAGTGGTCGTAGGGGAGGGTTTCCCAATCCGGGAAGGTCAGTACCGGCACGTTGGGCGCCGCGTAGAAGCGGATTTCCGCCTGGGCGTGGAAGGCGGCGTCGGTGTCGGGGGCGACGTAGACGACCAGGTGGCCCGCCGACTCCGCGAGCCGCGCGGCCATGAGACTCGAAGCGCTGCCGTGGAGCCCCTGCCAGTTGTGCTGCAGGTGTCGCGCGGGCACGACGGGCACATGGTGTGACGTTACGTCAGTGGTCATGCGAATCCTGGCTAAGCCTCAAAAGGGGGCAAGGCGATCAGCGGCTCAAGCGTCGGGTTTGGAGCGGGAAACGGGGGTTGAACCCGCGACCCCAACCTTGGCAAGGTTGTGCTCTACCACTGAGCTATTCCCGCGATGAGCGTGTTCGAACCATGCGTTCCGGACAGCGCGCGGCAAGTTTGCCGGATGGCGCGGTCGAAATCAAAGGCGACCCGCGTGGGCACCCTGGCAGGGCGGTGCGAGCGCTATCCGCGCTTCGATGACGGCGTGGGCAGGTCGTACTTCTTCAGGTAGCCGCGGAACTGGTCGTAGGTCAGTCCCAGCGCGGCCGCGGCCTTGCGCTGGTTGAATTGGCTCGTCGTCATCGCCTTGTTCACGAGGTCGATTTCGACGTCGCGGATGGTCTCCTTGAGGTTGAGCGGCAGATCGAGGCCGTCGCTCGGCTGTGCCTTGCCGTCGACCTCTGCGAGCGGGCGGAATGGCGACTGGAACGGATCGATCACGATCGCGTTGACGGGCTCGCCCTCAGGCGTCCGGTACACGGCGCGCTCGACGACGTTCTTCAGTTCGCGCAGGTTGCCGGGCCAGCGATGGTTCTCGAGCGCGGTCTCGGCAGCCGGCGTGAAGCCCGGGAAATAGTCTCGGCCCAATTCGCTCGCCATGTTGATGGCGAAGTACTCCGCGAGCAGCGGAATGTCCTCGGCACGCTCGCGTAGAGGCGGCAAGGTGATCACGTCGAAGGCGAGGCGGTCGAGCAGGTCCAAGCGGAACCGGCCCTCGGCGGCGAGCCGGGGCAGGTCCTCGTTGGTCGCGGCCACCAGGCGTACGTTGACGCGCTGCGTCTTGCGTCCGCCGACGCGCTCGAATTCGCCGTACTCGATCACCCGCAGCAGCTTCTCCTGGACGAGCCCGGATGTGGTCGCCACTTCGTCCAGGAACAGCGTGCCGCCGTCCGCGCGCTCGAATCGTCCCTGGTGGGCGCGGGTGGCACCGGTGAACGAGCCCGCCTCGTGGCCGAACAACTCCGACTCGATCAGCGAATCGCTGATCGCGGCGCAGTTGAGCTTCAGGAACTCGCTGTCCCAACGGTTCGACAGGTAGTGGAGGCGGGCGGCGACCAGCTCCTTGCCCGTGCCCCGTTCGCCGACCACGAGTACCGGCTTCTCGAGCGGGGCCACCTGCGACACCGCCTCCAACGCCAACAGGAAGGCTGGGGATTCGCCGACCATGCGGTCGGGTTCTTGGGGCCGCGGCATGGTGTCCTTACCGTTCCGATTCGCTGGTCCTAGACGTTGGTGATTCTGCCAACACTTGGTCGGTTGTGCCATGCGGCCTCGCGGGCGTGTCCGGCAGGACCCGTACAACGCCTGTTTCATCAACGGCTTATCAGCGGCGAGCCGTGTTGGCACGGAATCTGAACGCTACAACGCAAGTGCCCCGGCATCGGGGCGTCAACGGAGTCCCGAAAGGAGGAGTATCCCATGAGCGTGTTCTCGCGAATCGCCGACATCGTCAACTCCAACCTCAATGCCTTGCTCGACGAGGCAGAGGATCCGGAGAAGATGGTGCGCCTGATCATCCAGGAGATGGAAGAGACCCTGGTCGAAGTCAGGACCACGTCGGCCCGCGCCATCGCCGACAAGAAGGAACTGTCGCGTCGTCGCAGCCTGCTGCAACACGAAGCGGGCGAGTGGCAGCGCAAGGCCGAACTGGCGATCACCAAGGACCGCGACGACTTGGCCCGTGCGGCGCTGGTCGAGCGGACCAAGGCCGTCGACCAGTCGCAGACCCTCGACGAGGAGCTCGGCGTCCTCGACGAGACCCTGGCCAAGCTCAACGACGACATCCACGCGTTGCAGGAGAAGATCAAGGACGCGAAGAATCGCCAGAACGCGATCATTCTCCGCGGCCAGGCGGCGCAGACGCGCCTCGGCGTGCGCCGGCAACTCAGCAACCACAACATCGACGACGCCATGACCCGCTTCGAGCAGTACGAGCGCAAGATGGACGACCTTGAGGGTCAGGTCGAGTCCTACGACATGGGTCAGCGCACGTTGGCAAGCGAGATCGACGAACTCGACCGCGACGACGCGGTCGCCGAAGAGCTCGAAGCGCTGAAGGCGCGCGTCAAGAACGGCGACGTCGACCAGTCGAACGGTTGAGGTGTCGCATGGACGAGCTCTTTCCTTTGATCTTCGTCCCCACGCTGCTGTTTATGGTCGTGGTTGCGCCGATCTGGATCATCAACCACTACCGCGTCAAGGGCCGCACCAACGCGTCCCTGACCGAGGACGAGCGCGTGGAGCTCGAACGGTTGGTGAACGCCGCGGCGGGAATGCGCGAACGCATCGAAACCTTGGAGTCGATCCTGGACGCCGAAACGCCAGGCTGGCGTGGCCGTCCCGGGGCTGCCGAGTCACGACTGGGGGTTCGCGATGGCCAAGACTGAAGAGCCCTCAGCCGGGGAGCGCCCCCGCCGCGAAGCGGCGGGCAGGGGCACTGCTCCTCGCAAGAGAGAGTCGGCGGAAGGCGGGCATGTCGGACGCGCCGTGGCGCGCTTGGAGGAAGCGGTCAACGACTTGGTGGCCTCAGCCGGCGAGTCGGCTGCCGGCTACATCGACCGAGCCGCCGAGCGCGTGCGACGTCAGGTAGCGTTACGGAAACTTGCCGGCGACCAGGCGGAGCCTCGCGGGAACTACCGGCCGCGGCCGCACCGCGAACCGGCCTGGCTGTGGTCCGACGAGCCGCGCTCGGTGAAGCTGTATCGCGACACCAAGCGGGGCAAGCTGCTCGGGGTGTGCGCGGGCATCGGTCGATACTACGGCGTGGAGGTGTGGGTCGTCCGCTGCGCCGCCATCACGGCGGTGATATTCCTCAACTGGCTTGCGGTGGCCGCCTATTTGATTGCAGGCCTGTTCGTGTTGGAGAAGGAGCCAGCGCGCGGCAAGAAAGCCGCACGCCGGAGGCGCGCGAAGCGCGACAGGCGGATCCCCGACGAAGATGAAGACCAGGCCGAAATTGAGCGGCGCTACGCGCTACCGTCACCGCGGCAGCAGTTGCGCACAGTGGATGCGGAGTTCGACGAAGTCGAGTTGCGCCTGCGGCGCATGGAGACGCACATCACGTCGGGCCGCTACGAATTGCACCGCGAGTTCGGACGTATCGGCGACGGCGAGAGCGCCGTCAATTGACGTTCCGAGCTAATCCAACGAAAACCTAAGGAGACACACATGAGCTGGGCAACAGCCATATTCCTGATCGTGGCCATGAGCTTGTCCATTCCGCTCTTGAAAATCTGGACGAACCACCAACGCAAACGCAGGGCGCACGCCGACGTGGACGAGGCGAGAGTCGGGTCCGTGGAGACCGAACTCGACGAGCTGCGCGAGCGGGTGGAAACCCTGGAACGCATCGTGACCGACGAACGCCATCGCCTCGAGCGGGAGTTCGATCAGCTCGACGGTACCCGCTAGCCACCTGCCCCCGCCCCGGCGTGGCAAACTAGCCGGGCATGGCGGACACGTGCTGCAACACCATCGACGTCGCGAACCTGCACGCCGGGCAACGTCGGGTGCTGGCGTGGGTCTTCGCCATCAACCTCGCCGCCTTCGCGGTCATGGTCACGGGCTCGCTGCTGAGCGGCTCGTCCGCCTTGTTGTCCGGGACCCTGGACAATCTGGGCGATGCGCTGACATACGCCTTGAGTCTCGCCGTCGTCGGCGCCTCGACGCGGGCCAAGGCACGGGTGGCGATGCTCAAGGGGCTGCTGATCCTCGGTGCCGCGCTGGCCGTCGCCGTGCAGATCGCTTGGCGACTCTCGGACATGCAGGCGCCGGTGGCATCCACCATGTCCGTCGCCGCGGTCGTCAACCTGGCGGCGAACGCCGTCTGCCTCAAGCTACTCACCCCCTACCGTCGCGGCGACGTCAACATGTCGTCCTCCTGGGAATGCTCGCGGAACGACGTCGTGGAAGGCATTGCCGTGATCGGCGCCGCCGTCGCTGTCTGGGCGTTCGACTCCGCCTGGCCGGACATCCTCGTGGCCGTGATTCTGCTCGCCGTCTTCCTGCGTTCGGCTAGCCGCGTCCTGCGCGGCGCGTGGCGGGAACTGGCCCCGGCAGTCTAGGCGAGTCGCCTTGCGGCGACTCGAATCGAGGCGAACCGCAGGCGGTTCGACACGCTTCGCGTTCTCGCACCGGGATCAGCCCCTTCGGGACAGCCGTGGGGCGCTCAGGCGGCCGGTTCGACCAGCCTCCAGGTTACGCCGCAGACGTCGATGGACGCGAACTTCAGCGCAACACCCGGAACCGCCCACAGGTCGACGCCCACGACGCCGGTTCGACCATCGGACTCCGGCTCGACGAAACGCATGGTCTGCCCTGCGGCCAGCTTGAGCGTGGCCGGACGCGCCGGGTCGATGGCGCTGCCCGCGCCAAGGCCGCGCATCCAGCGCTCGCACACCTCGACGGGATCGGCGTCTCTTGCCGCGATCTCGACGGCCGCGAAACCGGTGGTGACGCCGCCGTGGGGGCGTGCGTCGACCCCGTTTTGCCAAGTGTTTCCGGCCGGGAAGTAGGCGCCCTTGTTGTTCGGGAAGTCACTCTGGCCCGGCCAATTCTCCTGGATCTCCGCCAGCGTGCCGAAGTCTCTCGGGTGGAACTGGACATTGACGCCAGAGACCGTGCCGGGTGCCTTGGGTAGCGGCTCGCCAAGCACGTAGCGTCCCGCCTCGACCCCTGCCAACCCCGACCCGGGAGCGCCGGGACAGACGTTCCAGTCGCCCGAGACGATGCCGATGCCGGCACCTTGGGCGGACATCGACCGTGAAGCCACGGACACGTCGGGAACTTGCACGATTGCCATGTAGCCGCAGTCGCCGTTGCGCTCGAGCAGCCTGGTCTGGGTCGTGGAACGTTCCCAGGCCCGGTCCGTGGGGCAGACGGTCTCCAGGAACGAGTCGCCCAGGCGGATGTGCGTATTGGTGAGATTCCCGCCTGCGGCCATCCTCGGGTCGCGGAAGACGACGGGCGCGTCGAAGGCCGCGCACAGCACGGTGGATGTCCACTCCAGATCCCGCGCGAGCAGGCAGATCTGGCGCAGGCGCAGTACGGGGTCGGCCATCAGACCGCTACGCTCGTTTTTTCATCATGCGCGGTATTGTCCCTCGAAATGCGCTCGCAAGGGGAAGCGCCGCGGGCCACGACCATCCCCGAGGTTCATGCGTGCGCACGCGCGACCACCCGGCCGCCCCGAGTGATCGGTATGTTGTCCGCCTTGAACGTATTGCGTCCTTCGAGGTCAATGCAGTCCACCGCGCGGTAGGCGTTGATGAGCCCGATCTTGCTCACGCGGGTGTAGTTCGAATTGGCGCGGTGCATCAGGCAAGGGTGGAAGATCAGCACGTCGCCAGGTTGGAACTGCGGCGTGACGACACGCTTCGCGTAGGGCTCGAAGCCCACGATGACGCGCTTCTTCACCGGCCATCCGGGCATCTCGACGTGGCCGCGTTCGAACAGTCCGTCGCGGTGGCTGCCGGGCACCAGCGACGTGCCGCCGGTATCCGGTCCCATGTCGCCGAGGTAGGTCAAGGCAGATGCCAGCTTGTAGTTCGACAACGGGATGTAATCGGGCGCGTCCTGATGCCAGCCTTGGAAGTCGAAGTTCATCATAGCCGGCTTCACCACGGTAGCCGACTGGTAGGCGTCGATGTCGTTGTCGTAGAGATCGACGAACGCCGCCGCCAGCCTTGCGTCGCGCATGTGCTCGTCGAGCCGCGGATGCTCGAGGAAGATGTCGTTGTAGTAGTACACCCGGTTCGGGTTCAGGGGGTCGCCGGGTTCGGTGGTCCACGGATCGAAGCCGATGCCGCGGGTGCCGCGCTTGGCGCGCTTGAGGATCTCTGCAGCCGCGTCGCGGAGTTCCTCGACGTCGACGCGGTCGAAGAAGGCGCGCAGGACCAGGTAGCCGTCCTCCGTGTACCGCTCGATGTCGCCGTTGGCGAGGCAGCCCATGGGTCGGTCGACGCCTATTGCGTCACCACCTCCACGACCTTGCTGTAGATCGTGTAGCCGGCGAATGCGATATACATGGCCGATGCGAGCACCATGAAGACGATGTTGATCCACCCGGGACGCGCCGACTTCGGCAAGTGGGTGAGGTTCATGTACAGGATCATCGGCACGTAGATCGCCATGACGAAGCCGCTCATGAGCGCGGCGATGAACAGGAAGTCGAGCCCGGCGATGTCGTACTTGCCGAAGAACCAGACGCTGAACACGCCGATCCCCATGGTCGTGCCGACCAGCACGAGGTACCACTGTTCGAGCTTTAGCCAACGCCCGAACTTGAAGTTGGTGTGTAGGAGGTCGGCGAATATCCGGCTGCCGCCGTCGACGCCGCCGAGTTGCGTGCTGAAGAGCGCAGCCATGCCGACGATGAGGAACAGATAGCGACCGAAGGTTCCCATGCTCTGTTCCAGGATGGAGGCTAGATCCCATACCAGGCTCGCCCGGTCCGGAACCAGGCCGATCGGATGCAGTACGGCCAGAGCGCCGAACACGAACAGGAACATGGTGAAGCTGCCGAGCAGCCAGAAGAACAGCGTCTGGTCGACCACCACGTAGCGGAACCAGTCCTTGAAGCGGCGCACGTTTTCCGCCGTCTCCGCGTACAGAAAGCCCGTGTCCCGTTCCTTCACCTCATGCCTATGGACCGCGCTCATGAGCGATGGGATGCGTGCGCCCATGCCGATGTCCTTCTCGCGCAGGTAGTAGGCGTAGTAGAGATTGCCGAGGCCGCCCGCGCCGGCGAAAACGACCGCCCCGAAGAAACGATTGAAGGTCAGCTGGTCGCGCACCGACCCGTCCTCGGCGAGGACATTCACGGGGAAGTCGGGGAAGCTGAAAACGCTGACCACGCCGCGCCACATCTCGAGGAAGATGTCGGCCGACCCGATCTCCCAGACAACGTACAGGAGCCCGGCGACGATGACGACGATCAGCCCCATGATGCAGCGTTCCACCGCGGTGTAGATCACCTTGGGGCCGAACAGGATGGCCGCCACCAGCGCGAACACGATCGCGGTCCAGAGCCACGGGGGACTGTCGTGTTGCGGTCCGAAGATGAGGTCGCGCAACGCGATGCCGGTTTCGCGCGCCCATCCGGGCAGGAACTTGCCGACGAAGATCACGAAGACGAACAGGTACACCACCAGCTTGATGACCCTTGCCATGCCGGTGAAGGGGCTCTCGCCGGTGGCGATCGACCAGCGACCGATCTCGATGTTGACCCACAGTTGCAGGAAGATGCCGATCGCCGCGGCCCAGAGGAGTTGCGCGCCGACCACGGACGTGATCCAGGGCCACATGATCAGTTCGCCGGAACCGATGGCCAGCCCGGCCATCACCACGCCCGGACCGACCATCTTGAGAATCGGCTTCTTGCGCTCGGGCAGCTCCGCTTCCTTGAGCGGCTGGATCGGGATCAGCATGGACGTTAAGGGTTCCTGTGTGCGAAGGGGCAAGCCTAGCAGCCCGACGGGCTTTGCGGCGGCGTGGCGTCCGGTCAGCGCGCGGGCTTGAGCAAGCGATCCGGGAAGTCGCCGAAAACGCCGGCCACCCCCATGGCACGCAACGCCGCTGCCCGCTCGGCATCGTTGACCGTGTAGACGAGGCAAAGGCGGCCGCTTTCGCGGACGGCGTTGACCGTCGCCGTGCCGGCGATTCCGTCTGCGAGGTTCACCGACCAGGCGTCGAGTGCGCGCGCGGTGTCGAGGACGCCACGCCGCCATTCGGCGAGCAACGGTGCACAGGGAATGTCCGGACATAGGTCGCGGAAGCGCGCCAGTTCGGCGTGATCGAACGCGGACACGAGCAGCGGCCGCGTGCAACCGGTGACCGCACGGGCTACCGGCGCCGCCGTGCCGCGCCCCTTGAGTTCGATGTTGACGGCGATGCGGGTCGGCACCGCTTCGAGGACCTCGTCGAGCGTCGGGATGCGCTCCCCGTCGCCAGCGTCCAGCCTGCGCAGTGCCGCGAATGTCGTGGTGGCCACCTTGCCCCTTCCATTCGTGGTTCGCTCGACGTCGGCGTCGTGGATCACCAACAGGCGCTCGTCGGCGCTCAGGTGGACATCCAGCTCCACCGCGTCAACGCCGAGGCGAACGGCTTGCGAGAAGCTCGCCAGGGTGTTTTCCGGCGCCAATCCCGCGGCACCGCGATGGCCGATCACCCACAGGCCGTCGTAGCGTTGCGGCTTCGGCCACGGGGCGTGCATCACGAACCCCAACTGGCCCGGCAAGGGGACGATTTGACCGGACTGTCCAGAAGAACCGCGTTCACGGAGACGCGGGCCGTTTGCGTTAACATTTTCTCGATCATGAGTTATCTGGTGTTGGCGCGAAAGTACCGTCCGCGCGCGTTCGCGGACGTGGTGGGCCAGGAGCACGTCGTGCGCGCGCTCGCCAACGCCCTCGACCACGCCCGCTTGCATCACGCCTACCTGTTCACCGGGACCCGGGGCGTGGGCAAGACGACGTTGGCCCGCATTCTCGCCGCGTGTCTCAATTGCGAAACCGGGGTCACGTCGACACCGTGCGGTACGTGCCCGGCATGCGAGGCGATCGCCGCAGGGCGGTTCATGGACCTCGTGGAGGTGGACGCGGCCTCGCGGACAGGCGTGGACGATACCCGCGACCTGCTCACGAACGCCCAGTTCCTGCCCGGCCAGGGGCGCTTCAAGGTGTACCTGATCGATGAAGTGCACATGCTGACCGGGCACAGCTTCAATGCCTTGCTGAAAACTCTGGAGGAGCCCCCTGAGCATGTGAAGTTCCTGCTGGCCACGACCGAGGCGCGCAAGATCCCGGTCACGGTGCTGTCGCGGTGTCTGCAATTCCACTTGAAGAACATGCTCCCCGAGACCATCGAGGGGCAACTGGCGCGAATTCTTGCCGATGAGGCGGTGGAGGCCGAGTCCGCGGCCCTAGCGGCCATTGCTCGGTCCGCGCGCGGCAGCATGCGCGATGCGCTGTCGATCGCCGACCAGGCGATCTCCCACGGCGCCGGCCGCATTGAAGCCGAGAGCGTCAATGCCATGCTGGGGGTCGCCGGCCGCGACGAAATCGGCGTATTGCTCGAAGCGCTAGCGGCCCAAGATGGCGAGGCGTTGCTCGCGGCGGCGGACGAGCTCTCCCGACGGTCGCTCGATCTCGCGGCCGTGCTTGGCGAGCTGCAGCACGCGTTTCACGATCTGGCCGTGGCTGCGCAACTCGATGCCGATCCGGCGCCCCCCTATGACCGGTTCGCCAAGTCGTTCTCTGCCGAGGATCTGCAGATCTACTACCAGATCGCCCTCATCGGCGCGCGCGACCTGCCGTTTGCGCCGGATCCCAAGGTTGGATTCGACATGACCTTGGTTCGGTTGCTCTCCTTCGAGCCCCTTGGCAGCGCACCGGGGCCATCGGGTGCGCCGCAATCGGCGCCGGCCGACGCGGGCGACGGGGCGCCTGACGTTCCCGAGGCCGGTGGAACAGACGTGGCGGCTGCGCAAGCGGCTCCTGCGGCGGGCACGGCGTTGCCAGCGTGGCACGAACTGGTTGCCGGGCTGGCGGCGGAGGGCGTCACGCTCATGATCCTGGAGCACGCGAACCTGGTCGCCAAGGACGCCGAGCAGTGGACCGTCCGTCTGGCGCAGGACCACCATGCGCTCCTCAACGACACCCAGCGCGGCGAGATCGCAGCACTCGTCGAACGTCACGAGGGTCGGCCCATCGAGGTGCGCTACGAGGTCGGCGAACTCGCCGCCGAGACCCCGGCGGCACGCAAGGCACGACTCAAGAACGAGCGCGAGGCCCAGGCCAAGGCGGTTCTCATGGATGACGCCAATGTGCAGACGCTGTTGTCGGATTTCGACGCGAAGTTGGAGTCGCCGCATCTGGATGCCGGTTGATCCGCGCTGCCTGCGGCTTCGCTACAATCGCCCCGACGAGGACAAGAAAACGTGACGCCATGAAGCTGGAGGACTTGCTCAAGCAGGCGCGTTCCATGCAAGCCCAGCTCGGCGAGACCCAGGACGCGATTAAGGCCGCCCGAGTGACGGGCGAGAGCGGTGGCGGGCTGGTCCGGGTGACGTTGAACGGCGCCTTCGAAGCCCTGCGGGTCGAGATCGATCCGATGACCGCCGATGAGGAGCGGGGCGTCCTGGAGGATCTCGTCGCGGCTGCGATCAATGACGCGGTGCGTCGCGTCGAAGCCTTGCAGCGCGAGAAGATGGGCGCCGTGGCCCGGGGCTTGGGCTTGCCGCCGGGACTGAACCTGCCGAGTTGAGCAGATGACGAGTGCGGCACGTCGATGGCTCGGGGTCTGGCTGGGACACTAGATGCGGATCAGCCCGTTGATCGACCGTTTGGTCGATTCCCTGCAGACGATGCCGGGCGTCGGGCCGAAAACCGCGACGCGTACGGCGCTGCACCTCCTGCAGTACAACCGCGAGGGCGCGCGAGCCCTGGCCGCGGCCCTGTCCGACGCCGCCGAACATGTGCGGCGGTGCCGGACCTGCCGGACGCTGACCGAATCCGATCAGTGCGCCATCTGTGCAAATCCGCGGCGTGACAGCAACTCGCTCTGCGTCGTCGAGTCGCCTGCCGACATCATCGCCATCGAACAGACAGCGGGCTTCTCCGGTCGGTACTTCGTGCTGCATGGGCGCTTGTCGCCGATCGACGGCATCGGCCCGGACGAACTGGGCCTCACCGAGTTGCCGGCGCGGGTGCGGGACATGGGTGCCAAGGAGGTGATCCTGGCGACCAACCCCACGGTGGAAGGGGAGGCCACCGCGCACTTCATCAAGGAGTCCCTGCGCGGCAGCGCGGTCGAGGTGACGCGGATCGCGCACGGCGTACCGCTTGGTGGCGAGCTCGAGTACATCGACGGCGGCACCATCGCCCATGCCATGCAGGGCCGGCGCAGCGTGGACTAGTTGCACCGAGACGTGCCTCCCCGCGATGTCGCCGACCGCCAGCCGGGCGGCGACGCGCTCGTAGCCGACGACGAGGCGTTGGCGGCGGGGATCGCCGCGCTTGGATCGACCGTGGGCGTGGATACCGAGTTCATGCGCGTGCGGACCTTCCACCCGATTCCGGCCTTGTACCAACTCGCCGCCGACACCGACGTGGTCTTGGTCGATGCGCAGGCGGCTGCGACGTTCGCGCCGCTCAAGGCGCTGCTTCTCGATCCGGCACGCGCGAAGGTCATGCATGCATGCTCCGAGGACCTCGAGGTCATTGCTGTGCATCTGGGATTGCGCCCGGTGAACGTGCTCGATACGCAGTTGGCGCATGCTTTCCTCACGCCCGAGTACTCCGCGGGATACGTCAAGCTGGTGGACCACTACCTCGGCCGTACGCTCCGCCAGCACGAGACCCGGTCGGATTGGCTGGCGCGCCCGTTGTCCGCCGCGCAGATTCGCTACGCGCGCGAAGATGCGGCGTACCTGGTGCCGATCTGGGAGCGACAGCGTGATGCGCTGGACCGATGCGGCCGGTTGCAGTGGTTCGAAGAGGACATGCAGCGCGTCCTGTCGACGTTACCCGAGACGCCGGACACCTGGTATCGCACGATCAAGGGCGTCTGGCGGCTGAACCGGCGGGAGTTGGCCGTGCTGCGCAGCTTGATCCGCTGGCGGGAGCTGGAGGCGCGCCGCCGGGATGTGCCGCGTGCCTGGGTCGCCGCCGACGAACGCCTGACCACCTTGGCTCGGCGCGACGAATTGCGCCCGGACGACGTGGCGTCCGTGCTGCCGCGCCGGGTCGCCGCGCGTTACGGCAAGGCGCTCGTACGTGCCCACCGCGCCGGACTCGCGGATCCGGAGCCGCCAGTGCGGATACCGCCGCCGCTGAAGCGGGCAGCAACGGCGGCGGTCAAGGAAATGCGCCATCTGGCGGGCGAGACAGCCTCGCGATTCGGCGTGGCGAAGGAACTGATCGCGCGCAAACGGGAACTGGAGGCGTTGTATCGGCACTACCGCGACCACCGGATGCTGCCGGACTGGTTCGGCGGCTGGCGTGCCGAGGTCCTTGGCGTTGCGCTCGAGGATGTGCTGAGGAAGACGCTTTGAACCACCGGACGCGCGCATGAAGAACGCGGATGCGAAGTTCTGGGAACACAAGCGGCTTGCCGAGATGGACGCGGCGGAGTGGGAATCGCTGTGCGATGGCTGCGCGCGTTGCTGCGCGATCAAGCTCGAGGACGAGGCGACCGGCGAGGTCGTCACCACGCGGGTTGTGTGCCGCTTGCTCGACCTCGAAAACTGTCGCTGCACGCGCTATCCGGAGCGGCATCGGCTGGTGCCCGACTGCGTTCACCTCACCGCCGAGACGGTTGAGAGCTTCGCCTGGCTTCCGTCGTCGTGCGCCTATCGCCGACTGGCGGAGGGTCGCGGACTTGCGTGGTGGCATCCCTTGGTATCGGGCGATCCGAACACCGTCGTAGACGCCGGCATCAGCGTGCGCGGCAGCGTTGTCTCGGAGCGGCAAGTCCATCCCCAGGACATCGAACACGTAGCCGTGCGCTGGGTCGACGCCGCAACGCCGGACGGGCGCACGTGAGTCCCTACGCGATTGCCTGGACCGTGGTCGTGGTGTCGGGCAGCCTCGGCGGCTGGCTCGTATTCCGCGCTCTGCGCCGCTTCACGTGGCTGCGCTACGTGACGACGACGCTTGTCCTGGTCTGGGCCGTGACGCCGTACCGATTCGATGCCGAACACTGGTCGCCCGCCTTCTTGGTGGCCGCATTCCGTATGCCGTTCGTGGACGAAGACGCCAATCCGGCGGAAGCGATCATGGTGCTCGGGGCGACGACGGCGGGCGTGCTGCTGGCCGCGCTGCTGCTCATGATCAGCCGGGCGCTGCTGGCAAAACGGCGCGAACACGGTGGCCAAAAACAGGTAGAGTAGACGCGACCGCCTTGCGGTCGCCCGAGATTTCGCTGCGCGCGAATCTCCCGGCGGCGAGGCGGCGCTTTTTTGAGGAACAGCGGAAGGCTTGATGATTTTCGACAGTACCGACACCTACATCTCCACCGACGAACTGTCCATGGCGGTGGACGCGGCCGTCAAGCTGGAACGCCCCCTGCTGGTCAAAGGCGAGCCGGGCACGGGGAAAACGCTGCTCGCCGTCGAGATCGCACAGACCCTGGACCTGCGGTTGATCACCTGGCACATCAAGTCGCAGACCAAGGCCTTGCAGGGCCTCTACGAGTACGACGCGGTGTCTAGGCTGCGCGATTCCCAGCTCGGCGACGAACGGGTCGGGGACATCCGCAACTACATCAAGAAAGGCAAGCTGTGGGAGGCCTTCGAGTCGGAGGAGCGCGTCGTGCTCTTGATCGACGAGATCGACAAGGCCGACATCGAGTTCCCCAACGACCTGCTCCAGGAACTCGACCGGATGGAGTTCTTCGTCTACGAGACCAACGAGACGATCGTGGCCAAACAGCGGCCAATCGTGGTCATCACGTCGAACAACGAGAAGGAGTTGCCGGACGCGTTCCTGCGCCGCTGTTTCTTCCACTACATCAACTTCCCCGACCGCGAGACCATGGAACAGATCGTCGAAGTCCATTTCCCGACGATCAAGCAACACTTGGTCAAGGAGGCCATGGACATCTTCTTCGACGTGCGCAAGGTGCCGGGGTTGAAGAAGAAGCCGTCGACATCCGAACTCATCGACTGGCTGAAGCTGTTGATGGCGGACGACATTCCGGACGAGATTCTCACCAACCGCGACCCGTCGAAGGCGATCCCGCCACTCTACGGCGCATTGGTGAAGAACGAGCAGGACGTGCACCTGCTCGAACGCCTGGCGTTCATGAACCGACGCGACAGCCGCGGTTAGCCGGGTTTCGCATCGGGGATCGCCGAGTCGCACAGGACAACGGAACGACACACCGTGCTGATCAACTTCTTCCTCACGCTGCGCCGCTACAAGGTCCCGGTCACTATCCGGGAGTTGATGGACCTGATCGCTGCACTCCGCGAGCGGGTGGTATACAGCAGTGTCGACGATTTCTACCTGCTCGCCCGGACGTGCATGGTCAAGGACGAGAAGAACTACGACAAGTTCGACCGCGCCTTCAGCGCGTATTTCAAAGGCCTCGAAGACCTGCACGGTCTGTTGGAGTCGCTGATCCCCGACGAGTGGCTGCGCCGCGAATTCGAGAAGAGCCTGACGCCCGAGGAACTCAAGCAGATCGAGTCCCTAGGCGGTCTTGAGAAGCTCATCGAGGCGTTTCGAAAGGCGCGCGAGGAGGCCGAGAAGGCCGAAGAGGGCGAGAACGGCGAGGACGGCGACGAGGGCAACGCCAACCGGCCTGGCCAGCGCGGTCCGGGCGGCGTCGGCCGCGGCAAGAAGAAGAAGGCCAAGAAAGTCTGGGATCAACGCCAGTACAAGAATCTCGACGACTCGGTCGAACTCGGCACGCGCAACATCAAGATGGCCTTGCGCCGGTTGCGCAAGTTCGCCCGCACGGGCCGCGAAGAAGAGCTGGACATGGACAATACGATCCGCTCGACGGCCCACAACGGCGGCATGCTCGACATCCGCATGCGCCCGGAGCGCAAGAACACCGTCAAGGTCCTGCTGATGCTCGACATCGGCGGGTCCATGGACGCCCACGTCAAGATCTGCGAGGAGTTGTTCTCGGCCACGCACACCGAGTTCAAGCACCTGGAGAGTTTCTACTTCCACAACTTCATCTACGAATCGGTGTGGAAGGACAATCGTCGGCGCATGAACGAACGCATCCCGACCTGGGAAATCCTCAACAAGTACGGGCGCGACTACAAGGTCGTCTTCGTCGGCGACGCCACCATGGCACCGTACGAGATCACCCACGCCGGCGGCAGCGTCGAGCATTGGAACGAAGAACCCGGCGCCGCCTGGATCACGCGCTTCACCGGGCTCTACGACAAGCTCGTCTGGATCAACCCAACGCCGCAGGAGACCTGGGAATACTCGACCTCGGTCGCCATGACCCAGGATCTCGTCGACGGTCAGATGTATCCGTTGACCGTGCGCGGGCTTGAAGAAGGAATGAACTTCCTGTCCAAATAGGCGCCATGCGCAGGCCCAAGAAGATGCCGCGCGATAAGCCGGCCGGGCAACTGCCCGCCGCGTTTTCAGCGCCCTCGTTCCCGGCCGAATTGCCGATCACGCCGCGCATCGGCGAGATCGTGGAACTCGTCCGCCGACATCAGGTGGTCATCGTTGCTGGCGAGACCGGCTCGGGCAAAACCACGCAATTGCCCAAGGCGTGCCTGTTGGCGGGCGTCGGCGCCCGTGGGGGGATCGTCCATACGCAGCCTCGGCGCCTCGCGGCGCGGACAGTGGCGTCTCGCATCGCGAGCGAACTGGGCGTGGACCTCGGTGCCGAGGTGGGCTACGCGGTGCGCTTCAGCGACCAGACGTCGCCACGGACGGTGATCAAGGTGGTGACGGACGGGTTGCTGCTCAACGAGATTCAGCGCGACCGAACGCTCAAGCGCTATGCCTGCGTGATCGTCGACGAGGCGCACGAGCGCAGTCTCAACGTCGATTTCATCCTCGGCTGCCTGAAGTTCGCGCTGGCGCGGCGTCCCGACCTGAAGGTGATCGTGACGAGCGCGACCATCGATGTCGCCGCGTTCGCCGACTATTTCGGCGGCGCGCCGATCGTGGAGGTGTCCGGGCGCGGGTATCCGGTCGAGACCGTCTACCTGCCACCGGAGGAGAGCCTTCAGCCGGGGAGCGCGAGGGGCTTGCCCCTCGCAAGAGAGAGCCTTCAGCCGGGGAGCGCCCCCGCCGCGAAGCGGCGGGCAGGGGCATTGCCCCTCGCAAGAGAGAGCCCTCAGCGGGGGAGCGCGAGGGGCTTGCCCCTCGCAAGAAAGAGCCTTCAGCCGGGGAGCGCCCCCGCCGCGAAGCGGCAGGCAGGGGCATTGCCCCTCGCCAGAGAGGACCCGGAATCGGCGCTGGTCGATTGCCTGGAGCGCATCGCCAGGGACGCGCCGGCCGGGCGCCGGGATATCCTCGTATTCCAGTCGGGGGAGCGCGAGATCTTTGACAATGCGCACTTGCTGAAGAAGCGGTTCGGGGACCGGTTCGATATCTTGCCTCTGTACGCGCGGCTGCCGAGCGTCGAACAACAGCGCGTTTTCGCACCCGGCGATCGCCAGCGCGTGGTGCTGGCCACCAACGTCGCGGAGACCAGCATCACCGTGCCGAATATCGGCTACGTGATTGATCCCGGCTTGGCCCGGATCAGCCGGTACAGCTATCGCGCCAAGCTGCAGCGCCTGCCTATCGAGCCGATTTCCCAGGCGAGCGCGGCGCAGCGGGCCGGGCGGTGTGGCCGCGTCGCGCCGGGTGTCTGCTACCGGCTGTACGGGGAAGCCGACCACCAGTCGCGTCCGGCGTACACGGATCCCGAGCTCAAGCGAACCAACTTGGCGGCCGTGGTGTTGACCATGCGGGCGTTCCGGTTCGGCGACGTCGAGGCGTTCGGGTTCATCGAGCCGCCCGACCCTCGCGCGGTGCGGGACGCGGTGCGGCTGCTGCACGAACTCGAGGCCCTCGCGGATGACAGGCTGACCGGGATCGGGCGGACGATGGCCCGGCTTCCGGTCGACCCGCGGCTCGCCCGCGTGCTGATCGAGGCGGGACGGACGGGAGCGTTGGCGGAGGCGCTGATCGTCGTTTCGGCTTTGTCGGCGCAGGATCCTCGGCTGCGCCCGCTCGACCGCCGGGCGGCAGCCGATGAGGCGCATGCGCTGTTCGACCAACCGACGAGCGACGAGATTGCAGGGCGTGCCCCGAAATCCGATTTCGTGGCCTTCGTTCGGCTTTGGAACTGGCTCGAAGCCAACCGGACGGAGATGTCGCGCAGTGCGTTCCGGAGGCTGCTCGAGAGCCGATACCTGAGCCCGGCCCGAATCCGGGAGTGGCGTGCGCTCCACCGCCAGTTGCTGCTCGCCTGCCGGGACTTGGGACTACGTGTCAACCGCGCCCCCGCCGACTACGCCACGCTGCACCGTGCCCTGCTGACCGGCTCGTTGGGTTTCATCGGTTCGAAGCGCGACGTTGAAGCGGATGCGCCCCGTTCGGCTTCCGTCAAGAGGGGGCGACGGCGCATGCCGGAGTACGACGGGCCCCGCGGGATGCGATTCCGGGTGTTTCCGGGCTCCTCGTTGCGTGACGCGCAGCCGAAGTGGCTGGTCGCGGCCGAAATCAGTATCGGCGCGTCGCGTGTACGCGAGGCGGGGGCCACCTACGCGCGCTGTGTCGGCGCGGTCGAACCGGCCTGGATCGAGGCCGCCGCCGAGCACATCAAGCGAACATCCCACTCGGAGCCGTATTGGGACGCGAAGCGCGGCCAGGCGATGGTGCGGGAGCGTGTCACGGTGTACGGCCTCACGCTGGTCGCGGGTCGCCCGCGTTCGGCCCGGGAGGTCGATCCGGACGCGGCCCGCGAGATGTTCCTCCTCGAGGCCTTGGTCAGACGCCACGCGCAACCGGTGGGCAAACGGGTCAATGCGTCATTCCTCGACAGGAACGAAGCCTTGGGGCGCCGTGTGGCGCAAAGCCAGGCGCGGGCTCGACGCGCCGGTCTCGTCGCGAGCGAGAAGGCACGCGCGGCTTTCTACGCGGCCCGCCTACCCGCGGACATCGACTCGGTCGATGCGTGGGAACGGTTCGAGCCTGACCTCGACGATGCCGCGCGGGAACGGCTGGTCATGGATGAGGCAGACCTCCTCGTGGGCACGACGCCTCCGGTGAGCGACGACGATTTCCCCAGCTACCTGGACCTGGCCGGGCAACGCGTCGCACTTGCTTACAAGTTCGCTCCTGGCGAGCCCGACGATGGCGTTAGCGTGCGCGTCGACCTTTCCTTGCTAGCGCAACTGGACGCCCCCGACCTCGACTGGCTCGTCCCCGGTTTTTTCGCCGAGAAGTGCGAGGCCTTGCTGCGCGCGTTGCCGAAGTCGCTGCGCCGCCAATTGGCGCCCATCCCGGACCGCGTCGAGGCGGTTGTGCGCAGGTTGTCGGGTGACGAATACCGTCAAGGCAACCTCTACGCGGCCTTGTCCGCCGCCATCCGGGCTACGACGGGCGTCGTGATTCCCGTCAGTGGGTGGCGAGCAGACACGTTGCCGGACCATCTCAGGATCAACGTCCAGGTTCGCGGGCGCCGCGGGCGCGTGACGGATCAGGATCGGGATGTCGCCGCGCTGCGGGCCCGGTTGCTGGCCGAGGTCGAACGGACCATCGCCCGCGACGTCGGGCGTGATCAAGAACGCTTTGCGCTCACCGAGTTTCCCCTGGAGGGCGTCCCGGAGTCCGTCGTGCTCGGGGCGGGTGCCGGTCGGGTGGTCGCTTACCCGGTGCTTGTGGACCGTGGCAATAGCGTCGACCTGCTTATCCATGCCACGCCCAAGCAACGCCGGGCGCTGAGCCGAGGCGGGTACGCGCGCCTGGCTTTGCTCGCTGACGCGCCCGGCACGCGCTACCTGCGCCGGGAGGTGGAGCACGACACGGCCTTGGCGTTGCGCTATGCCCCGATCGGACCGCTCGCCGATCTCGCGGACGACGTGATGCTGGCGGCCGCCTGGTATGCCTTCTTCGAAGGCCGGGAACTTCCCACCGTGCGGAGCGCGTTCGACGAGCGCTTGGCGGCCAGCGGGGCATCGTTGGTACCCGTGTTCCAGGGCGTCCTGGACCGCGTCCGGGTGATAGTCGACAAGCGCTTCGAACTTGCCCGTCGCCTCGACGCGCTCAACTCGCCGGCGCTGGCCGAGACCCGGGCCGACCTGTGCGGCCAGTTGGATTCGCTGGCGGGGCCTCGCTTCCTGGCGGCATTGCCGAGCGAGCGGGTGGGGGATCTTCCCCGATACCTCGACGGCATGGCGATGCGACTCGATGGGCTGCAAGGCCGCGTTGCCCGCGACCGAGAAGGCATGGCGGCGGTTGCGGCGTGGGAACGACGCCTTGCGCGCCTCGCCGCGGCCGATGAAGACGTGACAGAGTTGCGTTTCCTCGTGCAGGAATTCCGCGTCGCCACCTTCAGTCAGAGGATCGGCACCAAGGGCAAGGTATCCGCCAAGCGTCTCGAGGCGCGGTTTGCCGCTGCGGAAGCCAACGCAGCGCTTGATGGAGACGCGGCGAATCGCTTGCGCGACGCGTGAACGGGCGCTGAACATCGTGTGGATATGTGACAAAAAGGGCTAGCGCACGCCCTGCATTCGCGCTAGCGTTCCACGTGACTGCCCACCCGCTCAAGGCCGAAGTTCGGGCTGGTGGACTGGGCGGTCGTGGTACACGAGGCGCTTCCCTACGCGCCGCTAATTGAGCATTGAGGAGAGCATCATGCTGAACCGAAAAATGAAACCCTTGGCAGTGGCAATCGGCGCTGCGTTCGCAGTTTCTGCTGCGACGGGCCTCGCCGTGGCAGACGAGGAAGAGCTTTTCGAGGCGCGCGTACTTGACGGCGTCGTACTGGCCGACGCCCATGGCGGCGAAGGCAAGTGTGGCGAAGGGAAGTGCGGCGACGACAAGGAAGGCGACGACGACGGCGACGGCGAGGGCGAAGAAGAGTCGGAGGAAGAGACCTCCGAGTAGTCGCTTCGCTCAAGGCTGCGAGCCTGGCGCCATCTGCCGCATCGCGGCGGAGGCAGAAGGCTCGCGGCTTGCGCTGTCGTACACCGTGCTCCGGCATCTCTTGATCGGGTGTAGCTACGATGGCGTTCCATGCGGGATATGTGAGGCCCCAAGGCGCCGGCCTGGGGTTGCGGCGAGCCTTCATGGCGGATTTCTCCTGCCATGACGCGGCCGAGCGCGTCGACTTCCTCGAGGTGGCGCCGGAGAACTGGATCGACGTCGGCGGACGCTATGGACGCTCGTTCCGCGCCCTGACCGAGCGTTTCCCGTTCGTCTGCCACGGACTGTCGCTGTCTCTAGGGGGACCTACCGCCCTGGACCGGTCTCTGCTCGACGCCATCAAGCATTTTCTCAACGCCCACGACATCCTGTGCTACACCGAGCATCTTTCGGCGTGCACCGATCACGGCCATCTCCATGACCTGATGCCGATTCCGTTCACCGAGGACGCGGTCCACTACGTGGCGGAGCGCATTCGCGTCGTCCAGGATGTCCTGGAACGGCGAATCGGCGTCGAGAACGTCTCCTACTACGCCGCGCCGGGACCGGAGATGTCCGAGCTCGATTTCATCCAGGCCGTAGTCGAGGAGGCGGACTGCCTGCTGCTGCTCGACGTCAACAACATATACGTCAACAGCATCAACTTCGACTACGACCCGGTCGCATTCCTACGTGCCATGCCCGGGGAACGGGCCATCTATGCGCACGTGGCCGGCCACGTCCGCGAGGCCCCCGACCTGCGCATCGATACGCACGGGGCGACCGTCATCGATCCGGTCTGGGACTTGCTCGACGAGGCGTACGCCGCGTTCGGTCCCATCCCTACGGTTCTGGAACGCGACTTCAACCTGCCGCCGGTGGCCGACCTCCTGGAGGAGGTGGCGCGGATCCACCGGGCGCAGTCGTCTGTTCGAGCCCTCGGCCGGGGAGCGCGAGGGGCGCGCCCCTCGCACAAAAGGGCCCGTGGCTAATCTGCGGCCGTTCCAACGGCTGCAAAAGGATTTCGCGGCGCATATCCGCGACCCCGACAGAGTCGCGCCGCCGCCGGACATCGAACCTCGACGCATGGCCATCTACGCGCGTCTCGTCTACAACAACGTCGAGTCCGTGCTTGCAGGCGTCTTCGCCGGCTTGCAGGAGATCGTCGGCAAGGCAACTTGGCGGGCGTTGGTGCGTGACTTCCTTCGCCGTCACACCGTGGACTCGCCCTACTATTCCGAGCTGCCGGACGAGTTCCTCGGGTACCTTGCGACGCGTGAAGGTGGCCCGTCTCTGCCGCCCTTCGCGACCGACCTCTGTCACTACGCCTGGGTGAAGTACGCCCTGCCACTGGCGCCAGACATGCCGGATGACGCGTTCGACGACGATCCCCTCGATCTGGATGATCAGGTGGCCGTGTCGTCGCTCGCATGGCCGCTCCAATACACGTTCCCGGTCACGGACCTCGGACCGGATTGCCAGCCTTCGACCCCGCCGGACGAGGCCACCTACCTGATCGCGTACCGGAACCGGCACGACGAGACGGGCTTCATGGCATCCAACGCCTTGACCCTGCGGCTGTTGGCCCTGGTGGAAGCGGGGTCGCCGCTCGCCCGGTCGTTCGCGGAGATCGCAGCCGAGTTGGCGCGGCCGGTCCCCCGCGTCCAGGCTGCGGGTCTTGCCATTGTCAACCGGTTGCACGCCCAGGACGTCCTCGTCAGGGCCACCGCCACTGATGGCGTTGCCGGCGGCGCCTCTCGCCCCAAGCGCAGGTCGCCCTAAGCACCGCGTCGGACGCAGTAAGGGGAATGAAAAGTGGACAAAAAATGAAGAAACCGGTTGTTTCCCATTTGCCATGCGAGTAGGGTTGCCGACCAATTTGTTGCCACTACCGGATCGTCAATGGCCATTGCGGTCATGGGCGACGACGATGAATCAACATCGTCGCTGATCCTTCGCCTCGGCAGTCTCGGCTTCGATGCCATCCACGCGAGAGCAGGGAGCCGCGCCTTTGGGCGGGTGCTGGAGGCGTCCGACATTATCCTCTGTGCATCGCTTGACGACGCCGAGGCCGGGGTCGAAGCGTGTGGGCATCTCCCCGCGCCATACCTGTTGCTGACCGATGAGCTGCCCGGCAGCGACGAGATGCTCGCGGCCATGCGCCACGGTGTGATCGACATCATTCGGACGCCGACGGCGGACGAGGAACTCGACCGGCGCGTGCGCAACGGTATCGAGCGAGCGAAACCGTCGGATCTCAGGATCGCCGGACAGCTTGACACCCTGGAGCGGGATCAACGTGCGGGACGGTACGTGCAGCAGCGGATGCTGCCGCCGTCGCCGTATACGATCGGAGGGTATCGGCTGTCCCATCGTGTGCAGCCGTCCATGATCCTCTCGGGCGACTTCGTCGACTATCAGCGCCTAGGCCCGGACCACTTCGTTTTCTACATCGCCGACGTCTCCGGCCACGGTGCCTCGAGTGCATTCGTGACGGTGATTCTCAAGACCTTCTCCCGGCGGTTGCGGCGCGACGACCAGTCCGGTCATGCACGCGACCCGAACTCCCTCCTGGCCACGCTCAACAGGGAGTTGCTCGAACAAGGCCTCGGCAAGCATGTCGCGATGTTCATCGGCGTGGTGGATCTCGCTGCCAATACCGTGACCTACGCCAATGCTGGCCATTTCCCGCACGCCATCCATGCCTGCGGCGACGGCGCCTTGTTCCTGGAAAGCCACGGCAAGCCGGTGGGCCTGTTTGACGAGGTGGACTACGACGTGACCACGGTGTCGGTCGCACCAGGCGAGTCGCTGGTTGCGTTCTCCGACGGCGTTCTGGAATGCATGCACGAGGACGGTTTGCAGGCCAAGGAGTCCCGCCTGGTGAGTTGCGCCGCGGAGAAGGCACCCGACATCGCGGGGCTTTGGAGCGGACTGGGACTGACGGAGGGTACTCCGGGCCCTGATGACATGACGTGCCTCGTTGTGGCACGGGAGGCCTGACGTGATTCCAGGAAGGATTCTGGTTGGCAATGGCGACGGCACCTACCTGCTCAAGTTCGTCGGCGACGTTCGCCTGAGCCTCGGGGCCGCATTCGACGAGTTCCTCGATCGGCTGTTTCGAGACCGCAACCTGCGCTCCGTGCTGGTCGACTTGTCGCGCACGGACGCGATCGACAGCACGTCTCTTGGCGCGCTCGCGCGGCTATCCCTCCAGGCGCAGAAACGGCTGGGTTGCATGCCGACGCTGGTCTCCACCCAGCCGGACATCAATCGGCTGCTGGTCACGATGGGCTTCGATGACGTCTTTCACGTCGTTCACGAGCCGCTCAATGACACGCGGCAGCTCGGTGAACTGCCAAAGAGCGACCTGGCGGCGTGCGAACTGCGCCGCCGTGTGCTTGCCGCGCACCGTCACCTGATGGCGCTCAACGACAGCAACCGGGACGAATTCGAGGATCTCGTTGCGACGCTGGAAGCAGCGGAGTAAAACGATCGCGCGGTGTCCCTAAGCCGCCGCAACAGCCGGCGGCCAACGGGTCGATTGACGAACGAAGCCCACGGCAGCGTGCAGACTCTCGACGTTGGCGTGCGGGTTCCGTTGGTGCGTGGACAAGTGGCGGCGATAGGCCCGGGCGCCGGGGCGGCCATTGAACAGCGTCAACATGTGCCGAGTCATGTCGCGCAACGGCACACCTTCGCCGAGCCGGCGGTCTACGTAGGGCAGGTAGGCGCGAAAGACCTGTTCCGCGGTCTTCGGCGTCGTGCCGCAGAGGTCGGCATCGAGGCGGGACAGCCACACCGGATCCTGGTACGCCTTGCGGCCGACCATGATCCCAGCGGCCCAGCCGAGGTAGCGATGCGCGGTCTCGATGTCGCGGATTCCGCCGTTGACGATCACCGCGAGGTGCGGTAGCTCCCGCGCCAGTCTCTCGACGAGCTCCGGCCGCAGTTCCGGGACGCACCGATTCTGTGCCGGGCTCAAACCCTGCAGGACCGCCTTGCGCGCATGCACGATGAAGACGCGGACGCCAGCTTGCGCGACTTCGCCGACGAAGTCGCGCAAAGCCCCGAAGTCGCGGGCGGCATTCTTGCGAGGGGCAATGCCCCTGCCCGCCGCTTCGCGGCGGGGGCGCTCCCCGGCTGAAGGCTCTTGCTTGCGAGGGGCTGGCCCCTCGCGCTCCCCGGCTGAAGGCTCTTTCATGCGAGGGGCAAGCCCCTCGCGCTCC
>JAPOYV010000134.1 GCA_026706385.1 Gammaproteobacteria bacterium
GGTCCGGCCGGTCCGACGTCGTCGCCGGCGGGCAGCGCCAATCGAAAAGGGCGATGTTCGGATCGCCCGGCCCGCGATCCGCCCCGACCGCGCCGCAACGCATGGCACATGGCGTCGCCGGGCTCAGGCGAGCCTTCTCCCGACCACCGCCGAACAACCAAGCCGCCGCCGAAGGGGTTGTCCACGCTTTGTCCATCGCGCCGGTCCTGCGCAACCTGACGCGGTGGGCAAAGGGTGGGCAACCCCACACCGGCGTTGAACAGGGCGATGTTCGGATCGGGCTGTTGTCCTGCCGGCCCCCCTTTGAATAGGGCGATGTTGCGGTAGGCCATGTCGATCCCCCCGACGATCCCTCGCGGCTCCCTCCGCCGACATCGAGAAGCTGACGCCGCCACCGTGGGAACCAACCCCGGACGGCGCGTGATCCGAAGCGGTCAGCACCAAGCGGACACTGTGTCGAATGCGCCTGCCGCCGGGTCCACGGCGGCTAAAGCCAGCCCAACGCCAGCGTCGCGAGGCCGAGCACTAGGAAGAAGCCGCACATATCCGTGACCGTGGTCAGCACGGGCCCCGAAGCCACTGCGGGATCGGCACCGAGACGGCGCAGCAGCAACGGCACGGTGCCGCCGATGGACACGGCGACCAGCGTGTTCAGCGCCAACGCCGTGGCAACGACGGCGGCGAGCCCGATGCTCCCCTTCCACACCCACGCTGCGACGCCGAGCAGGAGGCCCAACGCCAAGCCGTTGAGGATGCCCACCTTGGCTTCCTGCCACCACACGCGCGCCGCGTCGCGGGGACTCGCGATGCCGAGGGCGAGTTCACGCATGCTCACGGCGACCGCCTGATTGCCCGAACAGCCGCTCATGTCGGAGACGATCGGCAGGAACACCGCCAGCGCGATCACCGCGGCGAGGGTCTCCTCGAACGCCGCGATGACGCTCACCGAGATCATGTTGAGGACGATGTTGATGCTGAGCCAGGACAGCCGGCGGCCCGACCGCTCCCGAACCGGCATGCTGCGCAATTCCTCGCCGCGCACGATGCCTTGGGACTTGAGGTGGTCGTCGGTGGCACGCTCGACCAGTGCGTCGTCCACGTGCGAGCGTTCGACAACGCCGAGCAGCCTGCCGGTGTCGTCGGTAACGGGCAACGAGAGCACCTCGGCCTCCTCGAGGCAACCGTCGACGGTCGCGAGATCCGCTTCGGCGTTGACCGCCGTCGGTCGTGTCATCAACCCACGGATCTCGGCGGACGGATCGGCGGCCACCAGGTTGCGCGTGCGCACCACGCCGAGAAGACGACCGCCGCCGCCGACCACGTAGCTGTACTGGAGCAGGTAGCGGGACAGGTCGCGCTCGCCCGAGGTGATGGTCTCCAGCACCTCCCGCGCCGGCGTCTGCGGCGGGAAAGCGAGGAAGTCGCGCACCATCAGGCCGCCGGCGGACTCCGCGGGATAGCTCATCAGTTCGCGCGCGTCGGCGGCGGTCTCGGGGTTGAGCGCGTCGAGGATGCGGCCGAGGTCGTCGTCGTCCACCTCGGCCAGGACGTCGGCGCGTTCGTGACCCGGCAAGGCGGTGACGATCGACGCCGCGTCGGCAACGGGCAGCCCCTCGATCAGGTCCGCCGCCACCTCGTCGGGCACGTCCTCGATGAACTCCGCCGCGGTTTCAGGCGCCAGCGCGACCAGCACCGCTTGGCGCTCGTCCTCGTCCAGCCGGAACATGGTGCGCACGACATCCGGACCCGACAGCGTCGCTAGGAAGCCGTCGATCGCTCCGGGGTCCAGGACGATCATGTTCTGCAAGCGAGCGACGGGGTCTCGCAGCGGTTGAGTCAGCCCGGTTTCCACACGCCCACCGATTAGTTCTGTGCCATCGCGCCAATTATCGTAGAGTCCGATTTCATCGTTTTGACACGCCACGAGAGTCGATGCGCGCGTCCGAACCGTCCAACAACGAACTGACCGACGCCCAGGTCGCCTTCTTCCACGCGCACGGCTATCTGCACCTGCCGGCCGTGTTCAGCAAATCCGAGACGGACACCCTCGCCGACGATCTCGACTGGCAGATCGCCACGTGGGCGAGCAAGGGCCCCGGCTGGAGCGGGGGCTGGCGGCGCGTGTACATGGCCGCGGACGTGGAGCGGCGCTCGAAGCTCGTCGCCCTGCACGACCTGCACCGCTACTCCAAGGCCTGGTGCGACGCCGTCACCCACCCCGCGCTGACCGGCGCGATGGCCGACCTCATCGGGCCGAACGTCGAACTGCATCACACGACGCTGCACGCCAAGCCGCCGGAGACCGGCCATCCGTTCCCCATGCACCAGGACTGGGCGTTCTACAAGCACGCCGACGGTCGCTACGTCGACTGCCTGATCCACCTCGACGACACCGACGACGACAACGGCTGCATCCGCTTCCTCGACGGCTCGCACACGGGTGGCGCCCTGGACCACGTCGTCACCCAGGCCGACGGCTCGCCCTGCACGCCGCACCTGCCCACCGACGACTGGCACCTCGAGGACACCGTCCCAGTGCCCGCCCGGCGCGGCGACGTGGTGGCGTTCAGCATCCACATGGTGCATGGTTCGCGGATCAATCAAACGGACGCCGTGCGACGCAGCGTCCGCGTCGGCTACCGCGATCCCGCCAACGAGCAGACCGCCGGCCAGTCGCTCGGACGCCCGGGGCTCATGGTGCGGGGACGACGACCACGTGCGGAAGGACAACCCGCCTTCTTGACAACCATCTAGGCGATCGCCCTTACGGCGCTACGGCATCGCCCGCCCAGAACCACGAGGGAACGCAATGAAAGTCACGGGTATCGAGACGATCCTCCTCAACAACACCCCGCCCTACCACGGCGGGCGGACCTTCCTGTTCATACGCTTGAGCACCGACGAAGGTATCGTGGGCCTCGGCGAACGACCGACCGGCCATACCCCGGACCTGACCTCGCAGATCGCCCTCCTGCACGACTTGGTGGACCGCTTCGTGGTGGGCAAGAGCCCGTTCGAGATCGAGCGCATCTGGCAGAGCATCTACGCCTCCAACCACGACTATCGCCATCCGAGCCTTTACGGGACACCGGCCCTGTCGGCCATCGAAATGGCGCTTTGGGACATCGTCGGCAAGGCCACCAACCAGCCGATCTACAACCTCCTCGGCGGGCCCTGCCACGACAAGCTCCGCGCCTACGCGTACATGCCGACGCAGGGCGTCTGGGAAGACCCGAAGAAGGCGGGCGACATCGCGGCCAAGCTCGTGGCGGAAGGCAACAGCGCCTGCAAGATCGACCCGTTCATGCCCTACTACCCCCTGCCCCGCGACTTCCCCTTGAAGACCATCAAGCACGCCGCGAGGATCTTCGAGGCGATCCGCGACGCCGTCGGCGACGACCTCGAGATCGGCATCGGCACCCACGGCCAATTCAGCACCGCCGGCGCCATCCGCGTGGCGAGCGTCTTCGAACAGTTCAACCCGTTCTGGTTCGAGGAGCCCGTACCCCCGGAGAACGTCGACGAGATGGCCCGGGTCGCCGCCCACACCAGCATTCCCATCGCGTCCGGCGAGCGCCTGGTGAGCATCTACGAGTTCTCGGAACTCTTGGAGAAGCAGGCCGCGCAGATCATTCAACTCGACGTGGGGCAGTGCGGCGGCATCCTCGAGTCGAAGAAGATCGCCGGCATCGCCGAGGCCCACTACGCGATGATCGCCCCGCACATGTACGTGGGGCCGATCGCCGCCGCCGCTGCCGTCCAGGTCGACGCCTGCTCGCCGAACTTCCTGATCCAAGAGTACAACGGCGGCGGCCTGCACGAGGAACTCTTCACCAATCCCATCCGCTTCGAGAACGGCTTCATCGAGCTGCCAACGAGCCCTGGCCTTGGCCTCGAACTCGACGAGGACGTCGTGAATCGGCAGCGGGTCGACACGTGATGCGCACCCCCGCGATCCGCACGGTACTGACCGGACTCGCGCTGGCCACCGCCACCGCCGTGGCGGACAGCGACGAGCCGCCGGTCCTGGTCGCGCTGAACGCCGAGCTCGCGCGCTCCATGGAAATCCTCGGCGAGCGCCCCGAGCCGCCCTACTTCCTAAGCTACGAGGTGACCGAGCAGGACTCGGCCGCCGCCTCCGCGTCATTCGGGACACTGACCTACAGCTACCAACGGCGCAGCCGCTTCCTGGACGTGGACCTGCGCGTCGGCGACTACGATCTCGACAACTCCCGACCCATTCGCAATGCGCGGCGCCCGCGACGGACGTTCACGCGCGTGCCCATCGAGGACGATGTCGACGCCATCCGCAGCGTGCTCTGGAACCGCACCGACGCGACCTACAAGCAGGCGCTGCAGCAGTTGACGCGGGTGCGCACCGACATCGAGGTCAAGGTCGACGCCGAGGACCAGTCGGCGGACTTCTCCCGCGAGAAGGCGCAGAGCAGCGTGGACAGGCCCGCCCGCCTGGCCGTGGACCTCCCCGATTGGGAAGCCAAGGTGCGGCGCTACACGGCACCGTTCGGCGCCTACGGCGAGATCTACCGCGCGAGTGCCAGCCTGACCGGAAGCACCGAGACGCGCTGGTTCGTCAACAGCGAGGGTGCGGCGATCCAGACCAGCGAGGTCCGCTATCGCCTGTCGATCAGCGCCACGACCAAGGCCGACGACGGCATGACGCTGCCACGGTACGAGTCGTTCTCGTCGTTCACGCCTGACGGCCTGCCGGACGATGAGACGGTGCTGGCGACCGTGGAACGGATGATCGCCGACCTCAACGCCCTGCGCGACGCCCCGGTGGTCGAGCCGTACACCGGGCCGGCCATCCTGTCGGGGCGCGCCAGCGGCGTCTTCTTCCACGAGATTCTCGGCCATCGCGTCGAAGGCCACCGGCAGAAGCGCGTCGACGAGGGCCAGACGTTCAAGAAGAAGATCGACGAACAGATCCTGCCGGCCGGCTTCACCGTGTCGTTCGACCCCACCCGGCGGACGCTGCGCGACATCGATCTGGTCGGCGCCTACGCCTACGACAACCAGGGCGTGCCCGCACAGCGCGTCGACGTCGTGCAGGATGGCGTGTTCAAGAACTTCCTCATGTCGCGCACGCCCATCGAGGGGTTCTCGAACTCCAACGGCCACGGGCGCAAACAGACGGGCTACCAGGTCGTCGCCCGGCAGTCCAACCTGATCGTCGAGGTGGACAATCCACTGACGCGCGAGGAACTCAAGGCGCGACTGATGAGCCTGCTCGAGGAACAGGACAAGCCGTTCGGCTTGCTGTTCGAGGACATCCAGGGCGGCGTCACGACCACCGGCCGGTTCATGCCGAACGCCTTCAACGTGCAGCCGATCCTGGTCTACCGCATCTATCCCGACGGGCGCGAGGAACTCGTGCGCGGCGTCGACCTGATCGGAACGCCGCTGACGACGTTGAGCCGCGTCACCGCCGCCGACGACCAGATCGCCGTGTTCAACGGCATCTGCGGCGCCGAATCGGGCGGCGTGCCGGTCGCCGCCGCGTCGCCCGCCGTGCTGGTCTCCCAGATCGAAGTGCAGAAGAAGAGCAAATCGCAGGAAAGGGCGCCGATCCTGCCCGCGCCCTTTGACGAAACACCTGTCCATACCGACGGCGAAGAGGCGGCCGAGTGAACGCCCGGAACGTGGCAGGCATGGCCGCGCTGATCGGCGTTGGCCTGCCGGCGTGGGCGGCCGATGCGCCCGAACGCGGCGGCGTCGTCATGCAGGCCATGCGCGACGAACTCGCGCGGTCGGTGGAAGCGCTGCAGATGGACCGCCTGGAGAAGCCGTACTTCCTGTCCTACCGCATCGACGATGTCACTTCGACCCAAGCCGTTGCCAATTTCGGAGCCCTGGCAGACAAGTCGAGCACCCGCAACCGATTCCTGTCGATCGAAGTCCGCGTCGGCAGCCCGGACCTCGACAACACCAATTTCATGCCGTCGCGCGTCAGCGGTTCGCCGGCCACGCGCACCCTGACCCTGCCGCTCGACGACGACTATCGGGAACTGCGCCGGCAACTGTGGCTGAACACCGACGCGGCGTACAAGTACGCCCTGGAGACCATAGCGAAGAAACGTGCGGCCTTAGAGAACCGGTCGCGCGAGGAGCTACCGGACTTCGTGCCGGCGGAGCCGCACCTGAGCTTCGCCGACGCTGCGGCGCTCCGGCCCCCCGTCGAACCCGTCGCCGAACTGGTACGCACGCTCTCGAGGGTCTTCAGGGACTTCCCCGGCGTGCAGGCCTCGCAGACCCGCGCCAGCCACGTCTACAGGCGGTCCTACTACGTCAACAGCGAGGGCACCGCCTTCACCCAGGCGCGACCCGCCGTGTTCATCGAGGCCCTCGCCAAGACGCAGGCCGACGACGGCACGGTGCTGCAGGACTTCGAGTGGTTCCACGCCCGCCGCTTGGAGGACCTGCCCCCCGTGGCGGTGTTGGTCGAGAGCGTCCGGGGGATGGCGACGACGCTGTCGGCGCGGCGTGACGCCCCATTCGTCGACCGCTACAGCGGGCCCGTCCTGTTCGAGGGCCAAGCGGCGGCGGAACTCTTCGCCCAGGTACTGGCACCGAAGCTCCTCGCGGTGCGCGTACCGGTCGCCGAAGACGACCGCATGGAAGGCTTCACCGCGAGCCTGCGCAACCCGTTCCAGGACAAGATCGGTGCGCGCGTGCTGCCACGGGGCTTCAGCGTGCACGACGATCCGACCTTGGACTCCTACGCAGGTGCGCCGCTCTTCGGCGGCTACCCCATCGACGACGACGGCATCCCAGCCGCACCCACGGCACTGGTCGAGAACGGCGTTCTGAAGGGCTTGCTCGCGACCCGGAACCCGATCGCGGGCATCGCGGGCAGCACCGGCAATCGCCGCATGATGGGTATCCCCCTGCCTAGCAACGTGCTCGTCACCACGAGCCGCGGGATGAGCGACGAGGAGCTGGCCGAGGAGTTCAAGCTCCTGATCGAGGAACGCGGCAACGACTACGGCGTGGTGGTGCGAAGACTTGCGAATCCGATGGCCAAGCTAGACCGCTCCGACGCGGCGCGAACACCGCGTGGCGAGGTGGCCGTGGACCGGCTCACGCGAGCCTACAAGGTCTACCCCGACGGTCGGGAGGAGGCGATCCGCAAGGCGGAACTGTCCGGGGTGAGCGAATCGGACTTCAGAGACATCGTCGCGACTACGGAGACGACCACCAACTACACCCTCGGTTTCGTGCCCATCATCACCTACAGCCTCGCGGTCACGACGGCCCAGTACGGGACCGCCGCCACGCAACCGGCCATGTCCATCGCGGTTCCCGACCTCCTGTTCGAGGAGCTGACGCTGCGCAAGCCCGTCGGCAACGTGCCGTTGCCGCCCGTGGCAACACACCCGTTCTTCGACTGAACGGGTTGCCCGTGCGGATCCGGCCCAAAGCGGCGGTTCTCGGTGCGGCGCTAGGCACCTTGCTTTCGGCGGGCTCTGCGCTCGCCTACGAGACCGACCCGTACACGAACCGCGACCTCGACCTCGCGGACAGTCTCGCGATCCTCGACGAGAAGATGAACGTGGCGTTGGACCGGATCGCCGCCTCCTGGTCCAGGGGAGAGGACGAGTGGGCGTTCATCACGGCCATCTACCGCGATGTCGGCGGGTTGCACTGGATCGACAAGCTCGAGCGTTGGGCGATGCACGCGCCGGAGGTCGACAAGCTGCCGATCAGCCGTCGGGAGTCCGTGTTCTCGGAACTGCCGTTGCACGCCGCCCGCGGTGCGCGCTTCTGGGGCCTGGGCCGAACCATGAACGTCAACGGGGCCTATATCGGCACGGACAAGATCGGCCACTTTCTCTCCCAGGGACGCAAGTTCTACTCGCGCTACCACCGCTTGGGGAGCATCGAGCGCGCCGCGCAACGCACGGCCACGTGGGAGGGGCTGATCTGGGGGCGCCTGCTGTCGGGAATCTTCTCCAACGCCGACCTGGTCGCCAACTACGAGGGATTCCTGTTCTATCGCGGGCTGTTCAGGAACGGCGTGGTCGGCGACAAGGTGGCGATGTTCCGCTGGGAGGACGGCCGTCCGGTGCGCCAGCGGTCGTTCTCCTGGGCCGACCACGTCAACGCGTTCTGGGACGAAACCCTCAATCCCAACGCGTACGCCGACGCCATAGTTCCCCACATGCAGCGACGGATCCTGCGTCTATGCGACGACTTCGAGCGCCGGCCGGAACGCTACCGTGTCGGCGACCGGGACGCGCTGAGCGCGCGCTACCAGGAGATCGGCATGCGCGACGCGACCGCGCCCGAGCCGTCGCGCTTTCTCGCCGAGAACTGTCCGCCGTCGCCGTGACCACGGCGCCGGCCGGGCGCCTTAGAAGTGCGAGACGCCGCCGTCGATCGCGATGGTGTCGCCCGTGTGGTACGAACTCTCGTCGCTCGCGAAGTACACGGCGATGCCGCGGAAGTCCGTCGGCGTCCCCCAGCGACGCTGCGGGATGCGCCGCATCACCCGTGTCTGGAACACCTCGGTCGCGAACGCGCGTTCGGTCATCGCCGTCTCGATCCAGCCGGGGATGATGGCATTGGCACGGATCCCATAACGCGCCTGGCCGACCGCCAGCGATTGGATGAGCGCGATCACGCCGGCCTTGGTGGCCGAGTAGTGCTCGCTGCCCGCCGCGCCGAATCGCGCCGTGCCGCTGCTGGTCACCACCAGCGAGCCGCCGCGGCCGCTCTCCTTCATGTGCTTGACCGCCTCGCGGAAGGTGAACATGACGCCGTCCATGTTGACCTTGAACACCCGGTCCCATTCCTCGGACGTCATGGCATCGAACTGGGCTCCGCCGCCGCCGACCCCCGCGTTGGCGAAGCACGAGTCCACGCGGCCGAAGGCTTCCACCGTCTTGGCGAACGCCTCGACCACCTGGTTCTCGTCGCTGACGTCGCAACGCAATGCCTCGACCTGGCCCCCGTAGGTCAGAAGCCGGTCCTTGGCGACGGCGTTCTTGTCTTCGTTGGTGCCCCAGATGCAAACGCCCGCGCCATGCTCCGCCAAGCCCTCGGCAAATCCCAAGCCGATGCCGCCGTTGCCGCCCGTGACCAGCGCCACCTTCCCCGAAAGATCGAACATCGTCCCTTCCCGTCAGCCAAAGGGAACAAGCATAGCCGGTAGCGAGCCAACACCGCAGCAACACGGCCGCTTGTATAGAATCGACCGATCCCACACGAGCCCTTCGAGGAGGACGACCGATGGAGACCGCAGCGACCCAGATCAGCGACGAGGTGAAGGATCTCAATCTCGAGTCCTACGTACTGGAACTCGAAGCGGACGGTCTCACGGTCGTACCACCCGAGGTCACCGGCGTGAGCGCTGAGTTCTTCGACCGGTGCACGGACGTTCTGCTCACGCAGTTCACGGCGATGACTGGCGGCTGTCCGATCTCCCTCGAAGCCGGACCCGAAGGCGAGTTGTCCTGGCCGGAGAGGCCCGCCGGCCCTCGCGCGCCCAAGGACGCCCCGCCACCGACCCAGATGCTGATCCAGCAACTGCTGCAACTCGACCGCTGCTTCCGCGACCTCTTCGTCAATCCCGTAGTCGATGCACTGATCGACCACCTGGTCGGCCGCGCGCCGATCATGGGTGGCAAGATGCGGCGCCTGTCGAGCACGAATTCCTTCGTCAAGTGGCAGGGCGAGTACGGCTATGGACCCAATCTCGGCCTGCACTGCGACCAGGGCGCCAACCCGCTGCCGTGGGGCAGCCGCGCGCTCACCGCCAACGCCACGTGGTGCCTGACCGAGTACACGCTCGAAGACGGCGCGCTGGCCTACGTGCCCGGTTCCCACCGGTCGAACGCGCACCCGGGCCCGGGTGCCGCCAAGGCCGCGAAGCCGGTTGCGTGCCCGCGGGGCTCGGTGATCGTCTGGCCGGGCTCGACGTGGCACGGCGCGTATCCGAAGCAGACCCCGGGATTGCGGCTGAACGCCGTGGCCTACTACCGCCACCAGGCCGTGCTGCCGCAGGAGAACATGAAGGTCACCATGCGCGACGAGCCGTGGGACGACTGCGACAACCCGGCGATGATGCGCGAGTTGATCGGCTTCGACGACATCTTCCCTTACGAGGCGCAGAACCAGCCCGTCCCCACGCTCGCCAGCGCAGCGGCTTGACGGCGCCGTATGGCGGATGTCCTACAAACGGTCTAGCTGATCGCCACTTCCACCCCGTTGTCCGGCCTCTAAAACTGCCGTCCTGAACAAGACGACAGGGCCGCAGCCATGGGTGTGGTACGTTATGGACATGACCTCTTTGGTTCGCCACGAACGGGCGTCGAAGCCGCCACCGTTGGCGGCGGACGGTACGCCGCGACTCCCCCACGTCGCCTATGACGACGAGGGCTATCCCCACTCGGATGGCGCCCCGTTGGCTCAGAACACCCCACAGGCGGACCAGATCTTCTATGCCTTTCCAGCGTTGAAGACCATCCTCCGCGAGCGTTTCCCGGACGCTTTCGTGGCCAGCGACCTGCTGATCTATCCCAGGCCACGGGATCTCAAGGCGTCGGTGGCACCCGACGTGTTCGTGGCGTTCGGCGCGGGCGACCACGCTCGCCTCTCCTACAAGCTCTGGGAGGGCGAGCCTGTCCCCGCCTTCGTGCTCGAGGTCCTTTCCGGCACGACCGCGGACAAAGACCTCGGCGAGAAGCGCGACAAGTACGCCGACATGGGCGTCCGGGAGTTCTGGGTGTTCGACCCGTTCGGTGCCCGGATACCCGACCGCGTCGCAGGCTACCAACTGCACGGTCGGCGGTACCGGCCGATTCCACCGCTACCGGGGACGCGCGTCGTTCTGAGCGACGTGCTCGGGCTCGAGTTCCGCGAAGAACGCGGCAGCCTGCGTATCCACGATCCGGCCACGGGCGAGGATCTCCAAAGTCACCGCGAGGGGCAGATCGACAAGCTGGCCGCGCAGCGCCGGGCCACCGCCGAGGCGGAACGAGCCGATGCCGAGGCGGAACGCGCGAATGCACTCGCGGCCGAGAATGCCCGGCTCCGGCGGCGGCTAAAGCGCTACGAGTCCGGCCAGGCCTCCTAGCGCGCCCGGTCGAATACCACCCGGAAACCCACCGTCGGCGAGCGGTAGTTCGGCGACAGGTGGTTGCGGTAGTCGAACCTTGCGGTCGAGACCCCCGGCAGCAGGTAGTTGCCGCCCTTGACGACGACCGCGTAGCCGCCGCTCACCGTGGACACGCTGCGCGTCCACTCGGAGACGTTGCCGCCCAACGCGAGCACGCCCTGCGCGGACCGGTCGCTGGTGTCCGCCGAGGTGACTTGCGCGGCCCCCAAGGCCTGCTCGCCCGTGACCGGGCTCGCGCCATCGAAGCCGTTACCCCAGGGATACAGACGCCGGCCCTGGTCGGAGGCTGCGCTTTCCCATTCCTCCGCCGTCGGCAGACGCCCGCCCGCCCACGACGCGAACGCATAGGCGGACCACCAGTCCACGTTGACCACCGGCAAGTCCGGTGTCCGGCTCTGTTCGTCCCAGTCGGGGGGGCGATGCTCGTGCCCGGCGGGCTGGTTGTCCTCGGCGTGGAAGCCGGCGAGCACGAACGGGTCGCGCAGGAACGCGGCGTACTCGCGGCGCGTGATCTCGCGTACCGTGAAATGGACGTCGGTCGCCGCCGGGCGATCACCCCGCTCGAGGATCCGCCCAATCAGTGCGATGCGGTCGCGCGGCAAGGCGTTGAGCAGGCTCGGGATGCGCGCACCGTCCGGCACGCCCACGTCGTAGCGCCCCGCTCGCACCGGCAAGGCACTAACCCCGGTTCGCCAAGGGGTCGCCGGCACGGGTGCGTCGTAGGCGCAGCGGAATCCCAGGTACGGCGAGCGGTAGTCCAGCGACGTCCGCCGGTAGAGCGGGGCGAGCGCGTAGAGGTCGCGGGGGGCGTTGTAGGCGTTGCCGCCCATGACGCCGGCGACGGTGGGGTCGTCCAGGACCGCCCACTCCGAGACCACGCCCCCCATGTCCTCGACCCCCTCCGGCGTCGCCGAGGCCGTATCCGCGCCGCACGTCTGCGCAGCGTTGAGGAGCGGGTCGAGGTAGGGGGGCGGCGCCTGGTCGAACTCGTCGCCCCACGGATACAGGTGCCGCGCCGGCCCAACGGCCGCGGCCAGCCACTCCTGCGCGCGCGGCAGGCGGCCGCCGGCCGCCCGGCAGTACGCGTAGGCGTCGTAGAAGGTGACGCCGTTCGCGGGGCCTTCGAGTCGGCCGCTCACGGCGTGATCGTGCGTATTGCTCGAATAGCGCCAGGGCGTCGGTTCGCTGGGCGCCGCGATCGCTGCCTCGGGGTGGAACGGCTGCCAGCCGACGAACTTGTAGAAGTCGCCCTGGCGGACCTCGCACCGGTCGAGCCAGAACGTCTCGGCGATCCGGATCGCCCGCGGACCCGCCGCGAAGACGTGATCGAAGGACCGCAGGTAGCCCAAGTGCGCCAAGTTGCGCAGCAAGACGGCATCGAAGCGATTCCCCGGCGACGACGACGGATCCGGGAACGCGAAACGCACGTGCACGGTATCGAAGTCGCGCCACAGCGGGCGCAGGTTGACGCATGCGGCGAGTGTCAGCAGCGCCACCACGACGCCGATCCAAGCGCGCAGCGTCACGCCGCCTTCCAGTAGCGCCCAACGAGGCCGAGTGCGAACACGAGGGCGATCAGGCCGTAGAGCAGGACCTGGCGCGTCTCGCTGCGAAAGGCAATGCTCGGCCGCACCGACTCCACGCGGACGCCGCCGATGTCGACGGCGTTCTCGTCCACCGGCAGAACCATCCGGCCGGCCGTGTCGAAGCCGGCGTAGACGAACCCGGTCACGAAGTCCGTCCGTTCCGGATTGACGAGCGTCACCACGCGCCACTTGATGTCACGCCCGGCGCCCGGCTCGGATCCGGGCACCAGCACGATGCCGTCTCGCGGCAAGGCCACGCGCAGACCTTCGTGGATCTCGGCGTGTGTCCCGAGGCGCATGGTCACCGTGGCTCGGTCGCGCGCCCAGTTCAAGCGCGGCTGGTCCGAATCGCGGCGCCAGAGGGCCAAGCCGAGCGGCTCGTGCGGAAACAGCGCGATCGCCTGACCCTGCACATCCGCGCGGTCCTGGACGCGGATCGCGAGGCCGTCCGACGGTGAAGCACTCCGCGGATCCTCCATGAGGAACCTGACGCTGTGCAGCAGACCCGTTTCCGCTGGCGTCGGCGCCGGGAGATTCGGTATGCGACCCAGGACGTCGCGTTCGAAATCGTAGCGCGGCAGCCGCGACGGCACGCCGGCGTCGGCGTCGGCCTGCACGACGCGCATGTACGCGTACAGCGCGCGCAGGAGGGCGAACAGGTCGACATCGGACGTGAGCAGGGTCTCCGCAGCCGGCGCCGCCGGGCGCGCGGCCCGGAAGCTGCGGCTGCCGCCGGCTGCGGATGTCCCGGTGTCGGCCGTGGCGCTCGCGGGCGGCCGGCCCGCATCGTTGCTGCTCTCGTCGCCGGGGCCGCCAGGCAGGTCGAAGAACTCCTGGGAGGCTGCTCCGGCGCCGCCACGCGCCGCGAACGCATCCGCCGGATAGTTCGCGTCGACGCCGCCGGCGCGTGCCAAGGCCACGTCCTCCGGCAGCGCGGCGCCCGCGCCGAACGCATCGCCCGCTGCCGCCGGACCCGTGCCCGGTTCGCCGTCGCGGCGTTCGGTACCAACGGCGATGCCGTCGCCATCGGCGCGTGCAACGGCGGCGACCTGGCCGCCAAGGCCGGTACCGCCCGGTGTGCCCAGGAAGTGCCAATGCCGCGGCCGGTGGTTGTGCGCCTTGAAGATCGACATGGCGACGTAGAACTGGTCGATCGCATAGACGTCCACGCGGACGCTAAGCAACTGCGCCGGCGTCAGGCTCCCGAGATAGCGATCGAAGGCGTTGTCGTAACGGAGCAACTCCTCGCGGGAGTACGTCTCGCCGGTGTAGTAGTCGCGGATGAAGTCGGCGTGCAGTTCGATGATGGGCATGATCGAACGCTGCGGATTGCGGTCGAGGGGCGAGGTCACGTAGTCGTGCAACTGCGCGGGCGGGCTCGTGGGCAACGCGTTCATCACGAACGAACTGGCGAGTTCCCGGCTCAGCAGCACGGCCACATCCTCCGCCTGCTCCAGCTTGTCCTGCTCCTCCTCGTAGCGCGCCATCAGCGTCACCACGATCATGATGATGACGATGGCGACGCTGTTGGCGAGGATGTCGGCCAGCGCGACGCCCGCGAACGCGGGGAACATGCCGGGGCGTTCTGGCGGCACGGGTCAGCGCAGCGTCTCGTGCGCTTCCGGGGCCACCGCCTGACGGATGAACGCCGGGATGTCGCCGAGCGACACGGATTTCAAGAGTTCGTCGTTGGCGATGATCCAGCCGATCGACAGCAGGCGCTCCGGCAGCACGCGCATGATGCAGTTGCGCGCCTCGGCCATGGTGCCGACGCCGTCCTCGAGAATCGCGAACACGATCTGCTGCCGATCCGCCTGGTACACGCGCCGCACGTACGGCACGAACGGGCTGTCGGGGCGGCAGATGGCGCCAGCGGAGATCGCCTGGCCGGTCTCCACGATGCGCAACTCCGACGGAAAGGCGAGCACCACGTAGCCCTCCCCGCTCGCCCCCCAGCCGACCCGGTAGAGGCCTTCCTCCGACGCCGTCTCCAGGCGCTCAACCAGGGCCGCCTGCGAGAGCAGGTTCATGAGCAGGAAGAGCACCAGGAGCAGCGCGAAGATGCCGCCGAAAATCTCCACCATCGGGGCACCGCTGGACTCCTGTTCCAGCGCCCGCGGCGATGCTATGGCGAGTCCCCCGGACGCGGCGCGTCCCCTGGACGCGGCGTCTGGGCCCGTACGCGGCCCTCGTAGGCCACGAGCACACCGTCCTCCCAGCGCTGCAGGGCGGTCTGCAACAGGGTGAGGAAGACGCTCAGCGACAGCGCGATCAGCGTCGTGTCGAAGGCGATTCCCAGCGGTGCGATGGCCTGGCCCAGTTCCGTGGACAGGTCCGACAGGCTGCTGCGCGAACCGATGATGTTCTGGATGCCGTCGGCGGCCAGCGAGATGCCGAGCACGGTGCCGATGAAACCGAGGATGGGGATCGCCCAGTTGATGTAGCGCGGCACGATGTAGAAGTCCGCGGACTTCTTCCACACCAGTTCCAGGAACTCGTTGGTGCCCGTGATCTCGCCGCCGGCGACCGCTTGGCCATGGGCGCGCAGCAGCACGGACTCGCTGCCTTGGCGGGGCCGGTCCATCAGCCTGCCCTCGCGCCACAACACCCAAGCCTTGTTAGCCAGCAGCAGCAGACCCCAGAAGAACAGCATGAGGGTGAGCGGCGGAATGATGCCGCGGTCGACGAACTTCGCCGTCACGTACGACCAGGACGGCACGCGCAGACCCACGTAGTGAATGAGCAGCACGGCACCGACGGCCACCGTGATACCGAGCGCAAGCGTCAGCACCATGGGCGGGCCGGAGAGCGCAACCGAGAGGCGGTCCGGCACCGAGGCCTGACGCGCTAAAACACCTTCACGCCGGTTCAACAGCAGGTAGACGACGTACACCGACGGCGCCATCAGCAGCAGCGGGATCGACGCTTCGATCAGCACCGGTTCATCGGCCAGGACCGGCAACAGGGCGCTGGCCGAGAGCGTCGCTGCGATCCCAAGAAGCAGCACGAGGCCGACCACCTCCGCGCAACGCCCCGACTCCGGCGCGCCCGCCAAGCGAGGGAGCCACATCGGCAACGAGCCCAACGCGATGCCCAGAAGGCCGCCGAGCACGAGCGGCGCGCCCAAGGCCAGTGCGATGCTCGCCCCGGCAATGGCGCAAAGCGCCGCGAATGCGCCAATGAGGACTGTGTGCAGCATCGCGTCCAACGGGCATGAGGTGGGCGAAGCATAAGCGAACGCCGGTGCCCGAACGACCCTCGCAACGAGGCGCGCGTCCCCGCCCCCATCCAGGGCCGTGAAGCCCAGCTATCCGCCGGGTGGCTCCCCCACGTGCGCCGTCTCCAGCGGCTGGCGTGTATGTTCTTCCACGACGCGTACGCGCTCCGCCAAGCCTTCCACACTGATCTGGATCGCCGTCACAGCCTGCTCCAATCCCCGCACGCGGTCATCGAGGGCACCGATTTGGGCGGTGAGGTCCCTGCGCATGTTGTTCATCTCCACACGCAGATTGCCGACCTCCGTGCGAACGCTTCCGATCTGCGTGCGCATCTCCGTGCGAACGCTTTCGATCTCCGTGCGCATCTCCGTGCGCACGCTTCCGATCTCCGTGCGGATGCCCGCCGTCGTCACCAGAATCATGGCGCCGATGCCAACGGCGACGGTGAGCACGGTGCCAATGACGGCGACGGTCTGGCCGTCGAGTCGCGCGGGCAAACTCGACCTCCGTCGTTCTGTCGTCTGCACTTTCGGCTTCACCTGCTGCCTCAATCCGCCGGGACGCCCTTGTGACGTTTACGGGGTGGCGTTCCTAGCGCCAAGAGTGGGCAGTAGCTTACCGCGTATCGAGCGCCGGTTGAAGCCTATGGAGAAATTTCATTAATAAAAACAATATATTCGAACATTTCTGCACGAGCACGTTTTTCCCGGACGCTCGCACGGATGCCCCCATCCTACGCCATCCGCTCTATGTTCAAGAGCAGCCATCCCTCGTTGTCGTCGTACGAGTCCATGAGGTCGATCCGTGATTGGATGTCATTGGCGAAAGCCAGAAGGTGGCCGTCGAACGGGGCGTCGAACTCTGCTTTCAACCCGATGCGAAACGGCGCCTCCCGACCGTCCGCAGCGCGAAGGATGCCGACGAGTTCCAGCCAGTTGGCGTCGGGGAGGACGCGTCGGCTTCGGCCGAGGTTGATCAGCGGGCGCTTCATTCGGCTGAGCCGGCGGAAGTGGGTTCCGAGCGCCTCGTCGTCCATGTGCCAGCCGCGCGCGTCGCAGGGCGGGAGGTCGCCGTCACGCCAGCACTGTGTCGGTTCCGCCCACAGCCGGTAGCGAGCCCCGGCGACCATCCGGACGAAGGTGTCGTTCCGATGGCGCTCCGCATGGACGATCGCCTGGGCGCGCCCACGGGGCTCAAGCGCGGTTCGGCGCGGCAGCAGCCCCAGACTGCCCAGTGTGCCTACCTCTCGCGCTGCCGCGTCAAGCAGACCGCGCTGTTCGCCGCCGAGGTCTTCGCCGTAGTCCGGCAGGTCCATGAAACGCGCGATCGCGGAGGCATGGAACACGGGCGCGTCACCGAGCCCCCGGCGCCGGCGCCCGTAGATCGGGTTTCTGTCGCGGCTGAAGTAGGCGTTGTGATCCCTTGCCGCGAGGCCCGGAAAAGCGGTATCGACCGAGAGCCCCAGCCCATGCCGCGCGATACCTTCCGCCATCCACTCCAGCGCGAACCGCGCCAGCGGCTCCTTGTGCTTGGTTCCGCCGCCGACGGATCCGTGGTCGCCGGGGAACCAGACCTCCTCGAGGTTCTGTCCCTCACGGCCACGTCGCATGCGCGTCGGCGCGAATTCCCGGCGTCGCTCGTCGATCGCGACCGCGTGCAGCGCGTTCGCCACGTGCGGCCCGAGTTGGCCGTCGATCCACCGGTAGCGCCGGTTGAAGCGGCGGTCCAGTCCGATTCCAGGCAGCTTGTCGGGGATGCCCAGGGCACCCACCGTGTCCCAGCACCCGAGCAACGTGATCTCCGGAACGCGCGTGCCGTGCTCGGCCCGGAACGCCTTCGCGGCGACCCCGTTGGCCTCCTTCTCGCTCCGGTACAACTCGTAGGCCTGCGCGAAATGCGTGAGCTGGTGCCGCCCCAGCATGCCGGCGTAGCCGATCAACCCCGCGAGGCTTCGGGCCGTGTACGCGCCCCGACTGAAGCCGAACAGGTAGATCTCGTCGCCGGCCTCGTGGTTGTTGGCCAGGAAACGGTAGGCCTGGCGTACGTTGAGGTCCAAGCCCTCGCCCATCGCGCCGCCGGCAATCCGGTCCATCCAACCCGCCGTACCCACGCCCTCGTCGTAGTAGACGAGCTGCAGGCATCCATCCGTGCCCCGCGGGCTCACGGCTTGCGCCATGCGGACTACGTTCGTGGGACTCTCCATCTCGGGCGTGTTCCACGTGCCGTCGCAACAAACCACCAGTCGCTTCATGGCAATCACCTCCCGGACCGCGCGACGATCGTCCCAGACCGGCGCCGCCCCGCCAAGTCCCCATGGGGTCAGCGCCGCGGCGGATGCTTGCCCTTTGGTCGGTTCCGTGATACGCCGTCGAGCAGGCGTGTCACGCCGGGAGCTGTCCAACAAGTGATCGTCCGCACGGCATTCTGGTTCGGGGTCGTCGGCGCCGCCGTGTTCATGGTCGCCTGGCCTGTCGGGCTGACCCCGGTGCTCATGGCCCCGTTGCCGGACCACATCGGAACCGTGCTGCTCGATGTGATGGGCTATGTACCCTATGCCGCAAGCTGGGCCCTTGCCGCCCTGTTCGGCTTCGTCTAGCTCGCGGTGCCGGGGTTCGCGTGGGGCGCCTACCGGGCATGGCGGGAACGTCGCCGCTATTGGCACGACCCGACGGGCCGTGACGCAACCGGGCTTCTCCGGGAAGGCACCGGGATCTGGGCTGTGGCGGTCGGCTCGGTAGCGGGTGCGGCGCTGGCTTTAGCCGTTTCCTTGTCCCGCCCCGTGCCGGACGGGGCTCCCGGCGTTCCACTGCCACTGTCGGCGATGGCTGGCATCGCGGGCGACTGGCCCCTCTTTTTGGCGTGCGCCGTTCTCGGCGGCTTGCTCGGCCATTTCGCCGTCAAGTGGGTCCACGCGGTGTGGCGCGTCGAGGACCACGCGGGCGACGACAGATAAGTTGCGGCGCGCAACCGCCGCGTAGTACAACCCGGCAATTGAGTGCGCGGGTGGCGTGTATGCCGAGCCTGTCCATCGTCGTCGCCGCCTACGACATGCAAAGAGAGGCCCCGCGGACGGTTCTGTCGCTCCTACCCCCATTGCAGCGCGGCGTGGCCGACGTGGAATACGAGATCATCGTCGTCGACAACGGCTCGCCGGTGCCCCTGGACCTCGGTCGCCACGTCCGCGACGGCGCGAAGCCGCCCGTGCGCCTCGTGCGCATCTCGCGCTGCGAGGCGCAGGTCTCGCCCACGCGGTGCATCAACGCCGCCGCCAAGGAGACGATGGGCGACTGGCTGATGATCTGCATAGACGGCGCACGGCTCGCGAGTTCGCACCTCGTGCGCCGGACGGTCGAGGTGCTCTCGCGGCATCCAAAGGCGTTCACGTTCGTCGGCAGCCGACATCTCGGTGCGAAACCGCAGATGCAGTCCGTACAGGAGGGCTACGACCAGGGCGCGGAGGACGAGTTGCTGCGGTCAGTCGCCTGGCAAACCGATCTGGACGAACTCTTCCGGATCAGCGTCTGGGCCAATGCCCACGACCAGCGCGAACGAATCCGGCAGAACGAGAGCAATGCGTTCGCCATGGCGCGGTCCACCTGGGACGCCCTCGGCGGCTACGACGAGGGCTTCACCCGGCCCGGCGGTGGCCTGTGCAACCTGGAACTCTTCGAGCGCGCGGTCAATCGCAAACCGTCCCTCGGCACCCTGAACGTCCTCCTCTACGGCGAGAGCACGTTCCACCAGGTCCACGGCGGCGCGGCAACGTCCCTCGACGGCTATTTCAAGCAGAGCCAGGAGGAATACACGCGGGTGACCGGGCGTACCTATGCGCGGCCGTCCTACCCGTTCCTGGCGGATCTCGGCGAGACGCATGACCGCATGGCGGCCGTCGGCCGGTTCCTGATCGACCACGAGAGCCATGCCTGACACGCCCTGCGTGGTCGTCGCGGGGATGCATCGATCCGGCACCTCGCTGGTGGCCGCGATGCTCGCGGACGTCGGTCTCCGGCCGCTGGGCGAAACGATGCCGGCCCACCCCGTAGACAACCCGGGCGGCTACTTCGAGTCGCGCGAACTGGTGCAGATCAACAATCGCTTCCTCGCGTCGAGCGGACAGACCTGGGCATCCCCGCAGCCGCTGCCCGGCGGGTTTTTCGACAGCGCCGATGCGAGGCGCTCCCGCGAGGAAATCGACGCCTTCCTCGACGCGCACCGCCCCGCAGCGCGCGGCGTATTGATCAAGGATCCGCGGCTGTGCCGACTGCTGCCGCTTTGGGTCGAAGCGCTCGCCGCGCGTTTCGATCCGCTGGTGTTCGTGCGCGTGATACGCCGCGCCGACGCCGTTTTCCGATCCCTGGCGCGGCGCGCCGAGCGCAACGACACCGCCAAGGCGGCCGTCACCTGCCCGGCGCAAGCCGATCTGCTGTGGCTGCACTACAACCTCGAGCTCGACAAGCACACCGTGTCGCGGCAGCGCTTCACGGTCGCCTACGAAGACCTCATGCAAGCGCGCAGCCGCCGCGTGACCGACTTCCTCGCCGGGTTGAGCCGTTCGCTCGACGCCACCGTCGAATCGCCCGCCAACCCGGCCAGGCGATCCCAAAAAGCGGCCAGGGACATAGCACTGATGTCGGATCGCGACCGCGTTTGCGAAACCGTCTACCAAGCCCTGCTCGAGGGCGACGATGCGACGCTCGACGCCGCGCGACGCCAGCTCGAGACAACGGTCCCCGACGCCCACCAGGACGTGACCGGGACAGACGCCGAAGTCTTCCACCGGGCCCGCCTGCGCCACTTCGTGAGCAAGACCGCCTATCGGCCCGTTTTCCCGTCGTCCCCGCGAGCCCGCCTGTGGCGGCGGCCCAGGCGCGATCGCGGCCAGCGTGAGTTCCTGTTCGTCTCCGGCAGACCGCGCAACCGGGGACACCTCTACCGCGTCCACAACGCCGTCGATGCCTTGAACCGCATGGGGGTTCCGGCCCGCTGGATGTCGCGCGCCATGTTGGAACGCCACGGCATGCCAAGCAGCCGTCCGCGCTGCGTAGTCATCCACCGTTGCCCCTACGACGCGACGATCGAACAACTGCTGGACAGGTGCCGCGCCCGCGGCATCACGGTCGGCTTCGACATCGACGACCTGATCTTCGACCCGGAGCTGATCGAACTCGGCGGCATCCGCTTCATCGCCGACCTGGAGCCGCCGGCCAGAGCGCGCTGGGTACAGGATGCCCGGTCCTATCAGCGCACGATGGCGGCCGCGGCGTTCTGCATCGTACCGACCGAGCCGCTGGCGGACCACGCGCGGCGCTTCAACACCCAAGTCGCCGTCATAGAAAACGCCTTCAACCCGGACGTACTCGCCCTTTCCGACTTCTGGCGGGAGCAGCGCGAAGCGAACGCGGTCGTACGAATCGGCTACGCCAGCGGCACGGCCACGCACGATGGCGACTTCGCGACCATCGCGCGGCCCTTGGCGAAAGCCCTTGCGGGCCAGGCCGATTGGCGCTTTACCGCGCTGGGCACCCTAGGTCGTCAGACGTACGAGAACGTCGTTGCCGCGGGCCAAGTCGAGGTGCGACCGGTGGTCGAACACGTGAACCTCGCCTACGAACTCGCGCGCTTCGACGTCAACCTGATCCCCCTGGAGAGCAACGCGTTCTGCGACGCCAAGAGTCCCCTCAAGTACTTCGAGGCGGCCCTCACCGGCACGCCGACCCTCGCCGTGCGCAACCCCCTCTACGCGGACTTGATCGAACACGGCCGCAACGGCCTGCTCGCCGCGACGGACGACGAGTGGCAGGACGGCATCGCCGTGCTCGCGAGCGACCCCGGACGGCGCCGCGAACTCGCGACCGCCGCGCGGGAGCAGTGCCAGGATCGTTTCCACGTGGACCGGCTCGTCGAGAAGTACCTGCACCTGCCGATCTGAGCCGGAACCCCAAGCCAGGTTCAACGGCGGTATTCTTCGGCGGATGCGGCGACACCCCTACCGGTACTCGATGGTCGTCGATCGGGCGCCGTTACATCCCTACCAGGCGGGCATTCTGCTGTTCACGCTGGAACGCTTCGCAGGCGTGCCACGCGAGAGCGTCGTCGTGCAGTGCACCGACCGGGTGTCCCGCGACGTGCGCGAGACCTTCGAAGCCAACGGCTACGCCGTCGCGACGCTCGTCCCCTACCTCGACGGCAAATACTGCAACAAGATCGCCCAACTCGATCACCTGGTGGACAACCAGGACGACGGTATCGAGGGCGTCTTTCTGCTCGACCTCGACCTCGCGGTGGCGGCGCCGCTCGACATCGCCGACCCGGCAGTGGTGTGGGGCAAACCCGTCGACGCCGACAGCCCCCCGCTGCCCGCGCTCGAGAAGGTGTTCGCTGCGGCCGACGTGCCGCTGCCCGCGACCCTGGCCTGCGACTGGCCGAACCGCGGCGAGTCGATCGACACGAACTTCAACGGCGGTTTCCTCTACATCCCGGCAGCCGTTGTGCCGAGTCTGCGAACGGCATGGCGCGCTTGGGCCGAGTTCCTCTTCGCCAGCCCGGAGATCTTCGACCCGCCCTCCGCCCGGCACCACATCGACCAGATCTCCTTTGCCATGGCGCTCGCGACCGAGCGGACGCCGTACCGGCACCTCGCGACGAACTGGAACTTCCCGTGCCACAACGCCAAGGCGCTGCCGCCACGCCGCTTCGACGCCGCCGAGCAACTGCGCGTCGTCCACTACCACGACTGCCTGGACGAATTCGGCCTGGTCGCACCGAGGCTGCAAGGATTCGCGCCGCTCGACGCCGCGCTCGACACGGTGAACGCCGCCATCGGCGCGCGAGAGGACGCGCTCTTCTTCGAGCCGTACAAGCGGCACCTGGCCTTGGACGCGGCCAGCCGCATTCCGGCGGTCTCGACGCCGCTTTTCTCCCCGGAGTTCGTCGCGCGAACGTGGAGCGGCGAGGAAAAGCGCCGCCTGATCCTGCACGCGGGGACGCCGAAAACCGGCACGTCGTCGCTGCAACGTCACCTCGGCCTGCACCGCGACGCGCTGGCCAAGCATGGATGGTGGTATCCGGAGCCGTCGGACACGCCGGAACCCAAGCACCAGCAGATCAACGACCTTTTGATGTGGGGCGACGAAGAGGCGTTTACCCGCCACATCGAGGACGCGCTGCGCGACATGCCGGACGAGACGCACACCATCGTCTTCACCACGGAAGGCATCTACAACCAGTGGTGGGACTACAAGCCCGCGGTCAAGGGTGCCTTGCGCCACCTGGCCGCGCTGTTCGACTTCGAACTGTGCGTGTGGTTTCGCCAGCCCGAAGAGTTCGCCGCGTCGCTCTACGTCCAGTACCTGACCAACCCGCCTTCCCGGAACGCCCCGCGGAACGTCTACGGGCGCGACATCGGCTTTGCCGAAGCCCTGGCGGACCCCTGGTTCCGCCGCCACCTGGACTACCTCGGCTTCTACCTCGAGGCGCAACAGCTTTTCGGACCGGGCCGCGTCAGCGCGTTCCCCTACGCGGGCGACACGGTCAAGACCTTTTTCGACTACTACGGCGTCCGCGGCGTGTCGCCCGGACACGGCCGCCGCAATCCGTCCTTGAGCCGCCCGGCCATCGACTTCGTCCGCGCCGTGAACCGCGCTGCGCTCGAGAAAGGCGAGCGCGCACGCGCGATGAAGCTGATCGACGAGATCCAAGACATCGTGGGGGACCGCGGCGACGCCCTGGAGCTAGACCAGGACGAACGGCGCGCGGTCGCCCGGCTGGCCAACGCCGGCTGGAGCGCGCTTGGTCCCGAGCTGTCGAACCCCAGGCGCACGGCACACCGACGCCCTCTCAAGCCGAAGGTGTTCGGCATCGGCTTCCACAAGACGGGCACCAAGTCGCTGCGCAAGGCACTGGCAACGCTCGGCTACGAGGTCACCGGGCCGGACGGCGCCCAGGATCCCGCCATCGCGGACCGTGCGGTTGCCGTCGCGCTGGGCCTGGCCACGGAACACGATGGCTTCAGCGACAACCCGTGGCCGCTCCTGTACCGGGAACTCGACGTCGCCTTCCCCGGCAGCCGGTTCGTCCTGACGGTGCGCGACGAGAGTCAGTGGATCGACAGTGTCGTGCGGTTCTTCGGCGCCGCGGAGTCGCCCATGCGGGAGTGGATCTACGGCGTCGGAACCCCCGTCGGCAACGAGGCCACCTATCTCACCCGCTACCGCCGCCACAACGCCGATGTGCTCGAGTACTTCCGAGACCGCGACGATCTCCTGGTGATGGACCTCGAAAGCGGCGACGGATGGAAGGAACTGTGCGGCTTTCTCGGCGTAGCGACACCCGCATCGCGTTTTCCCCACGTGCAACCGCCGCCTCGCTAAGGTGTACGGGCGAATCTCCGCCCGCGCCGCGCGTCCTTAACCTTGCATGTGCAAGCCGTGTGTGGATGCGCTCGCCGCGTGTGGTTAGAGTAGTCGGCGGGCTCGGCCCGGCCGGCGGCAACACGGACGTCGCGTGATCCAGCGCGAGCGGAATTGCCACCGCGGGCTCCGACCGATGGGAGACACGACCCGTGACGGAACGCATTGCCCGCGACGACGGCCCCGTCGACGACGGGCGTACGGACACCGGCGCGTCGGCACTGGCGGCGGCGATTCTCGGCATCAGCGAGAGCCTCGATCTCGACACGGTGCTGCGGGAGATCGTGGAGGGCGCCCGGCGACTGACCGGGGCGCGGCGCGGCATCATCGCCACGGTAGGCGAGTCCGGCGTGCCCGGCGAGTACGTCTTCTGCCAGTTCGAAACCGACGATGAGCGCGAACTCGTGGAGTGGTCCGGCGGGCTGCCCCTGCTCGAGCATCTGTACGAGCTGCCGGGTCCTCTGCGCGTGCCGGATCTGCCGACCTACGTGCGCAAGATCGGGCTGACGCCCCCCGCGATCTTCGCCGGCGCCTTCCAAGGCACGCCGATCCGCTACCGGGGCGCTCCGGTCGGCTACCTGTTCCTCAGCGTGAAGGAGGCTGGGGCGGAGTTCACCGCCGCGGACGAGGACGTCCTACTCCTCTTCGCGGCGCAGGCGGCGGCTGCGATCGGCAACGCCCGCGCACACCGCAGCGAGCAGCGCGCGCGGATGGACCTTGAAGCCCTGATCGAGACCTCGCCCGTGGGGGTGGTGGTCTTCGACGGCCGGAGCGGGGGCATGGTTTCGTCCAACCGGGAGGCCCGGCGCATCGTCGAGAGCCTGCGCACGCCCGGTCATCCGCTTGAGCAACTGCTAGACGTCATCGTTTGCCGTCGCGCCGACGGTCGCGAAGTGTCGCTCGCGGAGTACCCGCTGGCGCATCAGTTCTCGAGCCCCGAGACCGTGCGTTCGGAGGAGGTGGTGCTCTCGGTTCCCGACGGGCGCAGCGTGCGGACGCTGATCAATGCAACGCCGATCCGGGCCGAGGGGTCCGCGACCGGTTCGGTGGTGGTGACCATGCAGGACCTCGCGCCGCTGGAGGAGACCGAACGCTTGCGCACGGAGTTCCTGGGCCTCGTGAGCCACGAGCTGCGCGCGCCGCTGACGTCGATCAAGGGGTCGGCGGACACGCTGCTGGAGGAGGCCAGCGCGCTCGACCCGGCGGAGATGCGCGAGTTCCACCGCATCATCGCCGAACAGGCGAGCCACATGCGTGGTCTGATCGCCGACCTGCTCGATGCCGGGCGGATCGACTCGGGCACGCTGTCGGTCTCGCCCGAACCGTCGGCGGTAGCAGACCTGGTCGAACAGGCGCGCAGCACGTTCCTGACCGGCGACGCTGCCGGGCGCAACGTCGCTGTCGACCTGGCCGACGACCTGCCCCGCGTGATGGCCGATCGGCGGCGGATCGTGCAAGTGCTGAACAACCTCCTCGCCAATGCCGCGTTGCACACGGTGGCGTCGTCGGTGATTCGCGTGGCGGCGAAGCGCGACGGCCAGGACATCGCCGTCTCCGTCAGCGACGACGGTGCCGGCGTGCCGCCCGATCTCCTCCCGCACCTCTTCCGCAAGCACGTTGCCGGGGGCAGCGGCACCGCGCGCCAAGGCCTGGGACTGGCGATCTGCAAGGGCCTCGTCGAGGCGCACGGCGGTCGCATCCGGGCGGAGAGCGACGGCCCGGGCTTCGGCACCACGATCACCTTCACCGTCCCGGCGGCGGAGTCAGGCGAGCCGGGCATCGGGCGGACCGCCGAGCCCTCCTCCGCCGCGCCGAGCGAGCGGCCCCGCATCCTCGTCATCGACGACGATCCGAACACGCTGCGCGTCGTGCGCGACACGCTGGACTCCGCCGGCTACGCGCCGCTCGTGACGGGTGCACCCAACGACCTCGCCGGCCTGATCCGCGCCGAGCGTCCACAGCTCGTGCTGCTCGACCTCCTGCTGCCGGGGCGGGACGGGCTGGAACTGCTGCAGGAGGTGCCGGAACTCGCCGACCTGCCGGTGATCTTCATCTCGGGCTACGGGCGCGACGAGACAGTCGCACGGGCATTCGAGTTGGGCGCGGACGACTACATCGTCAAGCCGTTCTCGCCAACCGAGCTGGTGGCGCGCATCCGGGCGGCGCTGCGCCGCCACCAGGAGCCGGAACCGTTCGTGCTGGGCGACTTGGCAATCCACTACGAGCGCCGCGAGGCGACGGTTGGTGGCAAGGCGGTGGAGCTGACGGCCACGGAGTTCGAACTGCTGCGCCTGCTGTCGCTGAACGCCGGGCGGGTCGTCCACCACGACACGTTGCTGCGCCGCATCTGGGGCGACCGCGACGGCGCCGACGCGAACCTGATCCGCATCTTCGTACGCAACCTGCGCCGCAAGCTCGGCGACAGCGCGGACAACCCCACCTGGATCTTCAACCTGCGCGGCGTCGGCTACCGCATGCCGAAGGGCTGACGCCGCGGTAGGTCGGAGTTCCGCCTGGCCCACGTCCGCACGGTGGCCCCGACAGCCGACCCGAAGGGGCGGTGTACGCCGAGTACGCTCCGGGGCGGTTGTCCGGCCATGTCGCAAACCACGCCTTCGCCTTGGTCGAACTCGGACCTGCCGTCAAAGCGCACCTCGAATGCGGGGCGAACCGGAAACCGTGCGTAGACCGCGCTCCCGCCATTCTGAGATTACGTTAACAACATGATAAATCTACGGATACACACGTTTAATTTACTGAAGGCGGGGCGATTCCGTGGTAGCGTACCTGACAAAAAGGCGGCGTTTTTCGGGTGGAGATGCACCTGCAACGGGGGGAATCGACAAGATATTCGCGCCGGTGGCTGCAAACCGGCCGCGCGGCAGGAACTCGATCACACCGCAACGGCCATCGGACGATGGCGGGGTCCGGCGCTGACGAACCGACCTGAGCCTCAGGACCTGGGCGGCTGCACGGAGTGGCCGATGACCTTCTCGGCGTTGGTCTACCCGACGGATCCTAGCCTCGCCGCCTCGCCGCGCCGTCTCGCTACGATCAGCTTGACAACGCTGTTCACCACCCCCATGCGAGGCGGCGCGGCGGTCGCGAGGGTGCATCTTCGGTACGCTCGAAGACCGCCCAAGGATGTCTCGAGCATGGACATGGCCATCGCTCGTTGGTTGGGGGTTCCCGATGCATGAACCGGATGGAGAAGCCCACATGCCAGTAGATTCCGGGGATTCCAGACCGTGTCCTGCAGAAAGTCGGGCCTGACCCGGAAGGGATCCTCGAGGGTGCGTCCGAACGCGACTCAACCCTCCGCCGGATCCGGCATCCGGTAGCCGACGCCGCGCGCATTGAAGACGTAGGCGGGTCGCGCCGCGTCGTCGCCGAGTTTCGCCCGCAGCTTGCGCACGAACGAGCGCACCGGCTGGGCGTCCCCCGGGTCGCGCCCGCCCCACGCCTGGCGCAGTAGCGCCTCGAACGTGACCACGCGCCCGGCATGCAGCGACAGGATGCGCAGCACGTCGTACTCCGTCGCCGTGAGCGCAACCTCGCGGGCGCCGACGGTCACGCGGCGACGCGCGTAGTCGATGCGCAGGTCGCCCAACTCGTACGTCGCCGGCTCCGCGCGCAGGCGCAGCGCGGCCGCCACCCGCGCCTTGAGCTCCGTCGGCGAGAAGGGCTTGACGATGTAGTCCGCCGCGCCGCTGCCGAGCGCCAGCGCGACCGTCTCGTCGCGCCCGTACCCCGATATGAAGATCACCGGCACGTCGGCGAGTTCCGGCACGGTGCGCATCAGTTCGATGCCGTCGGTGCCGGGCAGCGCCAGATCGAGCAGCACCAGCCGCGGCCGCTCGCGGCGCACCAGTGCACCGACCTCGCCGGGGTCGGCCGTGACCACCGGCGCGTAGCCCGAGTCGGCGAGCACACCGCGCACGTAGCGCAGGGCGTTCGGATCGTCATCGACCACCAGCACGCACGTGCGCTCGCCCGGCGCGGCGCTCTGCAGTGCCGGGACGGCGGCCGGCAAGGCGTCCGCCCTCGGCGCCACCGGCAGCGTGAAGGCGAAGCGCGCGCCCTGGCCCGGCCCGGCGCTCTCGGCGCGTATGCGGCCCCCGTGCGCCTCGACCAGTCCCTTGCAGATGGCCAGGCCGAGTCCGGCAGCGCCGCCGGGCTCGCCGCCGGCGAGCGCCACGTGCTTGCGGAACAGACGCGGCAGCATTTCGGCGCTCACGCCGCGCCCGCGGTCCACCACCGATACCTCGACGTGCGCCCCGTCGCGGGCCGCCTCGACAACGATGGGGGAGGTCGCCGGTGCGTTCCGGGCCGCGTTCGCCAGCAGGTTGACGAGCACCTGGGCCACCCGCTCGGGATCGGCCATTACGCGCGGCAGGTCCGGGGGCAGGTCGATGCGCACGACGTGGCGCGCGCCGCCCCCGGCGAACGTGCTCCGCGCGGCGTCTACGAGGGCCCGTATGTCGGACGGCTCGGGGTCCACCGACAGCGTGCCGGCCTCCATGCGTCCCGCATCCAGGAGGTCGGCGATCAGGCCCTGCATGTGGTCCGCCTGGGCGTCGACGATGCGGAAGAACTGGCGCATCTCCGTGCGCGACACGCTGCGCGCGCTGCCGAGTACGCCGGCGGCCGAGCCCTTGATCGCCGCCAGCGGCGCGCGCAGCTCGTGGCTGACCATGCTCACGAACTCGCTGCGCTGGCGCTCCAGCTCCTCCAGCGGCGCCAGGTCCTGCATCGTCGCCACCACCGACGCGACCTGCCCGTCCGCGCCGCGGTTCGGGGACACGTTGATCAGCACGCGCACACTCCGCCCGTTGCGCACCGACAGCACGACCTCCTCGGCGCGCATCTCCTGGGCAGCCGCGAGCGCGCGGCCGATCGGGAACTCCGCCAGATCCAGCTCGCGACCGTCCGCGAACCGGCAGGTCAGGGTCGAAAGCACCGACTCGAGATCCTCGTCGCCGCTCCAAAGCGGCTCGACGAGGCGCCGTGCCTCGTGGTTGAAGGTCGCGAGACGGCCGGTCTTCGCATCGAGCACGGCGACGCCGACGGGCGAGGTCTCGATCAGCAGTTCGAGGTCCGCCCGGGCGCGCTCCTCGCCGCTGAACGCACGCGCGTTGGCGATCGCCGCAGCCGCCTGGGCGGCGAACAGCTCCAGCGTCTCCTCGTCCTCGGCCGTGAACGTCGCCGCATCCGCCTTCTCGGCCAGAAAGAAGTGGCCGACCGGCGCCCCGCGGTGACGCATGGGCATCGACTGCAACGTCTTCGAGCGCATCAGTTCAGGCGAGAATCCGCGCTCGTGCACGTAGTCGGGCAGGTCCGCGATCCGGAGCGGACCGGGCTGGTCGCGCAGATGCGCGAACAGGCGCGGGCCGTCAGGCCACTCGGCGAAGCGGCGTTTCTCCTCGGCGGTGAAGCCGGAGGTGACGAAGTCGACCACGTCGCCGGCCGCGTCGACCGTGCAGATGACCCCGAAACGGGCCGCCGTGAGCGCGCGTGCGCTGTCGACGACCTCCTGCAGGACCGTGGCGAGATCGAGGCTGTCGCTGACGCGGAGCACCGCGGCGCTCAGCGCCGCGACACGCTCCCGGAGCGCACGCACCTCGCGCTGCAAATCGTCGGACTCTTGCATCGACATCCCCCCCGGCGGCCGGAGGCTGGATTCTCACCCGAAAGCCGTGCCAAAGGAATGCAAGCCGCCGCTCCGGGCACACGAAAGGAACACGTCGGCACACGCCCACCGCCGGACCGACCAGGCGGGCGAGACCGCCCCGTTTGCGGGGCCTGAATCTCGACCACGAACATCTGTCGCCCGGTACACAAGCGACCGTCAATTCGGCAGCGGCACTAAGGCACTGAAATAGAACTGAAAACACCTACATGAGCACACAAAAGACACTATCAATCGCTTAAGGTAGTCGTTTCGGGTTCTGCGCTAGGTTGCGGTATCGGGGGGACCGGCCGGACAGTTCCCTTGCGTTGGTCCGCCCGTCCGAAACCCGCGTCGGCGGACGGGGAATGGGGCGAAGACGGACAGTCCAGCTAGGAGCGGGAGCCGACCGGCTCGCACGGCGCAGGACCAGCCTGCTGCTGCTCGCCGCACCGGTCGTCGTCGGAGCGCTCGCGCTCATGGCCCTAGGCGCCGGCCTCGCCGAGTTCGTGGCCGACCCGTCCGGGCTCGCGCTGCATGTCCCGGAGTGGATCACCGTCGAGATCGCCGTGTGGGTTGTCGCGTTGGTGGTCGTCGGCTTCGTGCTGGTCCGCATCCAACGCCGCTACGGCACCGTGCGGGCGCTGCTGGCACTGGCCGTGCTTATGGGCGTCGCGCTGTTCGCCATCACCGTGGGCGAACTGGTGGCGTACATGGGCACCCACGGATGGTAGGTCCGCCCCTGTGCCCGGCGGCCCCCGCCACCCCGATTTCCCGGCGCGGCGCGGCCACCGGCGCGGCCGGACCATCGACCGCGTCCCGTTGCGCAGGACAGCCCTCGAACCGGCATGGCCGGCGCCATGTCCGTCCGCGACCGGGTTGACCGCATCATCGAGTTGCTGCGCGAAGCGCAACTCGACGATGCCCGGTGGCCGGCAGCGTCGGCCTTGATCGACGACCTGTGCGGTCTGGAAGGCAACGACCTCCTGCTCGGACGCTTGACGCCGCAGCGCGGCATCGACATAGAGCTCCGTTGGCTGTTCCTGCGCGGCGATCCGCGTCCCGAGTTGCAGCGCGAGTACGTCGAGCACTACGCGGCGATCGACGAACGTCCGGTCGCCGGCATTCGCGAACCGTTCGGCAAGCTGGTCCACACCAACGCGCTCATGACCGACCGTGTCCGCCGGACGTCGACGACCTACAACGACTACCTGGTACCCAACGCCGGCGAGAACTGCCTGAACGTGCGGTTGCCCGTCGACGGGGACCTGCAGATGGCCTGGTCGCTGGTCGGGCCGGGCGGCGGCACGCCCGGCGACTGGACAGGCGGCCAGGTCGACGCGATCCGGCAGGTGCTGCCCCACGTGCGCCAGTTCGTCCGGGTCCGACACGCATTGGCCGAGGCGCGGGCCGAAGGCATGGCGACGGCGGCACTGCTGGACACGCGGCGCATCGGCATGCTGCTGCTGGACCGCGCTGGCCGGGTCGTCGAAGCCAACGACCGCGCCCGGGCCATGCTCGCCCGAGGCGAGGGCCTGGCAGTCCGCGACGGCCGTCTGGTTGGCGTGACGCCAGCCGACCCGGTCCAGGTGGCACGACTCCTCGCCGCGGCCTGCCAGGGACGCGACGGATCGTTGCCGATCGCTCGGCCGGCACGCGACCCCCTGGTCCTGCACGCCACGCCGCGCACACCGGTCGGGACGTCCCGCGGCGTCGTCCGGGTCCTGCTCGCGGAGCCGTTCTCCACCTCGCCGATCAACGCCGCGCACGTGGCGGCCGCGTTGGGGCTCACCCCCGGGCAGGGCGTCGTGGCGGCGGCGCTGGCCGGCGGCGCCACGGTCGCTTCGATCGCGGCCGCGTCGCATCGGTCGGAGGCCGCGGTGCGCTGGCACATCCGCCAGGCGCTCCAGCGGCTGGGTCTGTCACGCCAGGCCGATCTCGTCAGGGTGGTGCTGTCGACGCCGGGGATTTTCGTTGAGGACTACTGAGCAAAGCGGAGCGACTGCGGGCCGGGCGTTGACGCAACGCAACCACGCCGCTTGCGACAGGCGCGTCGGGGTCGCTCGACGGCCGGCCAAAACCCATCATTTTGCTCGGCGCGCCCGGTTCCGGTAGCCGCACGCGGGATACGTGATGGCGCGGGGCCAAGATGTCGCGCTAATCGCGACCCGCGGCATCGGCCACAGCCAACCGGTCGTAGTCGGCACTGCGAACGGAAGGATGCTGGCGAAGGCGCGCGAGCGTGTCCGCCAGACTGTTGGCGTCCCCATCGAACGCGGCGACGGCGAGTCCGAACTCGTCGTCCGATGAAACGACCCGCCCGCGCTCGGCCTCCAGGAAGCCGCGCAGATCCGATACCGGTCCCGCCAACTGCACGACCAAGATCCCGCATCTCGCCCGTTCACCTTCGTAGACACAGACCTCCGTACCAGGGCCCGCGCACGCCGCTGCCGCGATGGCCCCGATCCACGCTGCCACGCCCGCCACTGCCAGCCTCACTCCTGCGGCACCCGAATCGGTAGCCTGAACCGCCCCAATACCGCCGAGCCGTCGCCGCGTGCCCAGAGATGCACGTTGTGCCGGAGTTCGGAGATCGACTGCTTGCGCTGGCCGGTCAGTTCGACCACGAAGTACACCTGGGCCCCCGGATCCGCGTACCAGCCGATGGGATCGATCCCCGTTACCCAATCCTCGCCGGCTATCACCTCCAACGTGACGTGCATCCGTGCCAAGGCCGCCGAGGCGCCCTCGGTCAGTGCAGCCACGATCTGCGAGCTTTCAGCATCTAGGGAGAGCACACTCCCGTCCGTGGCGTCGGCCAGTTCCTGAAGATCCTCCCTTGCGGATGCGTCCGATCCGCTCTGCAGACCGACGACCGTGATCCCCTCCTCACGCAGGACATCGAGCACCTCCCGCTTCCCCGTGCCGGGGTATTGGCTCTCTGTGTCCGAGTCGTGGAAGCCGGCGTCCGTCGCCAGAAACAGAATCTTGAGAGCTCCGTCCCGCCAGCCCAACTCGTTCGACGCGCGGTACACCGCCTCGAGCTGCGACTCCCGATTGTCGCCACCGTTCATGAGAGGCCGGTCCAGCGCATCGATTGCGCGGGCGAACGCCTCCGCGTCATCCGTGATTCTCTGGTGGAGCACGTAGGGCGCATCGCCTCGACTCCCGTACGGGCTGATCGGGTAGTCCGCGAACCCCACAACGCCGAACTGCACGTCCACATCCTCGAGCGAGAGAAGCCCCTGCACGATCTCCCGCGACTTCTCCTGGAACGTGTCGATGTCGTCGCGGTAGCTGCCGCTACGATCGACCACGAAACCTATGTCGATCGCCGTCGCCCCGCTCTCCGGGACGGTGACTACGACAACCTCGAGATCCGAATCCCCCAGGCCGAGGTCGACCTCCGCCAGCTCGGTCAACTCCACGCCTTTTGCCAGCAGGGCCGATTGCACGGCGCGGTGCAGATTCAGCCGGGTGTTCGGCGTCGTGGCAGGCGCGGTCCCCGTGCATCCCGTGTTCGGCTTGATCGCCTTGTCCGCGGACCTGACAAGAATGGAGCGCGTCTCCTCCGCGGAGAAGGTCCCCTCCACCGCCCGTACGAGCCCCGCGGCTCCGGCCACCAGCGGGGCTGCGAACGAGGTCCCGTCGCCTATCCCGGTGCCGAACCCGACGGACGCGCCGGGAGCCATGATGTTCACGACCTCGCCCATCCGCGACCAGCAAGCGTCCGTCGAGTCCGCGGTCGACGCGCCAACGATCAACGCGTGGCTCCGCCAGGAGTCGGAACTCGGGTCTTCCACGCCACCGTCATCCGGTTCGGGAAGCAGCCGGTCATCCTGCTTCTCGCAGTTGTTCCCGGCGGACCAGACCGTCAGGACGTCCTTCCGGCGGGCGTAGTTGACGGCTACGCTCTTGGCGAGCCGCCAACGCTGCCGGCTCGTCTGCCTTGTGATCGGCTCGTGCCAGCACTTCGAGCGCTCCCCCCACGACACGTTCACAACGTCGGCGCCACGGTCAATGGCGATCTTGACGCCGAATGCGAGGTCGGTAACGAACGTCTTCCCGTTCGCCTTGCTGCTCAATACGTCCACGAAGAGGACGCCGCTGTGCGGGTTCACACCGCGGCGGTCGGGCGTGTTCCCGTAGGCCGCCGCGTAGCCCGAGACCCAGAGACCATGGGTTTCCTCCGGCGTGTCATCGCCCAGCACATACATCGACTGCACATGCGGATCGGGGTGGTGCGCCAACGCTTGAGAGTAGCGATGGATCCGATCCTCATCCAGGATGTCCTGGCCAGCGCGAACGCCGGTGTCCACGATACCCACCGTAGTCGCCGAAAGATCCGGAAGCCCGGACAGGGCTGCCCACGCCGTCTCCGCTTCGATCTGGTCGATCCAGTAGTCGCCGGCGAACGACGTTGCCGATGGGGCTGGCACATCCGCGGGCGCTGGCGCGCCTGTCCCATCCGTGGCCAACCAGTCGCCGTACCCCGTTTCGTTCGAGGTGAAGAACGCCCCATCCAGAGACGCCACCTCGTTCACATTGGCCCCGGCAACCCCGGCCCGCGTCGACAGCGCATCGATGAAGTCCTGCTCCCGCGTGTCCGCCGCTATGCCCGCCTGGATCATCCGCAGCTCGTAGTTTTCGGCCTTGATGCGCGCCCTCCTGTCCGCGATCTGCTGGCGCACTGCAGTCAGTTCCTCGTTCGTGATGTCCTCGGCGAGGAACACCAGCACCTCGTCCTCGGCAGCCTCGACCGCCAACCCGTCGACGAAAACGGTCTCCGTCGAGGTAGGTTTCACGAATGGCGCGTTCCCCACCTGGGTCGCCTCGAATCGCATGGACAAGGTGTACGGTCCGGCACCGAACCCCGTGACCTCGATGTAGTGCACGCCGGCCGAAACGGGTGCCCTGATATTGAAGTTGAGACCGGAACCCGAGTCGTCGTCCGATGCCAACTCCGCGAGGTCGGCATCCATCAGCCGGCCGAACGTGTCGGTCGGACCGTTCGAGTGGACATGGAGCATGCCGGTCCCGGTCGATATCCGAAACACGTCGCGATCGCCCGGCCGCTGCAGGGCGCCGTGCAGCAGCGCGGGCAACGTCGGCACACGTGTCGCCACGGCTGTAGGCTCGTCGCCATGGTCGTCGCCGTGGTCGTAGAGGTTCTCGTACCACGCGACCTCGTCGTCGTATCCCGAGGACGTGAGGACGTCCGGGTCGCCGTCACCGTCCAGATCGACGGCTAGGACGTCGGTCGGATACCCGCCGGTGTCGAGCACCCGCTGTTCCGAGAAGAAGCCCTCGCCCAGGTTCTCGTACCACGCGAACTTGCCGTCGTTGATCGATGCGGAGAGCACGTCTGGATCGCCGTCGCCGTCCAAGTCCGCCGTGGCTACCGCCCTCGGGTTCGCGACATCGGTCGTGATCGTCCGCCGCGCGGCGAACGAGCCACCGCCGAGGTTTTCGTACCAGGCGATCTCGTCATCGGTGGCGTCCTGGCTTCCCCAGCCGAACCCCGCCAGGACGTCGGTGTCGCCGTCGTCGTCCAGGTCCGCCACGCCCACGTCCGACGCGTAGGAGGCGTTGTCGAGCACTCGCTGACCGGAGAAGGACCCGTCGCCGAGGTTCTCGTACCACGCGATCTTGTCCGCGTCCTGCGACGCCGACAGGAAATCCGCATCGCCATCGCCGTCGAGGTCGGCGGCATAAACGACGCGCGTGCTTTCATCCTCGATCCTGTGGGCGATGAACGTGCCGTCGACGTTCTCATACCACTCGATGCCCGAGATCCCGGTTCCGCCCGCCGCGGCGGCGACCACGTCCGCATCGCCGTCCCCGTCCAGATCCCCCGCATGGACGGAGAGCGCCCGAAAACCGGACGTGATGAGGCGTTGCGAGGAGAACTCGCCGTCGCCCAAGTTCTCGTACCACGCCACCTTGGTGTCTCGCCAGGACGCCGACAAGACGTCCGCGTCGCCGTCGCCGTCCAAGTCCGCCGTATAGACCGAGTACGCATGGTCGGCGTCGGTCGTGATGATCCGCTGCCCCGAGAACTCGCCGCCGCCCACGTTCTCGTACCAGGCGACCTTGTGGTCGAACTGGGAGGTCGACAGCACGTCCGGGTCGCCGTCGCCGTCAAGGTCCGCCGCGTGCACGGAGTCGGCAAAGTCGGCATCCGTGGTGATGATGCGCTGCGTCGAGAACCCTCCTGTGCTCTGCGGTGTCGCATCGGCCTCGTTGGACGGGTCGCTCGCACCGCGAGCGTTGACCGCCCGCACCTGGAAGTGCGTGCGTTCGCCGTTGACGAGACCCGTGACCACGAAGTCGGCTGCGTTCTCGCCGCCCGGCGCGCTGTCCGGTATGAGGCGCCATCCGCCGTACGATCCTCCGCTGCTGCGCATTCGGTACTCGTGCCGGATCACCGGGCTGCCGCCGTCGTCCGCGGGCGTCCATGCCAGCCGCGCCTCGCGGTTCCCTGGCGCCGCCGTGAGTCCCGTTGGCGCGTCGGGAACGCGCGTGAACTCGACCACAAGCCCGTACCGACCCGTCTGGCGGCCGTCGGCAGCGCGAACCTCGATGTAGTACACGCCGTCGTCGACATCGGCCCGAATCTCGTCGTCCTCGGCCAATACGGTGCCGTCGGCGGCAATCAACCTGACAGCCGTGTCCACCGGCCCGCTGGCGTACGCCCTGAGCAACCCCGGCTGGCCGACGTCGATGCGGAACACGTCCCGGTCGCCCGCCCGCTCCAGTTCGCCATCGCCCGACCACGGCAGGTCCACGACCATGGTGGCCGCTTCCGGAGAGTCGCCATGGTCGTCGCGCAACGAGTAGCGCGCCAGTACAAGGTAGTAGCCAACTCGCTGCGCACGAACCTCCAGATAGTAGATGCCGGCGTCCAACGTCGCCGAGATGCTGAAGTTGCCGTCCCCGGCGTCCCCGACAAGCTCCACGCCGCGGCTGTCGACCAACCGACCGTCGGCGCCGGCGTCGCCGGCCGCGCGGATCCCCACCTCGGTCGCGTCGTACGGCACGTCGATGCGGAACACGTCGACGTCGGCGGCCGGGCTGATGCGCCCGGACGTCGCCAGGAGGATCGACGGCGAGACCGCCGCCACCTCGGCGTCGCTCAGCAGCCGCAGCGCCGTCGAGGACTCCAGCGTGTCGCCGTGCAGGTCGTCGACCTCGCCGACCGTGCGCACGTTGACCGCGTACTCGCCCGTCCCCTCGACGCGGACGTAGTAGATTCCGCGCTCGAGCTCGCGGCGGATGCTGAAGTTCCCCCCGGGGCCGCTGTCCTCGTCCAGGGCCAGGCTGGCCCCCGCGCTGTCCCTGAGTTCGCCCTTGGTGTCGCTCGGCCCCGTGGTGCGGACTTCGACCGTGGTTCGTCCGACCAGATCGAAACGGAACACGTCGACGTCCCCGTCCCCGCCGAGCGTTCCCGCGACGGGTGCGCCGAGCTCGATCCTGGTCGCCGTGCGGGGGCCGTCGCCGTGGTCGTCAGCGGTTGCGGCTGGGGCCCGACCGCCGGAGTAGCGCGCCAGCACAAGGTAGTATCCGACGCGGTGCGCGCTGGTCTCCAGGTAGTAGATGCCGGCGTCCAACGTCGTCGAGATGCTGAAGTTGCCGTCCCCGGCGTCCCCGACAAGCTCCGCGCCGCGGCTGTCGACCAACCGACCGTCGGCGCCGGCGTCGCCGGCCGCGCGGATCCCCACCTCGGTCGCGTCGTACGGCACGTCGATGCGGAACACGTCGACGTCGGCGGCCGGGCTGATGCGCCCGGACGTCGCCAGGAGGATCGACGGCGAGACCGCCGCCACCTCGGCGTCGCTCAGCAGCCGCAGCGCCGTCGAGGACTCCAGCGTGTCGCCGTGCAGGTCGTCGACCTCGCCGACCGTGCGCACGTTGACCGCGTACTCGCCCGTCCCCTCGACGCGGACGTAGTAGATTCCGCGCTCGAGCTCGCGGCGGATGCTGAAGTTCCCCCCGGGGCCGCTGTCCTCGTCCAGGGCCAGGCTGGCCCCCGCGCTGTCCCTGAGTTCGCCCTTGGTGTCGCTCGGCCCCGTGGTGCGGACTTCGACCGTGGTTCGTCCGACCAGATCGAAACGGAACACGTCGACGTCCCCGTCCCCGCCGAGGGTTCCCGCGACGGGTGCGCCGAGCTCGATCCTGGTGGCCGTGCGGGGGCCGTCGCCGTGGTCGTCGGCCGCAGCGGACGGCGTCAGGCAAATCCCAGTTGCGCCTGCGAACACGGCCGCCGCTAGCCAGCGGCGCCTCCTGGGTCTGCGGAGCATGTCGAGTACCCACCGGCCAGTCGATCGGGCCGAACATAGCGAGGGACACGACTGGGCGCGCTACCCAAACTGATAGGTTTCGCCACCGTATTCGGTGGGATTCGCCGGTCGCCACGTATGCCGTCCCGGACCGCGGCCGCATATCCGACCATTGCTCCCCGGATGGTTCCGCGGCCCACACGGGCCGTCGCCAAGGCGGCGCCACAGGCCAGTTCCGGCGGACATTGACGAGCCGCCCTGCTGGGGTGCAGCACGTCCTCGCGCCTTGGATGTTGTGGTGGCTACTCCACCAAGACCAGGCCTCGTCCTGCTCGGCGTCCTAGGTCGCGATGTCTGAAAGGGAGTAGGTTCGGTAGAACGACTTCCCGCTCCCGTGAGTCCACGTTCGGCAGGTGGCGGCGTCGTCGTAGGGGCGGACGTACACAGAACTCCCGGCTGACCCAATAGCAGGCCGGATGACGTTGGCGTGTGCGGCCCTCCGCTCGTCGGCGTATCCTCCTCGGTAACGGGTGGTCGTCAGGGTGAACTCTTGCAGGCACATCGGGTCGTAGTCGATTTGACCGTCGGAACGTCTTCGCTGGACGACGTGGCAAAGTGGCTGGGCCTTGAATGCGATCGCCGGACCAAGCGCGGCAAGCAAGGATTTCTTCTCAACGAATACCGACTTGACCTTGCGTAGGCTCGAACGGAGCTGGCGGTCGCGCTGATCCAGGACTGCGTCCAAGGCGCCTTCAATCCGGGTCTCCACAAAAGCGTCGACGTCTGACTCGGTGGCATAAGGACTTTCCGTCAGGAACTGGTCGCGCAACCTTTGCTCGACGGCCCTTCGCGTGGGGATGGTGAGGGCAGAGTACGAGGGAACGCCTCGGCTTTCGGCCCCAAGGAGTGGTCGGTCAAGACCCGGGCGTGGCATCGATTGGCATGATTCCGATAGCCCGCGCCTTGCGTACAGCTTCGAACCGATTTCGGACACCCAGTTTCGCGAAAGCGGTACGCAACCGGTAGCGCACGCCGTCGACGCTCAGGTGCAGGCGCGAGGCGATGCGCTTGTCCGGTTCACCACGCGCGACGAGTTCGAGCACCTCGAGTTGCGCTGCCGTCAATGCAGGCGCTGTAGCGGCCTCGGGCATCGCTCGGCGCCGCACCACCTCGGCCAGGCGCCCCGCCGCTTCCAGGGTCTGATCTTCGACGAGCCGGTCGAGCAGTGTCACTGTCTCGTCGTGGTCCGTCGCAAGGCCGACGGTGTAGCCGGTCTCCGCGTAGTACCGCACAAACGCGGCGAGGTGCCCCATGGCCGCGGCCTCGTCTCCGGCCCGCAGCGCCACGACCATGGATAGGGCCTCTGCCCGCATGACCGTCCGCGTCAGGTGTCGCGATTCGGCCAATCGGCGCAGCCCCGCCGCGAGTTCCTTCGCGGCTTCGATGTTCCCCCGCGCGATGCATAGCCGCACCATCGTGCTCGCGAGCATCTCCGTTTGCCGCCAGCCGCGGCGCTGAATGTCCAGGCAGTCCTCTGGCGCCTGAGGCAGCCCGTCGAACTGCCAGGCTCGCGTGGCCTCCTCCACCTGTTCATCCGCCAGAAGTACGGTGACCTGTAGCGCCGCAACGTGCTTTGCGAGCGCCGGGCGTCTGGTCCGCAGGGCGTACTCCCGAGCGTCCTCGACGTGTAGGGCCGCCATTTCCGTGTCGCCGTGTGCCAGTGTCTTCTGAACGAGTACGCCCAAACTCGCCGCGTAAACCGACGACGTCGCGGCGGATTCGCCCAACAGCCTCAGCGGGGCGCCCCCGCCGATGGCGGTGGCGTCCCCGGTCTGTTCGTAGGCAAGCTCGTCCTTCAGTATGCGGCCAATCGCCACTGCACCGGAGTCGCGCAGATAGGCGCTTCGCGCCATCGCCAGCCCGTCGCCATAGTAGTTCGCGGCTGCGTCCGGGTGACCTCCCGCCATCGCCATCTGTCCCAACTCGTAACGTACGCGCGGGGAGAGGTGCGAGCGGTCGCCGAGTTGCGCCATGGCGCGCTTGCCCCAGTCGTGCGCCTGGGCGAACTGTGCTGCGCTGGCGCTGGCTACGCAGAGGCCGTAGGCGAAGACGGATCGGATACGAAGATCGATGTCCGTTGCGACGAGGTCCGCCACTTCCTCGATCCCGGCCACTTCCGCCATCCCGCGGGGTCTGCACCCGCACACGTGCATCACGCCGAGTAGAAGCTTGTGTTCGATGACCAGCGCAAGGTCATCGCCGCCAGGCCGATCGCGCGTGAAGCCGGCAGTCTGGATGGAGATGCCACGGTAGTCCCTCTCCGCCGCCTCGATGTCTCCGGCCTGGGCACACGTCTGACACCGGGCAAGCGCCAGCCTTGGATACTTGGCGAAGATCTCGGCGTTCAGCATGCCGATGACCTTGCGGGTTCCATCAGGGCCGTCGTGGACCGCCGCGGTCAGACTCGCGGACCGCTCGGCGATCCGCCCTATCAGTTCCGTATCCCTTGCCGCGATGGCGTGACGCAGCGCCTCGACGGCTTGACCGCGTCGCGCCAGCGAACGTGCGATCGTCGCATGGATGGCGCGGAACCGGTCCGGGGTTTCCCGGAGCCGTCGCGACGCGCCGTAGTCGCGAATCAACGGGTGCAGGCGCATTGTCGGTCCGTTGCTCGTCGTCTGGACCAACCCGTTGAGCGAGTGCATGCCCGCGATTCGCGCGCTCGCACCGATGCCATCGAGCACTTCGTCCATCAACTTGGCGTCGAACCAGTCGAACAGCGCCATGTCCAGAACAAGCTCTCGATCCTGTTCCGCCAATCCGCGCCACAGCCGCGACTCGATCCAGGAGGCCAACGTGTCGGCGCCTGCGTCCGGCGTGTGGCCCTCCTCTTGCGCGTTTCGGAAGATGCGCAGCGCCAGGGGCCAGCCGGCCGACTGCTTCATGATCGCCCGCCGTTCCCCGCCGGAGAGCGGCGCCCGGAAAAACCGCGCGATCTCCGAATCCGAGAACCGGAGTTCCTCCGCCGATATGCGCGCGCTGCTGGCGTCGAGCAGGGGTGTGGCGATGTTGAGGCCGGTCGGCCGCTGCCGGTACGCCATGGCGAAACGAAGGTTGGCTGGCGCGCGCTCGAGAAACACGTTGAGGACTCGTACGCCGGCCTTGTCGGGCAGGCACTCCACGTCGTCGAGCGCGAGCAGACAGGGGGCGCCGAGCCGTTCCAGGGCCGCGATCAGGACACTCACTCGATAGGCCACCTCGCTGCTCATTTCCTGATCCGTCCCACCGCCTACTTCGGCGATGGCTTCCGTTCCTTGCGGATTGAAGATCTCCACACCAGCTTGCTGGAACGCCGCCAGCAGGTATGTCGCCAGCGCATCGGGACCGTCGGTCGGGTCGAGTGCCAGCCACGCCACACGGATGCCCTGCTCCCGTAGATTCCGGCAGCGATGCGCCAGGAGAGCCGTCTTGCCGAAACCGGCCGGCGCGGACAGTAGGGTCAGGCGGTGTTCCATGAAGCCGCAGCGCCGTTCGAGCTCGGGGCGTTCCAGATAGCCTTCGACCGGGTCCGGCAGCAGCACGCGCTGGCGCTGCAACCACGGCACCTGGTCCCACGGCGCGTCGGTCTCAACGCGTGTCACCGGGGTGGTTTCAGCACCCACCTTCGGCTCCGGGTTGCCACTGCACGTCCCCACCGTCTTGCCCTTCCCCACCTATGCGTTGTCGGTCTTACACGTGTCGTCGCCCTCCTGACAAGGGCTGTCACAACGGCCGCGCACGCCAGAGACAGTAGTCGGCCTCGGTAGTATCTCTGCGCGGAGGACTACTGCCCCACTTCTCGCCGCCCACCAACTGCCGCGACCGATGGCACCGAGGGGTGGTTCTGCGGCAGCACTCGGTCGAGACCATGGCTGTGATAGGCTGCTGCCGGGGTGCGCGAAGGGATCCGCTCGTGAGGAAGAAATGTCTGCGCTGGGCCGCGACTGCGGTCCTTGCCGTCTTCGTCGTGCCGGCGAGCCATGCGGCAACGGCGAAGATCACGGCGAAAGCGCTACGGACGCTGGCCACCGATGGCGACCGTTTCGGGGGTTGCATGGTCCAGTTGAACCGCAACGTCGCCGTGCTGGCGGCGAATCTGCCGGACCCTGTTGTGCTGAACTGCCCTGGTTCCTGGGTGACTTTCAGTTGCAGTGGTATCCACACCACGAAGGAGGCGTCGGCACGCATGTTCGACTCCGCCAAGATGGGTTTCGAATTGGACAAGCCACTGATCCTGGAAGTGACCGACGAAAAGAAACACCAAGGCCACTGTTACGTGCGCCGCATTGACGTGAAGAAAGATTGACCGCCCGGTACTGTCGTGGCGCGCATGAGGTGGCGCAGGATCGCCTGGTGTTGCGGCATCGCCACGCCCATCGCAGCCTGGCTCTGGTTCGAGGCGACATCGTCTCCTCGGCCTTGGCCAGATGACACGGCCCCTGTCCCCGTCGCGGTGGCCGCACCGCGTGACGCCGATACGTTGCGAGAAGCCGCTCCGGATGTCGCGAGCCCGGTCCGGGCTGCCCCGGTAGCGCGTGGCGAGATTCGTCCGGCCCAACCTGGCAGCAATGCCGAACCCTATGTCGACCCCGATGCGCCGCCGACCTGGAGTCCCGGTCGCCCGGCCGTGCATGTCGGTGCTTACGTGGACCCGGATGGGCCGCAACTCACGCCGGAAGAAGGCCGGACGGTACATGTCGGCGAGTGGCTGGATCCCGAAGACCAGCGCGACAACGATGGCCTGTGACCGCTCGAAGGCGCGGCCCTCCCCGGCGGGGTTGCACCAGGCAGTCTGCTTCCTTGCACTCATGGTCGCGACCGGAGTTGGCGCAGCGACCCGGTCGATCGAGGCCGGCGTTGAACGGATCGCGGCCATCGAGAACGACCGCTCTGGCGAATGCGCCGCCTTGCTGGACACGTCCCTCGGCGCCGCAGGCTTGGACTGTCCTGGTGATTGGGTGACCTTCGACTGCGTCGGCACGACGAGTCGTGGCGGTGGCGACCGCATGTACGCACTGCTGCGGGCCGCGCTCGCGGACGGGAAGTCCGTCGCGCTCACGGTCACCGACGAACAGAAAACCGGCGGCTATTGCCGGGCCAGCCGGGTCACCCTGCAGGACTCCCCCTTCGTCGACGTGGACAGCGACGGTGACGGGGTGAATGACTTGGCCGACGACGTGCCGCTGGATCCCTTCGAGGTCACCGACACCGACGACGACGGCATCGGCGACGTCACCGACGAAGACGACGACAACGATGGCGTACCCGATGTTGACGACGAGCTGCCGAGGAACCCCGACGAGTGGCAGGACACGGACGGCGACGGCATCGGCAACATCGCCGACCAGGACGACGACGGCGACGGCTTGCTGGATACGGAGGATCCGTTCCCCGTCGGCACTGTCGCCTTCGACCTGCACCACGGCAGCGACAATCCCATCGGGATCGTCGCAGCGCGCGGGAAGCTCTACACGGTGGATCGGCGGGACGAGCGCGTGTACGCCTTCGCGCAGAACGGCGAGCGGTATCCTTCCGGTGACTTCGACCTCGTGCCGGAAAGACGGGAAATCCGCGATATCGCCTACGCGTCGGGCTATTTCTACGTCTTGTACGAGCGTCTGAGCCTGGTCCATGCGTACACACCCACCGGCGACCGCGCCTATGAGCGGGACCTCGGGCTTGACGCTGCCGACCGATTTCCGTTGGCGCTCGACTACTACGACGGCCTGTTCCGAGTCGTCCAATACGACGCCGTGCGCAGCAGCGTCGACGCGTACACGGAACTCGGCGAGCGCGTGCCGGACCGCGATTTCGACTTGGACATCGCGTCCAGGCAGCCCGGCAGCATCACGCACCGGGCCGGTGCGATCTATGTACTCGACAGCGCGGACGTGAAAGCCTATGCCTACACGCAGACGGGCGAGCGGCAGCCAAGGTTCGATTTCGACATCGAGGGCGGGTACGCCGCCGGCCTCACGTTCGCCGAAGGTCGGTTCCACATTGCCTACCTGAACAAGGGCGTTGCGATCGCATACCTGGCGGACGGCCGGCGAGCCCCGGTGCACGACTTCGACACGAGCCCGGGCACCAACGACTCGCCGACCGGTGTTGCGTACTTCGACGGCAGGTTCTACGTCGTCGACATGGACGAGAGGAAAATCTTCGTCTACTCCACGTCAGGCGAATACCTGCCTGACCGTGACTTTATGCGCTCAGTACGCCCGACACCCCGTACTACGCGACGTTTGTGGGCGACACCCTCCTGGTCGGTGCGGGGCCCGGGCGGATTCACGCCTACCAACACACCGGTGCCCGCATTCCCTCCAAGGACCTGAGGATCCGCACCGGGGACCGCGCGACGGGAATCGAGTACGCGAACGATCGAATCTACATAGGCGATGCCCGCCTACGCCGGCTGGCTGCCTACACGGCTGATGGCGAAAGGGCGGCGCGCTACGATGTCCGGTTACTGGCCAATCCGCAGGGACCGCGTGGCATCGCCTACGGACACGGCCGGTTCTACACCGGGGATTGGACACTTGAGCCCCTGGTGTTCGCTTACGACGAGTTCGGGCGACACCTTCCCGGTCACGATTTCGATCTTGGAGGGCCGTTCCGTGGTCGCGAAGGAGCGCACGGGCCGGCTGGCTTGGTTTTCGCCGACGGCGCCCTCTACGTCCTGGACTGGCGGGGCGATCAGATTCTGCCGTACGCGATCGACTAGCCGGGCGTGGTCGAGACGGCTACGGGTCTGCAGGAATCCTGCGATCTGATCGTCCACAGCCATGTCCTCGAGCATCTCCCCTGCAACCACGCCTACGTCCTCTTCCACCTCCACCGAATCCTCACGGACAGCGGTCGGATCGTCTGCTGCATCCCGGTTGTGGCTGGCTACTACGACTTCGCGACGTCGCCCGCACTTAGCGAAGACGAAAGGCATCGCCGATTCGGGCAGCACAACCACGTGGCCCGTTACGGGCGCGAGGATCTCTCCATGTCCCTCGGGAAGTTCTACGACTTGGAGGACTACGATCTGACACGCCACTTCGACGTCGACGACCTCCGCCGGTACAACATCCCCGAGCGCATCTGGCGGGGTTTCAGCCCAAGCAGCGTGCTTTGCCTATCGCGACTCGACTACCGGCTCATGCTCCCGGACTGAAGGCAAGGACCAAAGTCACATTGGCGTCAGTCGCCCAAGAGTGTGCGTCTTTGCTGGCCGTCGAATGAACGGTGTCCTAGCCGGCGGTGAAGGCTTCGGACTCTTCAAAGGCGCGCCAGCGCAGCGGTGCTGATGTAAGGTTACCTCGTCCTCCGAACCCGTAGCGCGGCGTGTACCGGTGCGGCAATCCTGCATGAAACTGGCGTCGATGACTTGGTGGTACACGTCCAGAGCGCGCGTGGCCGCGCACTGCGCGATGCTTGGCGCGGCGTTCGCCGTGGCTGGCGCGGCCGGAACGGCAGCGGCCGGTCCGCGCCTCGTCGACCTCCATGGCGCGGGTACCCAAGCGGCTGTCGTGCGCCACGCCGATGGCACATGGCGCGCCTACGGCGGCCGGGACCTCGCTACGCCGGTGCAGCTTTCGATGACCCGGAACAAGCAGTGGTACTGGGCGGCGAGCGGCGACTTCGACGGGAACGGCACCCACGACGTCCTGCTGCGTCGCACCGACGGCGTGTGGACCTACTACCCGATGGGCGGCGGGAACGTCGTCGACGCCGGTCGGGGCTGGTCGAAACTGACCAGGAATCCCGACTGGCGCCCTGTCGGCGTCGGCGACTTCAACGACGACGGCCGGGACGACGTGCTGCTTCGCCGGGGCAACGGGGGCTGGGCGTACTACGCCATGAACGGGCGCCGCGTGATCGACGAAGAGAGCGGCTGGGCCAACCTGCCGCGCAGGCTCGACTGGCGAATTGCGGGCGTCGGCGACTTCGACGGCGACGGGCGGGACGACGTCCTGCTCCGGCACGTCGACGGCGCCTGGCGACTTTACCCGATGGAAGGCCGGCGCATAGTCCGGGAGCGGGTAGTCAACCTCGGGTTTGAGGACGACGTCGCCTGGCGCTTCGTCTCGGTGGGCGACTTCGACGCGGACGGGCGGGATGACGTCCTGCTGCGGCACACCAGCGGACGGTGGCGGTGGCAGTCCTCGATGGGCGACGCTGTCGCCTCGCACCACCCCCCGATACCGCCCGACTGGCGCTGGCGTCTAGCCGCCGTGGGCGACGTCGACGGAGACGGTGGCGACGACGTGCTGGTGCGGCACGTCGACGGAAGATGGCGCAGCCACTCGGGCCTTGGCGGGCCGTCGGTGGCCCGAACCCCGGGAATGCCCGCGGACCTCGCGTGGCGGATCGGCACGCCGCCCGTGCACATCCCCGACCCGGCCCTGCGCCGGAGGCTTCGCGCCGCGCTGGCGTTGAGCGCAGAAGCCCCGATCACGCGCCGGGCTTTGTCGGGATTGGAGGCTCTCAAGGCCAACGGGGCCGGCGTGAGCGACCTCTCCGGGCTGGGTCTGGCGACGGGGCTACGAGACCTGGAGCTCAGGGCCGTCTCGAGTGCGCACGGCACGCCGAAGAGCGTGGTCGACGACATCACGGAGCTGGCGAGTCTCGTCCAGTTGACGAGGCTGTCACTATCCAACCACGGACTGACGGACATCTCGCCGGTGTCGACCTTGACTAGGCTCGAGTACCTCGCCCTCAGCGTCAACCGGATCGTGGACATCGGTCCATTGGCGGCGCTAAGCCGACTGAGCATCCTCTGGCTGGTCCACAACCGGATCCACGACCTCGCTCCGCTCGCCGGGCTCGACAATCTCCACGCGCTGTATCTCGATGACAACGACGTCGCAGACCTCGCTCCGCTGTCGGGCCTTTCCAGTCTTCGGACGCTTTACATGCACTGGAACGAGATCGAGGACGTGGCGCCCCTCGCGGCCCTGACCGACCTCACGTCCCTGAGGCTGGAGTCCAACCGCATCACCGACATTTCGCCGCTCGCAAGCCTCACGAAGCTGGGCTTGCTGTCGGTGTACCGCAACCGGATCTCGGACGTGTCCACCCTGTCCGAGCTGACCGCTCTGACCTTCCTCGGCCTGGGCAAGAACGACATCAGGGACATCTCCGCGCTGCGGAAGCTCACAAGGCTGACGTACCTGTCGCTCGGGGAGACCGCGATCTCCGACATAACCCCGCTGTCGGACATGCGAGAGTTGAGACGACTCGAGCTCGAGTCGAACGACATCGTCGACATCACGCCCCTGGCCGCATTCACGAAGCTGGTGTGGCTGGAGCTCGACGACAACGCCATCGTGGAGATCGGCCCATTGGCGAACCTGACGGCGCTCACGGACCTCCGGCTCGCCGGGAACCGGATCGCCGACATAGCCGCGCTGCGGGACCTCCGGAAGGTCGAAAGGCTGAACTTGAGCGGCAACGAGATCGTCGACATCGCCGCGCTGGAGTTCCTCACGGAGCTTGAGGATCTCGACCTGTCCTACAACCGGATCGCCGACATCGCACCGCTCGCGGCCAACGAAGGGCTGGGCGACGGCGACTCGATCGACCTTCGCGGGAACCCGTTGTCGGACACGTCCCTCACGACGAATGTCCGCGTCCTGGTGGATCGCGGCGCGCAGGTCGAAACGCCTGTTCGATGGGACCATGACTACCTCCACGACGACATGGTCGTCATCCTCCCGATCGACAAGGACGTCGCGGCCGAAACGGTCTACACCGGCCTCCCGCTGCGTGACTACGCGGCCGAGTTCTACAGCCATTTCCAGGACGAGTTCGACTTCCTGATGTTCTTTTCCAACCTCGACGACATCTCGGAGCACGACAACCCCCGCTACTACGGGATCTACCTGCGCGTGAGGAACGACGTGGAGGGCGCGGGACTGCGCAAGTACTACGACAACCGCTTCCGGTCCCGGGAACGCCTCAAGGGCGTGATCCACTTCCCCTACAACCGCGCGCTCATGTACGGACCGTCGCTGCACGAGATCCTCCACGCGTGGGCGAACTTCGCCGTGCCCACCGCGACCGGCGCCCATTGGGGGTTCAGCAGCGCCAACGGGCAGCTCGGCGGCTTCGACCTGGCGAACCTCGAGGAGCTCGGCGAAGGGCGCTACGCCGCCGGGCGTTTCGGGACGTTCGCGAACGGCGGCAACGGCCCGCCCTACAGTCCGATCGAACTCTACCTCGCGGGCTTCCTGCCGCCCGAGGAGGTTCCCGACCTCTGGGTGGCTGCGGACGGCCAGTGGGCCCGCGGGAATGACGGCGCTTCCGCCACAACGGAGGCCGGGAGTGCGATCTTCGAGGCCGAAGACGTCCGCACCTACACCGTCGACGACATCGTCGAGCGCAACGGCGAGCGCGTCCCGACGATGGGCGAGGCGCAGCGGAGCTTCCGGGCGGCGCTGGTCCTGCTGACCGACGACGACCACCCGGCAACGCCGGAGCAGCTCGACATCCTGAGCGAGCACGCGGCGTGGTTCAGCCAGCAGGGCAGCGACGACCGGCCCGGGCTGCACAACTTCTACGAGGCGACCCAGGGTCGCGGGTCGATCACGTTCGACGGCCTGGCGGCAGTGCGAAGAGCCACGGCGGGGGCGCCCGCCGACCTGCCGGCGTCGTACGGAACCGTGCCGGCTGCCCACGCGTCTCTCATCGACGGGACGTGCGTGATCGTCGATCTTGCGCGGATAGGCGAATCGATGCCCGTGACGATCCGACTGGCTGCCCCGGGAAGGGGCTTTGTCCTGGAGGGGGAGCCGGGGCGGCCCTGAGAGCGACGGGGCCGCCGAGAGCGCTAACGGAAAACCGACTGCATATCTGACAGCGTCTCCGCTACGGTGGCCGGTACGGGTCTCCCCCCGCCCGCCGCGCGGAGCATGTCGCGCTCCGCGATCACCATCCGTCGGTGCGCCACAGGATCGCCGGAGCCGGTCCGGGAGAACAACACGCCCGGCTCCTGCAGGCGGGCGACCCGGAAGTCGTACACGCTGGCGTCGACGAAGTCGCACTCGCCGTCGATCACGTCGCCGAACAGCATGATGCCGCCCGCGCTCGCGGCCGGGGAGACGAGGTCGAAGAAATACGCGTAGCAGAGGATGTCGAATCCGCGGTACACGACCAAGTAGTCGTAGCCGAAGATGTCTTCCGAGTCGAAGTCAGAGACCGGCACGCCGAAGTAGAAGTAGGTAGTCAGGTCGTAGACGACGTCCGGCGTGTAGTCCGTTTCCACGGCGATCGCGTGGCCGTCCTCTTCGACGATCCGGGTCAGCGACCACGCCGTCGCACTGTAGCCGCCGAACGTCCAGCGGAAAGCGCCGGCCCACGTTCCGAGTAGGCTCTCCGCAACCACCGGCGGCGGCATGAAAGCGGGGTCGTAGTCGCCCTGGCCGAGGATCCGGTACGCACCGACTTCGTTTGCCGCGACCGTAGCGTAGTAAGTACCGGCGTCCAGTGTCGTGTCGATGCGGAACGCGCCGCGCCCGTCCGCCGCCGCGACCTCGTGGCCCGCCGCGTCGGTGAGCGAGGCGCGCGTGTCGAAGGCCGACGGCGCCGTCCGCAGCGTCACGTCGGTGGCGTCATGCGCGACATCGAGCCTGAACACGTCCACGTCGTCCGGCGACGGGTCTATGCGAGCACTGGTGGCCAGCAGCACGGACGGATCGACGGCGTCCAGCTCCTCCGCCGTGTAGAGCCTGAGGAACGTCGAGGACTCCGGGGTGTCCCCGTGGTCCCGATCTCCGCCGAGGCTGGCGCTGGCGGTGTAGTTCCCGGGTCCGCCCTGCACTTCGACATAGTAGACGCCGGGCTCAAGTTCGGCGGTCATCGAGAAATTGTCGCCCGGACCGCTGTCGTCGTCTGACATCAGGCGCGCCCCGGTGCTGTCGATGAGTTCGCCCCTGGTGTCCGTCTGCCCGGACGTTCGCACCTCGATCTCGGCGGTGCCGAGCAGTTCGAGCCGGAATACGTCGGTATCGCCCACGTCCAGAGCGCCCGGAATCGCCGTTCCTATGCCCAGTACGGTCGAGTCGGTGTAAGGAGTCGCCATGGTCATCCTGCGCAGCGACGGCATGAGCCAAGGCGATTGCCAGGGCCGCAGTGATTGCGCGGTAGGTCATGTTCGGCACTTGGTCTCTCCTGTGCGTTCCCACTTCTTGACGGACTAAACCAGTCGGCAGAAGTCCTAGTCTAGACTACGAGTGCCTGCGAAGTGGGCGCTCGCCCAAGCGGTACGGCGACGCGGCTCAGGACGGGTTCGACTCCTGATGTTCCCCTCGGACCTCGTCGACGTCTGGGGCACGAGAACCCGGCTACTAGGGGATCTACCTGCGCATGTGGACGGGGCGGGCGGCAGCTACGACAACAGCTGCCGCTCCCGGAACGCCCCAGGGGCGCGGTCCACTTCCCCTACAACCGTGCCTTGATGAACGGGCCGTCGCTGCACGAGATCCTCCACGCGTGGGCCAACTTCGCGGTGCCGATGGCCGTCGGCGCGCACTGGCGATTCAGCAGCGCGAACGGACAGCCGGCCTACAAACCGCATAGCCGTCTGCGGAAAAGCTAGGACACTCCGGCCGATCTGTCCGCCAACGTGTTGAGCCGTTCGAGGATCGTCTCGGCGTCCTCGTCGTCCACGGCGTACAGCACGGCGGTGTGCAGCACCGTTCCGCGGTTCTCCGCCAGCGCGTTCAGCGTGGCACTTGCGAACACGACGGCCTTCGTCTCGCTCAAGAGCAGCCTTGTCCACGTTCCGGAGCGGTTGCGAACCAGGCAGGGCATTGACTCCTCCGAACCTGCTCCAACCCCAGAGAGCCTACAGCCCGTCGCCGAGCAAACCAAGGGACCTTCACGCAAGCGATTCGTAGCGACGACGTCCCGCGCGCGCCTGCCGAGGCGTGTCGCGCGGCCAGATCGAGCAGATCAAAACAGCTCCTTGCCCAAGGCTGATCGCCGCGCCGCCTCGCTTTGAGGTGGCCAGCGAATGTCGCTGACGCGCGAGACGGCGCGGCGGGAAAGCCGCTAGGTCGGATCCGCGGAAATCGTCAAGAGCCCAACACGTCTATGCGCGAGGCAAAGCAGTGGCCGTTGTGCTTGCGCGTGTCGTCCACCCAGACCAGTACCCGGCGCCCCGTGACGAACGCCAGTTGCGCGGCGTCGTACATGCGTAAGGCGTCCGCCGTCGTAGTGTGTTCGCCCGTACAACTGAACGTCACCCACTTGCTGCCCGCAGGGCAATCCAGGCCATGAGCCGACGGTGCTTCCTCCAATGCGGCCATACAGCCACCGAAACGGCCATCCGCCGCCGCCAAAGTCCGGGTGACGCGCGTATCGATGCTCACCGTCGTGGCCTGCCCCACGCTCATCGGTGTGGCGACCAGCACCAACGCAAGCACATACCTACCGACCCGTTGAATCGTCGTAGTCATGGTCCCTCCTGAATCCAGATGCCGCGACCTGTGGCCTGCCGTACCCAATGCGGGTTCCCTGAGCCTAGACCAAAAGGCACTGCGTCTGACTCGTTTGCAGCTTCGCCGCGAAGGTTAGGCCGCTGCACCCAAGTTTCGGCTACGACGGCTTCCGACGCAACGTAGCAGGGCTTAGCTTACAGCAAAGCGCGCCGCAGGTGCCTCCCTTCCTGGCTGGCTCGTCGCGCTGCTACGCGACAGGTCCGGACACTAACGCGACATCCGCCGCATGCATGCTTGCCCGTTTGCACGACTGCGTGTACGCCTACGCTGTCGAGCAAGAGACGCCCCTCCGGGTTTCCGGCGCGTCGCGATTTCTACGAGGAGACCCCATGAGACCCAAGTTTAGGCCTGTGTCGCGGCCCATGCAGCGTGTACGACCGACGTGTGCCGGAAACCGCGCAGCACGGTGGCGGGCGGAGACAGCGGTTGTCCCACCGTCAGGTCGAGAACCTCGACATCAAACCGTTCCTGGTGCCGTGGCACCGGCGAGGTCGGGTCATTCGCCGACGTTCTCCTTCTCAGGTGGCGCAGCCAAGCTCAGGCGCCACCCGCGCCAGAAACTAGCCAACGGCTCGCCCACAGCCGTCCCTTCTGGCGGCGCAACCGTGCCAACAGGGCCAAGGCCAACTGCGTTGACCGCACGGACCGTGACGGTGTAGTCCACGCCGTCCGCAAGACCAACGATCGTGCAACCCCGGGCGTCGGGGCTGGTCGTGCACGTGATCGGCTCTCCGCCGTCCGATGGCGTTGCGATGACGCGATAGCGGGTGATGAGGCCCCCGGCAAGGTCGTTCGGCACGGAGTCCCAGGTGACGACGAGCGAAGACCCGTCGCGCATCACGGTTATGTTGACCGGCGGGACGGTCGGCGCAATCGCGGCCTGAAGGACGTACGGTCCGATGCCAGCGAATCCGCGAGATCCGCTCACCGTGACGTAGTAGACACCGGGACCGAGGCGGCGACGAATGATGAAGTTGTCTCCCCGTCCGCCGTGCGAATCGACGGCCACGCGACTCGAGCCGGCACCACCTATGCGCCCGGCCGTGTCCGTCGGCCCGGTCGTGTATATCGCAACGTCGGTGGCCTCGGAGAGTTCGAGGCGGAACACATCCTCGTCGTCGACGCTTGACAGCGCCCCGGCGGCCCTAGTGCCCGGCGCCAATAGGGTGGCAGTGCTTGTCCGATCGCCATGGTCATCGCCAAAGCCCACGAAAACACCCCTCTCCTCGAGGGCTGGCAAATGGACGTCAAGCGCGGTCTGGCTCAGCGGATTGCCAGCCAAGATCACCTTATCCCCTGGGCCTAGGCCCGTGTTGGCCACCAGTGCAGCAATGTCCGAGATTTCGTTGCCCTCCAGATCCAGCTCGGCGAGCCTTGTCATCCCGGAGAGCGGTGACAACTGGTCGATCGAGTTGTCGCGTAGCGTCAAGTGCCGCAAGCTAACGGCAGCATCCAATCCGGCAAGGTCCGTAATCCGCGAGTTTGCGGCGTCGAACACCTGGAGTGGGGCCAAGTCGCCCGTCCTAACTGAGGCACCAGACCCCAAGTACGCGCGCTCGATGTATCCGAGAAGCTGAGTGTCCGCGATCTCCACCTGCTCGTCCACGATGGCGTGAACCACGTAGGTCCCGACCGCATCAGCATAGCCCGCCACCTTGATGAAATAGTCACCGGCCGGGAGTGTGGCGCGCAACAGGAAGTTGCCGGCCGATCCGCCGTCATCGTCTGCCGCCAATTGCGCCCCGCGGCTGTCCGACAGCGTACCGACAAGATCCACCTCCCCCGTCGTGAAAACCGCGACCTCCGTGAACTCGCCGGGTAACGTCAGCCGGAAGTGGTCCTGGTCCGACGCGCGATGGATCGACGCGGCAAGGTTGCCGCCGAGGGCTAGGGCGGTCGCTCCCGAAGGCTGGTTCGCATGGTCGTCCGCAAATACGACGGACACACCTCGGGCGATCAGGTCCGCGACTTGGCCGTTTGCCCTCCGCGACAGGGGGTTCCCTTGAAGAAAGACGAGATCACCGTGCCCGAGGCCACTGTTCATCACCAGTGGACCAACATCCGAAACCCTGTTGTCTTCGAGGCGCAACTCCTTGAGCGCGCGAACCAGCGACAGCGGCTCGACGTCCACGACGCGGTTACGGCCAAGGTCGACGTGGGTTAGATTGACGGCATGCTCCAGACCGGCGAGGCTACGGATGCTCGAGTCAGCGGCTTGGAGCGACGTCATCGCCGCCAGATCAACCGCTCTGATCGCGGCTTCCGGCGGCTTGTTCAACGTGTTCGCGACCACTGTGCGCAGGTTCAAATCCGGCAGGATCGCCGCATTCGGATCCTCATGCACGTGGACGACGTAAGGGCCGCGGGTCGGCTCGTCGGCCGCCCGGACTTCGACGTAGTAATCCCCTGCATCGAGCGCTCGTGAAATCTTGGCGTTCCCCGGTTCCTGCGCGTCGTAGGCGCCCAGTCGGCGACGTCGCGCGTCATAGAGCACAACGGAAGCGTCGACGTCTCCAGTCGTGTAGAGCACCACGTCGGTCGACGCCCCAAGCCGCAACCGGAAGACATCCCGATCCTTGGCCGGATAGATTGATGCCGAGACGGCATCGCCCAAGGTGATCGGGCTCGCCGTGTCGATATCGTCGCCGTGCGCATCCGTGCGGCCAACGAACACGCCCCGGCCTTCGAGCGCCGGGATAGCCGCATTCAAGGCCTCGTCGGAAAGCACGCTGCCACCGAGAAACAGTCTGTCACCAGGGCCGAAACCGGAATTGGCAAGCAGCGGCGTGAGTTCGGACACCCCGGTACGCTCGAGATCGACATCGGCGAGGCTAACCAGACTCGACAATTGCCTTAGGTCATCCAAGTGTCCGTTCCGGCTGAGATTCAAGCCGGTCAGGTTGACCGCGAACTCCAAACCATCAAGGTTGCGCACTCCAGCGCCTCGGGCGTTCAGTGCCCCGGTGAGGGTCGCCAACTCCGAGGAGGAGAAGCCGTCGCCTGCCGCGTCGCCCAGTGTTTCGCCAACGAGCGCGCGAAGGCTGGCATCCGCGAACTGGACCGGGGCGCCTCCCACTGCGTGGAGTGTGTACGGTCCGCGGACACCCGTCACTCGCACGTAGTAACGGCCAGGTTGGAGATGCTCGCGGATCAGGAAGTTGTCGAACGCACCACTTGACGAATCCGAAACCAACAGCCGCCCCGTATCCGTCAGCAAGTCGCCCTGCGTGTTCCCGCCCGTCGTGAAGACGACGACATCCGCTGCAAGGAGGAGTTCAAATCGGAAGTAGTCAGAGTCGGAAGTACTGCCGATGCCGCCGCTCGGCGTTTCGCCTAGGGCCAACGAGGTCGCCGTCAAGATCGCATTCCCGTGGTCGTCGCGGAAGCCAACGAACGCGCCATTCGACTCAAGCTGCGGTATCAACTCACCCATGGACGCGGCACTAAGGGGGTTCCCCGCCAGGAAAACCTGATCCCCAACCCCAAAACTCTCGTTCTCCGTCAGCGGAGAGATGTCAGTGACGTTGTTATCGTCCAGCTCGAGTCGATTGAGGCGACGTAGATCCGCCAGCGGTCCCAAATTCGAGATGCGATTGCCGCGGACGTTCAGCCGTTCCAAGTTGACAGCGAACTCGAGCCCCGTCAGTTCGTGAACGTCGTAGGCGGAACCAGAGACATCTACGGCGACCAGCCGTTCCATATCCGACCGCCGGATCGCATTGCCCGGCTGAACGCCAAGCGCTTTCTCGACCGCCGCGCGGAGATTGAGGTCCACGACGTGCACTTCCGCCTCGGACCCGCTCTCTGCCCAGACCGCAGTCGCCGCAACGCCGACAAGGAGTCCTAGCCATACGAGCGTCCGCCGGCTGATGGAAGGCCGGGCCATCGACGATGACATCGCTCCGTCTCGGCCGGATCGCGGGGTTCGCGTACCCGTCCGTCGCCCCCGGAACAGCGTCACGAGCCCAACACGTCTATACGCGAGGCAAAGCAGTGGCCGTTGTGCTTGCGCGTGTCGTCCACCCAGACCAGTACCCGGCGGCCCGTGACGAACGCCAGTTGCGCGGAGTCATACATGCGCAAAGCGTCAGCCGTCGTCGTGTGTTCGCCCGTACAACTAAACGTCACCCACTTGCTGCCGGCGGGGCAATCGAGGCCATGATCTGACGGCGCTTCGTCCAATGCGGCCATACAGCCACCGAAACGGCCATCGGCCGCCGCCAAAGTCCGGGTGATGCGCGCATCTATGCTCACCGTCGTGGCCTGCCCCACGCTAATCGGTGTGGCGATCAGCACCAGTGCAAGCATGCACTTGCCAGCCCGTCGAACAGTCAAAGTCATCCTCCCTCCTGAAATTGGCTCGACACCCATGTCGTCTTGTGGACTTGCGGGATGCTACACGCCGGCAGCGCAATGCCTCAAACACAAAGAGCCCACACCGCACCGCATCCGACCCCTATGCACCAAACGCTGTGAAGGTTGCGCGGTCAGCCCAACCCCGGTACGGACGGCATACCGGCGCACCGTATCAAGACCTAACCTGACGCACAACGAGAACCGGGCCTGCCCGGGACCGTCCGATGTGTTTCAGTCGCAACGCACCGTCGGCAACCAGGATCTACACGAAATCTCTCTGGCCTTAGTTCGCTATCGGAGACCAGTCACAAAGCCGATGCTTGCGTCGGTCTGAGTCCTTGGCGCAACACTCGACGAAGATGTCGCTAGCCACATCGCGAATGTCCCGATCGGACGTCAGCACCATGATTCGGTTGTTCCCATCGGTACCAACCCGATCCCGATGGAACGAGCGAAGAACGGCACCGAGTCGTGATGCATCCAGACCGAATTCGCCGTTCCGCTCCTCGTAACCCTCGTCGACATAAATATCGAAAGCGCAGCGATTGGCCACATCATCGGGATGGTCTGCCAAACTGAGCACGGCCTTCTTGATGCGCCAGTACTCGTCGCTAGTGCAGTCCGCGGCCTGCTCGCAGCGCGAACTCGCGTATTGATGGGCACCGGTGTAACCACGTTGTTCCATGAAGACATCAAGAATCGTACCGAGTGGCGGCACGTCCCCGATGGGCGTCCCATCTTCCCCGACCACATAGACGACGATGCGGTTCGCGGACTGAATGTGGCGGATGTCGCCTCGTTCAACGGTATAGTCGGACGTCTCCAAGTAACCGAGCTCGAACGAACGCTCGTTCAGCAGGTACTGGTTGCGGTGGAACCACCCCGCGCTGAACTCGCAGCCGGGCCACTCAAGGCATTGCACGCGGATAACCGTCGGCGCATCGGAAGTGGCCGGAACCTCCCAAAGGTGCTCCGATGACGCAGCCGCCGCGGCGGTCAGAGCGCACACCGCCAAGGTGCGTGTGCCGATCTTCATGTGGCTGGCCATGGGTTCGCTCCGTTTACGTGGGGCCTAGGAGACATTGGCTGCGGCATCACGCCAATGATGCTTCGCCTGGCCGTAGAGCAAAAGAAACCCCCGGCCCCATTCCTGGGACCGGGGGTTCGCTTCTCTTGGCCGGGGGCAGGCCGAGGCCCGCCGCCCGGGTCCGGACTCAGCCGCCGGACACGTAGGTGTTGTTGACCAGCACGCCCTCGGAGCGCGTCAGCACCTGCACCTCGACGTTGCGGTCCGGCGCGATCACGTCGCACGCCAGCCGGCCCTCCATCCAGGCGTCCTCGCCGAACACCTCGCGAAGGTCCATCGCCGAGCCGCCGCCGCCGTCGCGCAGCGTCATCGTCGCACGCGCCGGGATCATCGCGGAGACCTTGCCGAACACGTCGTTGCCCGCCGTGTCCGTGCACGCCAGGAAGATCTGGCAGTCGCTGCTGTCGTCGCAGCGAACCCGCACGTTGCTCGTGTCGCCGCTCGACATCGGCGCGATCGCGTAGGCCCGCGGCAGCATGCCGTCGGTGCCCGCGTAGCGCACCTGCACCGTGGCCATGCCAGGCTCGGCCACGCCGACCCACGGCGGCGCCGCCAGCCACATCAGGTCGGCGATGCCGCTGCGGAACGAGACCGACGCCGTCGCCTTGATCGTGCCCGGGCTCAGCGTCCGCTTGCCGTCGACCATCACGTACAGCTTCGCGCTCGACGGCAGACCGCTCAGCGAGAAGTCGTTCGTCGCCATGCCGCCCGACACCGCCAGCTCCTCGCCGGTGTCCATCACCGGACCGCCGCGGTTCGCGACCGTGTCCAGGAACACCATGTCCGTGTCGCCGACGCCGTACACCGTCACCACCGCGTGGCCCGCGCCCCCGGCGTCGAACCCGAAGGCCTTGCCGTTCGACTGCAGGACGCCCGGCGTCAGCATCACGCTCACCGTGCCGACCTCGATCAGGCTCGTCATCTTCGGCGGCGTGCCGCCCGTCACCAGCTGCATGCGGCCCTCGACGTCGATGTCCGCGTAGGACATCTCCGGGCTCATGCTCAGCATGACCGCGTCCGCCGCGCGGGGGATGACCCGCGTGCTGATCGCCACGTCGTCGTCCACCAGCGCGCCGTCCTTCATCACCTTGCGCTCGACCATGTCGACCACCGGGAAGTTCGTCGTGATGCTGTCCGTCGAAACCGACACCGTCACCCCGCCTGCCGAGACGCCGTCCAGGGCCGGCAGCTTAAGTACGAACATGTCGCCAAGGCTCGGGGTATCTGCGCTGCTGTCGCTGTCGGTGCGGGCTTCCCCGAAGCTCCCGCCGGTCGCGATCTGAACCTCGAACGTCACCGAGCTGTCGCCCGCGGCGCCGCCCTCCGACCGTCTCAGGACGGCGAAGGTTGCAGCCGCCTCGGCGGCCACGGTGTTGAAGCCGGTGGCTGTTTGCGCATCGGTCTGCCCCGCGATGGCGACTAGGTCGCTGTTGCGCACCGAGGTCGCGAACTTCGCGCCTCCCAGCGCGAACGTGATCAGGCCCTTGCTGTCCGCCGCCATTGCGGCGTCGGCCGACCGGGCCTCGAGGATCACGTACGGGCGCATCCCGTCGTTCGCGCCGAAGCCCAGCAGGGCCTCGATCGCCGAAGCCGCGGTCGGCACGTCGCCGGCCGCCGGCGCGGCCGAATACGTCGGGTAGCCCGACACCTTGCCGGTGCCGACGATCTCCTCCAGCGCGTAGGTGTGGCCGTTGTTGCCCGCCGACACCTCGAACGCCCCGTTCACGTAGTCGCCCGCGGCCTGCGCCCAGGCGCCGACCGCGAGCACCACCGCCAACGCGGCCGCAGCCGCTGTCCTCAGTTGCTTCATGACCATGAGTCGTTACTCTCCAGTGTTCTCAAACCCCGTCCCGGAAACCGGCAGTGCCCGCCTAGGACTTGCCGCAATTCTAGCCGCTTCGCGCAACGCTGCAACCGTTTCTTTTGCAAAATGTCGTCGCGTCCGCGAACGCGCGTCTTCGCCAAGGCAGCGGCGTCCGCAGCGAGGCGAGAAACCAAAGCCGACCAGGGCCCCGCCCTCACGAAAAGAAAAACCCCCGGCCCCATTCCTGGGACCGGGGGTTCGCTTCTCTTGGCCGGGGGCAGGCCGAGGCCCGCCGCCCGGGTCCGGACTCAGCCGCCGGACACGTAGGTGTTGTTGACCAGCACGCCCTCGGAGCGCGTCAGCACCTGCACCTCGACGTTGCGGTCCGGCGCGATCACGTCGCACGCCAGCCGGCCCTCCATCCAGGCGTCCTCGCCGAACACCTCGCGAAGGTCCATCGCCGAGCCGCCGCCGCCGTCGCGCAGCGTCATCGTCGCACGCGCCGGGATCATCGCGGAGACCTTGCCGAACACGTCGTTGCCCGCCGTGTCCGTGCACGCCAGGAAGATCTGGCAGTCGCTGCTGTCGTCGCAGCGAACCCGCACGTTGCTCGTGTCGCCGCTCGACATCGGCGCGATCGCGTAGGCCCGCGGCAGCATGCCGTCGGTGCCCGCGTAGCGCACCTGCACCGTGGCCATGCCAGGCTCGGCCACGCCGACCCACGGCGGCGCCGCCAGCCACATCAGGTCGGCGATGCCGCTGCGGAACGAGACCGACGCCGTCGCCTTGATCGTGCCCGGGCTCAGCGTCCGCTTGCCGTCGACCATCACGTACAGCTTCGCGCTCGACGGCAGACCGCTCAGCGAGAAGTCGTTCGTCGCCATGCCGCCCGACACCGCCAGCTCCTCGCCGGTGTCCATCACCGGACCGCCGCGGTTCGCGACCGTGTCCAGGAACACCATGTCCGTGTCGCCGACGCCGTACACCGTCACCACCGCGTGGCCCGCGCCCCCGGCGTCGAACCCGAAGGCCTTGCCGTTCGACTGCAGGACGCCCGGCGTCAGCATCACGCTCACCGTGCCGACCTCGATCAGGCTCGTCATCTTCGGCGGCGTGCCGCCCGTCACCAGCTGCATGCGGCCCTCGACGTCGATGTCCGCGTAGGACATCTCCGGGCTCATGCTCAGCATGACCGCGTCCGCCGCGCGGGGGATGACCCGCGTGCTGATCGCCACGTCGTCGTCCACCAGCGCGCCGTCCTTCATCACCTTGCGCTCGACCATGTCGACCACCGGGAAGTTCGTCGTGATGCTGTCCGTCGAAACCGACACCGTCACCCCGCCTGCCGAGACGCCGTCCAGGGCCGGCAGCTTAAGTACGAACATGTCGCCAAGGCTCGGGGTATCTGCGCTGCTGTCGCTGTCGGTGCGGGCTTCCCCGAAGCTCCCGCCGGTCGCGATCTGAACCTCGAACGTCACCGAGCTGTCGCCCGCGGCGCCGCCCTCCGACCGTCTCAGGACGGCGAAGGTTGCAGCCGCCTCGGCGGCCACGGTGTTGAAGCCGGTGGCTGTTTGCGCATCGGTCTGCCCCGCGATGGCGACTAGGTCGCTGTTGCGCACCGAGGTCGCGAACTTCGCGCCTCCCAGCGCGAACGTGATCAGGCCCTTGCTGTCCGCCGCCATTGCGGCGTCGGCCGACCGGGCCTCGAGGATCACGTACGGGCGCATCCCGTCGTTCGCGCCGAAGCCCAGCAGGGCCTCGATCGCCGAAGCCGCGGTCGGCACGTCGCCGGCCGCCGGCGCGGCCGAATACGTCGGGTAGCCCGACACCTTGCCGGTGCCGACGATCTCCTCCAGCGCGTAGGTGTGGCCGTTGTTGCCCGCCGACACCTCGAACGCCCCGTTCACGTAGTCGCCCGCGGCCTGCGCCCAGGCGCCGACCGCGAACACCACCGCCAACGCGGCCGCGGCCGCTGTCCTCAGTTTCTTCATGACCATGAGTCGTTACTCTCCAATCGTTTTCGATCCCGTCCCTTGGGACCAGTTTGCGCCCGGGACCGCCGCATTCTAGCCGCTTCCGACAACGCTGTAACCCGGTTTCTGTTCACACGAGACACGCCATCGAGACCAGCACCGGCAGCAACCCTCCCCGGCCGGATCGCCCACAACCTAGTGGACACTCCTCGGACCATACACGCTTTCGATTGCATGTCAATAGCTTGGTCACCCATTTGCCAACGTGCGTCCCACCGGACACGCAGGTTCGGCAACCACGGGCACGCCGGGTTCCCAGACCAACGCTACTGGCGGAATTCCTCATGCAGTTCCAACCGCTGTTTCACACGCTCCGTCAGTTCCACACCCGCCTGATAATCGGTCACGACGTAGGGAATAACCATGACGATCAGCTCCGTCCGATCGTTCTGGTAGCTCTCGGATCTGAACAAGCGCCCGAGGACAGGCACGCTGCCGAGGGCCGGCAACCGCGTGCTCCCATCGCTCTGGCTGTTCGCGATCAACCCCCCCATCAGCAACGCCGCACCGTCGCGGAGCGTCAAGCTCGTCGTGATGTCGCGCGTCAGAATCGTCGGTGTGCCGTCCAGGCTGGTCGCCGCCGTCGGGCGGGCCTCGCTCAGCACCTGCGAGATCTCCAGGTCCACAAGGCCGTTGGCTTGCACGATCGGCGTGAATTCGAGCGAAACGCCGGTGTTGCGGTAGGAAACCTGCTGCAGGATGTTCGTGGAGCCTTCGATCTGGGTTCCGCGCTCGGCGATCTGCGAGATCGTCGGAATCTCGTTGCCGACCTGGATCGTCCCGGTCGCACCACTCTTCACCAGCAGACGCGGATTGGACCGGATTACCACCAGGCTGTTCTCCGCGAAGAAGTTGAGCACGGCGCGCGTTTGGCCCGCGCTATCCAAAGTGAGCGTCCCACCCTTGGCACCCACCCCCAGCGCGCCGAGCGTGCCGCCGAAGAAACTCCTGCTGCCAGCCACGCCGTCGAAGACGAACTCGAACCCGCTGGCCTGCTCGTCGCCCAGCGTGACCTCCGCGATCACAACGTCAACCAGCACCGACGGCACTGGCCTGTCGAGCTTGGCGATGATCTCGAGTATTTCGGCCCACTGCGCGCCCGACCCGCGATACAGCAGCAGGTTGTTGTTCTTGTCGACCACGATGGCCCCGCCACCCGCTGGCTGCGGCTGCGCCTCGTTGTCGTCAGAGTCGGTGCTCGGCCGCACAGTCCCTCGATCCGTGGCAGGCAGCACCTGGTTGAGGGTCTCCGCGAGCAACTCGGCTTGCGTATTGCGGACCTCGTACGTGAACAGGGCATCGGTGATGGACTCGCGGTGCTCCTCGTCGAATGAGCGCGCGTAGTCCTCGGTGCGCTGCAAGGTCGCCCGGTCCGTTGCGTAAACGACCAGCTTGTTGAGGTCATCCAGCACCACGAATATGACGGAACCGCCCATGGTGTCGCGGGAGACCACGTATCCCTCCACCGTGAGCACCTTGGACAACAGGTCGGCCAGTGCCTCGGCTTTCAGGAACGCCGGCTCGATGATGATCCCGTGACGGCCGTGGAGCGCGGGTTGGTCGAACACCTCCACCATATTGAGCGCACGTTCAACGATCCGTCGATTGCCGCGCAGTACCACCGTATTGCGATCCGGATCCTCGATGATCTCCAAGGCCTCACGATCGAAGAGTTCAAGCAACCACGAGCGGACGTATGACGGGCTGGTCACCTTCAACAGGACGAGTTGGAAGATCGTCCGGTGGGAAGGGGGTACTTCGGGCAACGTCCGCCCGCTGACGATCAGTGGTACCTCACCACCCGCAACTTCGTCGTTGGCAAAGAAGGTGAGCACGCCGTCCTCGTCGCGCATGTCGATCCCATAACTTGCCAAGACCCGCCGCGCCGCGGCAAAAAGCTGGGTAGGGGAGACGGGCTCCGTGAGCCTCAACGTGACCAGGTCTGCCTGGGCCTGCAGCGGCGGCGAGATGGCAAACGACATGTCCAGCAGTTCCCCGAACACTTCGTTGATGAAGGCAATCAACGGCAGTTCGTTGAACGTGACCTGGATCGGGTCGCCGGTGAGCCCTTCGCCCAGCTGGTCGGCGAGCCCTTCGGCAATCGAACGCTGGATGACCACGCCCGGGGTAGCGGAGACGGTTGTCTGCCGGGCGGGGGCCTCTGGCGGCGCCGCGTCAGTCTGCGGTTCCAGGCCTTCGAGAGGTCCTCGGATGGGTTCTGGCAACGGAGCGACCTTGAGGGGAGAGCAGGCCGCTACCAACCCGAGGACAAGAACCATCGATGGCAGACATAGCCTCTTCAAGACGACCTCCATTTCGCTTGTGCCTACACAACGGATCCGGCGGCTAGTTTACAAATCAAAGACCACATGGGGCACCGGCCGTTCCGTCGCCCACCGCGTCGGCACACGAGCTAAAGGCATCAGCCCCCAAGTCCAGCACGATGACTAATGTAGAAGTGCGGTCTCAGGAACGACAGGCCGCTCCGGAGATCCGGTTGGGTCCTGGTGCCTCGGCGCCGTGTAGCTATAGTCTTTGCGCCAAGCCGAACCATCCGTGTAGGCGGTCAACTGGATCCCCACCACGCGCTGCGCTGTGCCAGGTGACCAGGTTGCGATGCGCAGGCGGTCAGAGACGCGCATACGTAGCTCGATGTCGTCCATGACGTCTGCAAAGCCGCCATAAGGGAGAGTGCGCACGACGGAACCACTCGCGCGCAGCGCCAGTATGTCGGCCGCCGCCTGGTCGTCCAGCACCGCCCGGACGATGTCCGCGGGCATCGTGTTGAAGTTGGGGCTCGTTGCCTGACGCATCGTGAGCATGCCGCGGAGCCTTTGCCACTGATCCCGTGTGACCAAGTCCGAGAACCCCTGAACCTGTTCAAGTTCCATGGGTGTCGCCATGAGCCAATTGGGGGGCGGCGGCAACCCGCGCCGCGAATATTCATAACGTTCGCCCCCATTTAGGGTCGGCAAATCATCGGTGTCAACGTAGTCCTTGGCGCGAGAGATCAAGCGCGTGGCGTTTGCCCGCGAGACGCCGACGGTCTCCAAGGCAGCGCGCAACATGGGGTAGACGGGCGAGTTGACGGGCACGAGGCCGGACTCGTCCTGAATGGCGAACAGTACGTCGCCGAGGCCGGCGTAGGTTTCCCCCGCCAAAGCGACCTCGGGAGCGTCGGCGCTGGGAAGGTCGAACTCCCCGAAGCTCTGCTCTGGTTGCAGGATGAGCGCACGGTGGCTCTTGCGGTTCGTGGCCAAAAGGTAGATCAGCGTGGTTTCCGTGTTGCGCCGATCCAGCTCCCGCTGCAAGCCAACGCGCGCGACGGTCGCTCGCTCGACGCTAGTCGTGGTCACGCTGTGGATGTACCCCGCCAAGACCGTCAGCCCCGCCAGGACCCAGAGCGTAGCGACCAAGACGAATCCGGACGTGCGCACAGTTCAGTACCGACGCGGCACGATGTAGCCCAGCGCAGACAGGTCCTCAAGGTCGGGCCTATCCAACGCCGGATCGTCGCGTTCGCTCACTCGGCCTCCTTGCCAGACTCCACTCCTGCTGGCGGGCGCGGGAACAGTTCCAGCACGTCCATTGCACCGGTTTCCGGCGAGCGCAACGTGATGCTGTTGCCTTCCACCGCGGCCAAGACGCGACCGTCCGGCAAAACATGGCCAGGCTCCAAGCGGGCAACCGTGCCCTCGGTCGTGGTCAAGAGGACGGTGTTGGCGGCGGCTTCCACGACGAGACCCACGTAGCCCAGTGCTTTCAGTGCCGGGTTCAAACCTGCCCGGCGGTCTTGGCTCGCTTCTTGCGCGATGCGGTCGTTGATTTCGCGCAGGGAGATGCCCCAGCGGTTGACGTCGAGGAAGGCGGTGAGATCCTCGCGCGGAGGGGTTCGGGGCGCGTCGCTTAAGGGACGATCGGAGGCGTTGGCAGCGTCGGCCGGGTTGGAGACCGGAACCACCCACGCGAGGACGATCAAGGCGAACGCGGCGCCCGCGACCCATATCAAGTGGCGTCGGTACGTGTGCAGCCATGCTGGTGGCCCGGTCTGCGGAAGCGTGGTCATAGGCCATCACCTGACGGGCCGAGCACGCACGCACCTTGGACTCGGTGGTTGGTCATTCAGGGTCACCGTCTTCGCTGCACGCTTCGGCGGTCAAGCCGATGAAGTACGCGGAGACCATTACACTCACCGCGGAGTTCCGGCGACTGAGTTCGAGGCGGTCGGCCACGAGCTTGCGCTCGAACGTCGCTAGGGCGTAGAGCAGGCGCAGTTCATCGCCACGCCGGTACGTGCTCCGGAAACGGGCCTGCACCTGGCAGACGCCGGGGATGTCGGGTACGGCGCGCGTCAGGCTGGCGAGGATGCGCGTATCGCGGAGATCAAGGCGCTCGGCGACGTCCCGCAACGCCTGTTGCAGTTGCGCCTGCGCCAGTCCTTCGGTTTCCGCCTGCCAGAAGCGGGCGGCCAGTTCGCCGTGAATGGACTGTTCTGCCGCGAGCAACTCCGGCCAGTCCTTGCGCTCGAGTGCCGTCTGGGCACCGGCCAGCAGGCGGCTCTCGTCGGCGTAGGCCGCGGTGGCTTCGGCGAGGCGGTCCGATTGGATCGTGAGACCGAAAACGAGCAGCAGGCCGATGACGACCCACGCGCCTAGACGCACGCGTGGCTTGGCCTCCAGTTCGGTGCGCAACCGCGAGACGGCGTTGCGCCACGCAATCACGGCTGTACCTGCAAGGTGATCTCCAAGCGATCCGCGTCGCTCGTCAGTGCAGTACGTACGCCGGTGAGGAGGGCTTCCTTCTCGAGGCTCTCGATGTAGGTGATGGGATCTAGCGCGGGGTCTTCCACGACCACGGTGAGGTCGCGTTGCTGGTAGCTCCACCGCTGGAAGGTAGCGCTCTCCGTCGGGATGGCGCGGTCGACGACGCTCATCAGGTACGCCTGGGATGGTTCCGTGAGGAATGCCGCAAGGCCTTCATTGACTTGGCGCAGGCGCAGGAACTCCGCCCGCTCGGCCAGCAACGGGCCGAGTTCATCCTCGAGGCGAGCCAACTCGGTAGACGCGGCCTTGGCCTCCCAGTGCGTATGCCAGATGCGAGCTTCCAGCCACACGGCGGCGAGTAGCAGGGCGGCCAGGCCGGTGGCGACCAGCGTGCGTTCGTTGGCAACCAGCCAGTCCGCGGGGCTGACGGGCGTGACCCAGGGATCGGGCGAAAGGACCGCGGGCGATGGTGCGACTTCGCCTTCGGGGGCGGGCCCGCCCTGGCGGAGTCCGAAATCGGTCAGGTCACCGGTCGTCGGGGTGTCGGCCGACCAGGAGGAGTCGTGGAGGACGCCGTCGCGCCAATGTTGGAGGTCGAAGCCGTGCTGGCAAGCCTGCAGGTAGATGCCGTCCGACCGGCGCGGCAGGAAGATCGTCTCCGGGACCTCGCGCTGGGCGTCCGGTTGCGCGCCGGGGCCGCCGTTCGCCTGGGCGACGGCATCGGCGTTCCACAGCCAGACCATGGCGGTGCCGCCAGACCAGACGCAGTGGTGGCCCGTGTGCTCGAACGGGCTCCACACGGGAATGCGCAGTTCCATCGCGGCGCGTCGGCGGTTCTTGGGGACGTTGGCGAAGTCCTCGCAACGGTACAGGCACAGGCCGCGGCCGACGATCCAGTTGGCGTGCAGCGACTTGCCCGACAGCCGTTCCACGCCGGCCGCGGTCTGGATGACGTTGACGTTATTGGAGAACCGCCGGCGCAGCGCGGACAGGCCGTTCCGCAAAGCGCGTCGTCCCACGACGCGCTCGTCCTCTTGAATGGTCATCGTCGGCGGTGCCTTGTGCGGTCGTCCTTAAGCGCTTGAGGCGCATCATCCCTGCGGGACGTCACCTGGATGCCGGTTGGGGGAGTATACGGAGTTCTTCGCGGCGGAATGAGGGGTGGGGCAGCGTTGACGGTGGCTCTTTGCGGGCCGGGAGGCCCGCGCACCGGGCGCGCGCTTAAGGCGACTCGACCTGCGCAGTCCCCTGCGTCGTACGGAACACTTCGTCTAGCGTTTTCGCGTCCAGCACGTTGTCGACCCAGGTCTGGAGAACGGTCTCGGGGGCTTGTCGCAGCCGCTCTGCCGCCTCGGGCGGCAGGGCGCCGAAGCGCCGCTCGAGAAGCCGCACCAACGCGGCGCGTTCCCCCTCGGCACGGCCCTGCTCGATGCCCTGCTCCAAGCCCTCTTCGCGAACCCGTTGAAAGAACCCTGTCACGATGTCGCCCTCCTCGGGATACAGCTACCGGTAGCGACGCTCGTCATTTTCCGACAGCTTGGCATACATAGATGTCGATGAACTCCATTTACTTCGCCCGCTTGGGGCCATCCGGCTCCAGGGTCAGCAGGCCACTCACCGCCGGGCTCGACGCGGTCCCCGAGGCTAGTTGGGAACACACGCGCGCGGCGTCCTACAGCGTGTCGGCGACATCGCACGCGACATGTCCGGAAAGCTGCGGTTGCGTCTGGGCAACGTCCTAGCCGGGGCGCAGAGACTACCTATTGACAGCGCCGGCCAGGCGGCAACGGCGCCGCAGGCTAGGGGCCTGCGTCGAGGACGGCAGGCGGTTCTCGCGGACGGCGTCGAGGGCCGCGTCGGGCCAGGCCATGCCTAGGGGCAGTGTGGTTGAGCCGCAAGCCGCCGGCGCACAGTGGCACGAGCGAGGAGGCTATATCGAGCCGGTTCTCGGAAAGGCTCCGGCCCGTTGCGCAGTTGCGCAGTCGACCCCGAAACCAGGTCATTGAGACAAGGAGAGTAGTGTGCCGAGTTGTGTGCAAAAGGAAGGTGGTCATGGTGTGCTTCTTCAA
>JAPOYV010000114.1 GCA_026706385.1 Gammaproteobacteria bacterium
AGCTCGGGATCCTGCTCCGGACGGTGGTGCTCGATATGGCAGCCCCGGCACAGCACTTCGCAGTTTCCACGGTCGAAGCATCGCCGCTCCGCTTCCTCGGGCGAGTCGGCATCCGCCAGTCTGTCGCGGTGGTGGACCTCGAGCGCGCTGCCGACCGCGCCGCACCGCTCGCACCGCTCGCCACGCTCCACGATGATGCCGGCGCGGAACCGGCGCCATCGCGCCGTCTGTCTCGGGCCGCTCACAGTTCGTAGACCACGGCCTGACGCCCCGTCGGCGCTCGCGCCCGCCGGCGTTCGGCTTCCCCGGCGGCCAGCACCAGCGCGGCGGCCACGTCGTCGCGCGCCGTGTTGTTCGACCCGTCCCGCTTGATGAGCCTGACGTTCCCCGAATCGTCCGGCTTGACCAGTGCGGCCGACAGCGAAGCCGTGATGAGTCCGACGCTTTCTCCGCGGCACGACAGCGGCCCGTCCTTCGCCCACTTCCGCAGGGCGCGGATGTCGAAGCCGGCTTCCGACCATCGCGTCTGCCGGGACTTCACCCGGCAGCGCGGCTTGGAGTCCAGAAGCTCGTGGATGCGGAAGCGGTCGCAGACCACGACCGAAGGATCGCCCCACATGTCGGCTATCGCACTGGTGAGCATGGCGACCGGCGGCACCCGCAAGCCTTCGGCGACCATCAGCCGGCCAGTGGCCTGCAGTTTCCGGTAGGTGCCCGCCGGCACCCGGTCCCGCTTTTCCTGAGCTTCAAGATCGGGCACGCCGGGCGCGACGGCCACGGCCTCCAGCCGGCCCGACGGCCACATGGCGACTGCCGCCGACCAGGCGCGGCCGCCCCCGAGGTCGATGCCGACCGCCGGCTTGCCCGCCGGCAGGGCTTCGGCGCGCCGGCGTGTCCGCTGCCAGTCGTCCACGTCCAGCAACATGGTCGACTCGTCGGCGCTCGGCACGTTGAGCCGGTAGGACATGAAGCGCGCCCGCAGGCGGGAGTCGCGGCGCGCCGTGTCGCGTTCCTCCAGGAGCTTGGCGCGGAACTTGGCATCGATGTTCGACAGCGGGTTGCACCGCCGGATTTCCGGCCATTGGTCCCAGCGGTCGCGGTCGCCGCACAACGCCTGCACGTACTGCGAGCCGTGCGACCCGTCCCGGATGATTTCATGCCACCAGCCGTCGAACGCCGGCGCGAGGGTGCCGATGAGTACCGCCTTCAGCGGACTGCCGGGCTTTCCCTTCGCGGTGTCGATGGCGTCCCAAAGTAGCTGTCCGCCGTTGACTTCCCAGGCCCCGGGTTCGTCGCAGATCGCGTAGGGGCAGTTCACCAGCCCCATCGCCGTCTTGCCGTTGGAGCCGATTACACGCAAGCGCGTCCCGGTGTCCGGGTGCGTGATCGCGCAGCGGGTCGCGCTGTCGAGGAACCGGTACTCGCCCGTTGGCTCCAACCACGACCTGGCGAAGCGGAAGACGATGCGCGCCTGTTCGATGGATGCCGCGCACAACACCGACTCGGTACCGGCGACGAACAGCCGGTCGGTCGGCGTCAGGACGCGGGCGACGAGGTGGCCGGCCAGCGCGGACTTGCCGTTGCCGCGCGGTATCGACAGGGCGGCCGTGTCAACGTAGGGGTCGGTGGCTTCCCTGATGAACTGCCGCTGGAAGGGTCGCAACTGGAGCATGACGGATTACACAGAGCAGAACCCCGGCGATAGCCCCCCCTTGGAGGTTCCCGAAGGGGGCGGAGAGGGGTGCCCCCATGCCTTCGCGGTCAGTCCGCCGTGTCGGCCATGAAGCCGGCGAGCTTCAACGCCTGCTCGGCATCGACGCCACTCTCGGCGGCGGCTGCCAGAGCCTGCACGATGGCGAGCGCGGCGCGTGCCCGTCCGGCGGTGTCCGATGCGTGGATGGACTCGGTGTCCAGCGTCACAGGGGTATCGAGCTTCGCGCTCAGTTCGGCGGCGATCCGCCTGGCGAACGGGTCGAGACTGCCGTATGCGAACTGTCGATAGCCTTCCCTTCGTGCCGTGCCGTCCGCTGTTTCGTGGATCATCGACGGGCTGATGCCGCACGCCTGAATGATGGACAGGGACACGGCGTCGCGCACGGTCGGCAGGCTCGCGGGATAGTTGGCGCCGAAGCGGTGGGCCTGCCATTCGGAACGTACGGACGTGGTGCGGTCCTCGCTGACTTTGTACGGCGACTCCACCAGATGCACCTTGCCGCGCGATTTCCTGATGCGCTCGGCGAGATTGGCAAAGAAGCCGTCCTCGGGCGGGTCGCTTGTCGGGATGAGCGAGCCGACCGGCGACCCGGCCTCGTCGCCTAGCGCGCGCTCCAGTTCGCCGGCGAGCTTCGCGGTCGCGGGCGAGTTGGCGATGGGCGAAACGCCGCGCCAAGGACGGCGCGGGTCCGTGGCCCACATGAAATGGCAGGCGGCGGTGGCCGGCAGCACCCGCGTCCTCGTGTTCGTCGGGCCGTAGTGCGTGACGCGGTACGACCAGGACTCGGGCACGTGCGTACCGCCGCGAACGTCGAAGTCGCCGGCGACCGACAGCCTCGGCGCCATCATCGCGTCGTCGTACTCGACGGCGAAGACGAGCTCCCCCCGCCTGACGCACCAGCGGCCTATCAGGCTGAGCACGTCGGGGGTGACGGTACGGGCGAGGCCGGCGGGTTCCACCCGGCACGCGGCCAGCGAGTCGGCGTAGATGCGCGCGCACGATTCGAGCGCGGCCACGCCCAGGATCGTGTTCTTGGTGCCCTCGGCGGTGGCGAGGTCGCCGCTCAAGAGTTGCAACGTGTACCCGTCCAACGCCTCGCGCCGCTCGGGCCTCCGGGCGAACGGCCACATCAGCCGATCACCTGAGTATCGGCGCGGACGGCGAACCGCCTGACCGCCGCCCGCACGTTCGGCTTGGCGAGCGGTCGGCCGCCGGTGCCGCGTTCGCCCTGCCCGCTTCTGAACCGCCACATCGCGAGGCTCAGGACGGCCTCCTGTATCGCGTAGCGGCCTTGCGCCGGGTCGGAGTGGTAGGACACCCGCGCTTCCCCGTTCGCCAGCGTGCCGCCGAGATACACGTCGTAGCGGCCTCTCAGGCGCACGTCCGCCGCCGGGATCTCCGTCTCCGCGTCGCCTGCAACGACGAACACGCGCGGCTTGTCCTCGTCCACCACGCTCGCGGGCGCGGACAGCCGCATCCGGCGTTCGAGGGAGTCGTACCAGTCGTGCCGTTCCTGCTTGGCCAGCCCCATGCCGAGCGCGGCGGCGACCTCCTCGACGGCGGCGTTGTACGCCCGCCCGAGCGCGTCTTCGTGGTCCCTGTTGGATGCGTCCAGCCCGGCGGCGCGGCGCAGCGTCGGCATGTCGATGCCGTCGTAGGTGTACGACTCGCACTCGGTGCGCCCGAGGATCGGGAGCCCTACAGCCACAGGACGGCGCTCCGCTTCCAGGGTGGCAGTTGCGACCGCCGGACTTCGGCAGAGTTGCCGTATGCGGCATCGTCAACGAGGCCCGCGCCGACCAGGCGGGCCGCGCGGATTTCGCGCAAACCGTCCCGGCGCCCCTCGTCGATGGCGACGAACTCGGCAGAGAAGCCGCGCAAGGTGCCGTTACGCACCATGACGGCAGCGTCGCGCCCCGCCGTGGTGTCGGGAAGGTCGAAGGCGATACGAACGTCCCGGCCTTCCAACAGCGGCGTACAGCGCATTACAGGGCGCTTGCGGTCATGCGCGAGATTCAGGACAACGCCATCGTCGGGCCAACTCAGCGAGCCGGGCGCGAAGACTTCCCGGCGGTCGCGGGCGCGTTCCCCGTAGGTGAGCAGGACGCCCGACAAGTGGCCGGGCGAGAGCCGGGCTTGGTCGGCCCGGTACTCGATGGCGCAACGAATCTCGATGTTCATGGTCGAAGCCTCGCGTACCAGCGGGCGATGGCGCTCTCGCACTGTGCGGACAACTGCCCGGTCACCGCGTCGGCGAGCCTGGCGGCCACCACGTCGCGGCCCGGGTCGAATACGCGCTCGCTTGCGCCGTCGCCGAGCAGATCAAGCAGGAAGCGCCGGCGCTCGGGATCCCCGTCCGAGTTGGTCAGCACGACGGACATGTCGCGGTTGACCGCCCCGGTCACGACCGCGCGCCTGACGTACTCGGCGAGCGGCAGAATCCAGTCGGGACGCACCGGATAGCGACCGTCGCCAGCGCGCTCGAGCAGCAGCAGCGCGACAACGATGGACTGGAAGTCGGCGGCGACCGCCGGACCTTCCAGTTGGGCGAGCAGTTGCCGCGCGAGTTGCGACTTGCCCGCGCCGGCAGGGCCGCTCAGCAGGACGCCCGCCACGGTCGGTCAGTCGGCGACGAACTTGACGCGCGCGAAGTTGGAAGCGCGCGGGAGGGCGAAGTTCCAATAGTGCGAGAGGGTCAGCAGCACCTGGCCGGACTTCGCCGCCGTGTACGGGTCGCGGATGAGGCTCGCGCTGTTCCAGACCGCCGCCACGCCGGCCCCGGCGAGGCCCCGGGCGCGTCCGACGAACGCGCCCCAGTCGCCCGCCTCCGTCGCCGTTTCGATGTCGCCGCGCACCGAACACGCCAGCCCGTTGGCCCGGAGGAAGGCGAGCAGCGTCTGGTTCTCGGCGGCGGCGTTCGCGATCGTGCCGGCCCACAGGTTGTGGGCGCCGACCGTCAGCACGCAACGCAGGTCCGAAGTCATGCTCGCGTGCTTGCCGTCCACCAGCCCGAGGAACGCGGCCAGCGTCTCCGCGGCCTTGATCTTGTCCGCCTGCTTGATCTGCGCGTCCACCACGCCGGCGGCCGTCGTGAGGCCGGCGATGTCGGCGGTGTTCTTGTCCGACCCGGCGTCGCCGACGAACACGGCCCGGTCGACGCCTTCCGTGAGCGCCGCCGACAGGTCGCGCCTGAGCGCGCCTTCGAGGTCGGGAATCCGCAGCCGGTCCTCCTCGTTGAAGGTCAGGTGGACGGCGTTCCGCGTCGGCTTGATGTCGGTGACGCCGATCGTCCACGCCGCCTCCACGGCGTCTTCGGACTTGGCGCGCTGCGCGGCGCTCGCCCCCGCCGTGGTCACCGGGTAGGCCGCGACGCCCGCGCCGACGGAATCGAACGTGACCCCGACCCGCATGGCCGCCGTGTCCGAGAACAACCTATCGAGCCAGCGTTTTTGGCTCTCGGCGGTGTCGACCGCCGTCTGCGCCCGGTCCTCGACGTTGCGTTGCCGGACTTCGGGAGGAGGCGCGAGCAGTTCCAGCGGAAACGCGGCGACCGCCTGCAGTTCGACCGCCGCGTTGTACTCGGCTTCCCGACCGTCGACCGCGCGCTGCTCGATCGCGGCGGCGACGTAGTTGCCGAGCCGGATGGACTCGCGCAGTTCCCGGCGCTCGCGCGCTTCGGCATCCTCGCCCTCGGGCTGGTTCGGAAACTCGCGGGCGCGCTGTTCCGCGTCCCGAGCCTCCACCAGTTCGGCGGCGCGGATCTCGGTGTCGAACTGGCCCATGCGCGCGGTGATCGTCTCGACCTCGGTGCGTTCGTCGTCGGTCAGTTCGTCCTTGCCGACGAGGGCGGCGAGACGGCTCCGCTTTTCGGCCTGTTCCTGCTTCAGCTTGTCCGATTTCAGCATCGGCGCTCCCGGTTGGTGGGTTTGGCCGAATAGTAGTGGATTTCGCCATGTGCGGGGCCATAATCGCCGCCATGTCCGTGGTCACCGCTTGGCTGCCCGACCGGGCGCGCGTCACCGCCCGGGTGCTGCGTCCGGCGCCGGCAGGGGTGTACGGGACGGAGCGCACCGGCGACCTGCCGGAAGCGACGATGAGGCTTTCGCTGCCGATCACCCGGTCCACGTCCCGCGTCCGGGGCGGCGACTACATCGAGATTGGCGCGACCCGCTGGGAGCCGCCCCGCAAGCTGCAGGTCTATCAGGTGGAGACGCGGGACGGGCGCGTTGTGGTCAGCCTGACCGGACGCCGATGACGATGAAGTCGGCCCACTTCGCCATGACCGCGCGGCGGCGCTCGATGTAGTCGCTTCGCTTGTACGCCTGCTCGACGGCGTTGCCTATCTCGTGCGCCAGACACAGTTCGGCAAGCTCGCGGTCTATGCCCTGCTCACCGGCCCACGTGCGGAAGGACGCCCTGAATCCGTGCGGCGAACAGTTCCCGACACCAGCGGCCCGCAGGCTTTCGGACGCGCGAGCCGTCCGCATCCGCGTGCCGTCCCTCGGCGACGGGAACACCAGCGGCCCTTGGCCGGATTCGCGGGCGCGTCGGAACACGTCCTTTGCGGCATCGGTCAGCGGCACATGATGTTCGCGGTTCGCCTTCATGCGTTCCGCCGGTATGACCCAGATGTCGGATTCGATCTCGGCCCACGCCGCCCCGAAGGCTTCGCCGGCCCGCACTCCGGTCAGCACCATGAGTTCCAGCGCAAGCGCCCTGCTCAGGTAACGGCGGTCGGACTCGCCCCACTCGCGCACCTTCGCAACGGCGTTCGCGACCGCTTCGGGACGCAACGACTTGTGCGGCGTGTGCTTGAGCGGCTTCTTGGGCATTACGGCGGTTATGTCCTCGAAAGGATTGGTGGCCGTCCGAAGGCCGTTGACGATTGCCCATCGCACCGCTTGCGTGAGCCTCATGCGGACTGCCCGCCCCATCGTCGGCGAGGGCAGGGACTGGATGGCGAGCAACGCTTCCCGCGCGGTGACCTCCGCTACTGGACGGGCCAAGAGTTCGGGCAGGTGTCGGCGGACTGCCAACCAGTCCCGCGTTTGGTTGGCCCGGGATGTCGGCTTCCACTCGGCACTACGAAGGTTCACGACCTCGACTAGGCAATCGTCAACCGTCGCGGTGCCGGCGGCGATGCGTTCCTGCCGTGGCGGCCGCACGGCGGGTTTCGGTTGTCGCGGTCGGCGCGGATCAATGCCCACCTTCGACTTGTGCCAATTCTCCTCGGCGAGCTTCCGCGCATCGATGAGTCCGACCGCCGGGTAACCGCCGAGTCCGATGTTGGTGATCTTCCCCTGGATGAGCAGCCGTTGAGTCCAGGTTCTGGTGCCGGTCGGCAGGACGCGGAGCGCCAGACCGTGGCCGTTGCGACCGTCGCCCAAGGTGTACGTCCTTTTGAGGGGTTTCGCGCCTTCGCAGCGCGCCGGCGTGAGTGCCTTGGTTCTCATGGTTGGGTTCCTTCCGTTTCGCGTGTTTTCGCGTGTGTTACTTTGGCTGGCGTCCACTGGCGTCCAGCGGCGTCTAAGGCGTTGATTATAAGGCGCGGACTGCCGTTTAGGTAGCTTCTACTACACGGTCCCGGACGGCCACAATCCCGCGGGTTTCTCGTTCAGCACCGCGCGCCGCCACGAGATCCTGGAGATCGCCCGCGCCGAGGGCTTGCTGATCGTGGAGGACGCCCCCTACGTCTACATCAGCTACGCCGAACGGTCGGAGCGGCCGCAGCCTTTCGTCGCCCTCGACGCGGCACGGACGGTACACCTGTTCACCGGCTCCAAGATTGGGTTGCCGGGTCCGCGCGTGGGCTTCGCCTATTCGGAGGCGGTCGTCGAAATCGAGAACGGCGAACGGGCACCGCTCGCCGACCTCTTGCTCACCGAAGCCAGCGCCGACATCCTGTTCCACAACCCCCAGGCGCTCCGCTCGTTCGAGTCTCTTCTGTTCGACGAGGCGTTCCAACGCCGCGACTCCCTCTGGCCCGTGGCCGAGAAGAAGCTCGCTGTCTACCGCGAGAACCGGACGGTCTTGCTTGACGGACTTGAGGCCAAGTTAGGCGCTCACCCTGACCGGTTCCGCTGGACGGAGCCGCAAGCCGGGTTCTTCAGCGTATTCACGTTCCTCGACCCCGATGTCACCACCGACGACGCGTTCGTTTCCAGGCTCGTTGCCGAGCACGGCGTCGTCGTGATTCCCATGTACGACTTCTACCCGCCTGATGCGCGGCGCCGCAACCCGCGGGCCGGGTTGAACCAGTTGCGCCTGTCGTTCTGCTTCACGGAAAGCGTTGGCAAGAAGCGCGTTGCGGACCTGACCGCGGCGGTCGCAGCGTTCGCCGACGCGGCGCTTGCGATCGGTTGAGATAGGGTCCTAGCGGACTGCTGGGGTCGCTACGGCGTGGCGCCGTCGTCGCAACGGCAGTTGGTCTTGCGCTCCGTGCGAACGCGCACCCAGACCAGTTCGCGCTCCGGATCCAGCGGGTAGATCTTCGTGGTCTCGACGCGGCCCGCGTCCGTACGGCGCCATGACTCGTCGATGTCCTGTGTCGCGACTTCGCCGTCCGAACCCCGGGTCCGGACTCGCACCGTGTAGTCGCCGTTCGACTTCGCGCAGCCGTCGTGCTCAACGGTCGTCTCGACGCGGACCTTGTCGTACATCGGCACGTAGGAGATCGACACGTCGGCCCGACAGTCGGGCTGGGGCAAGGTGGACTTCAGCTCAAGCTTGTACTCGTGGCGGATTTCGCCGCCCAGTTCGAGCGACTGCTCCTTCTCCCGTTCGAACAGGGTCCTCTTGACCGAGCGTTCCGGTGCGGCAGAAGCTGCTACGGACAGAAGGATGGTGGCGACGAGCCCCGCGAGGCATGCTCGGCAGCCGTTCACTCAGGCGGCGTCGCGATAGGCGCGCGCGGGTGGCCGAATCGCCAACTGCCGGCGCACGTCGGCCACGGGGAGACGCAGCAGCCGTTCCCAGTCCTGTTCCGGCAGCCAACTGGCGTGGCGCCCCGCCTGGTACGCCGTCCAGACCGCTTTAGGTACCCGGGCGCCGGCCCTCTGGAGACCCTTCATAGTCCCGACCAGGGCGATGAGTCCCAGGCCCTTGTTGCCGGTCTGCGCGTAGGTGAAGGCTAGCAGGCAGACCTCGCCGAACGGATCGCGACCGTAGCCGGTCAGCGTATGCCATAGATCGTGCTGCTCCCGCATCCGCTCGGCGTAGCGCCTCATGTCGGCATCGTCAAAGCGCGTATGCGAGCCACCGGCCATGCTGGCCTCGACGAGTCCATCGGCGGAGAGGTTCTCGCGGTAGACGAAGTCGTGGTATGTCCGGCCAAGCGTCCCCGCCGGTAGCTTCGCGAGCCGAACGCGGTCGCGGAGCGTGTCAAGCAGATCGATCCGCTCGGCGAGTACGCGGCGTCCGACCCGGGTCGATTTGAACCTGAGGGCACCACGACGAAGCGAAGGCCGGCCCAGGGCACGGGTGACTTCGAATACGCGCGGCGTGTCATCCGGATCGGCCACGAGTTGGCGAAGGGCGTGCAGCGTGGCACGTACCCGATCGACGCGGTCTGCGCGCGCTGCCACGGTCACGTGACCTCGGCCAGGCGTCCCGTTTCGACGTCGTAGACGAAACCGCGGACGCGGTTGCGGACCGGGATGAACGGGCAGGCTTCGATGCGGCGGATGGACTGGCGGACGTCCTCCTCGACGTCGGGGAACGCCTCCATGGCGAACGTCGGTCGGAGTCCCGTGTCTGCCTCGATGGCGGCCTTCACGTCGTCGTCCTTGAACGTCACCATGCCGCAGTCCGTGTGATGCAGGAGGATGATCTCCTCGGTGCCTAGGAGGCGCTGCGAGATCACAAGCGAGCGGATGACGTCGTCGCTGACCACGCCCCCGGCGTTGCGGATCACGTGGGCGTCGCCCTCCTCGAGACCCAGTAGACGCGCGGGATCCATGCGGGCGTCCATGCAAGCGACGACGGCGGTCTTGCCGGCCGGTGGCAATGGCAGCTCGCCCTTGTCGAAGGCTTCGGCGTAACTCGCGTTGTTGGCGAGGCATGCCTCGGTGAATGAATCGGACATGGCTGGCCCCGGCAGTGTGCTTGACGCGGCCAATATAGAACTTCGTCGCGCTAACATCCATACGAGTTGGGGTGAGGAGACAGCGCGAAATGGCAACCGATGATGTCCGGGAAACCGTTCGTCGTCATCTGCGCTACGGTCTGTCGCTACCCGAGCGCGCCGTGCGCAGCACCGCCGGCATCGTCGGCGGCGCATTGCGGGAGTCGGCCGCGGTCCTGCTGCCGCGCGCCTTTCGCGATGCCAAGACGTATCGGGTCTTCGTCGGCCAGATGCTGGACTTCATGGCGGAGGACATGGGCGGCGTAGAGCGTTCATCTGCATCCCGGGACGACCGGGTGGACGACTACGTTGCGCGCAAGACCGTGGGCAACTTCGTGGAACTCGCGAGCCTCGCCACCGTCCACGTGTCGCCGATGCTCATCCTTGCCCTGGTGAGCGACATCGCCTACGGGTCGAAGGCGTACCTTCGCGAGTTTGCCGAGGAGCTCGAGAGGCGCGGCGTCATCGAGGACGCCGCGCGGGTCCAGAAGGCGGACGACCTGCTCGAGGTGGTGGCCGATGCCAGCCAACGCACCGCGACGGCGTTCGACACGCCGCCTCTGTCCGTGGAGGGCTTGCGGCAGACGGTTCGCGAAACCCGCGAGTCGCTCGCGGAGGTGGATGTCGCCAGCGTTCTCCCGGAGGTCGAATTGCGTCGCCTGTGGGACCGCATCGGCGACACCGCGCAACGCCAGGGCGTGAGCGCGTTCGACGTCTCCGGCCTGGTGACGTTGAGCTCGCTGAAACAAGTAGGGAAGTTGGGCAGCGGTGCCCTGTCGAGTGTCCAGGCCGCGGGCACGTTGCTCGACCGGCATGTCTTCGACCACTACCGGGAGGTGCTCGGCGAGATCGAAAACAGGGGCTTCTACCCGAGTTTGGCAGACGTGAGCCGACCGTATACGGAGGCCGTGTGGCGCAACTTCGCCGCGGACCGACCCACGTTGACCGAGGAGTTCCTCGCCACCGGAGGTGTCCGGCGCTCTTGGCGCCAGGCGCGCGAGTGGGTCAGGCGGCGTCGGGAGGGCTCCTAGGCGCGTCGCCTGGCGGCGACGCGTAGTCAGGCCAATACGTGCGGTAGTGCACGGCGAGCGGCTCGCCGATGAAGAACCCCCGGACCATCAGCCGCGGCTTGGATTGCACGTTGGGCCCAGGTGCGTGGAGCAGGCGGGCATCCGCGAGGACCACGTCACCCGGCTCGCCCGTCAACTCGACAACGCGCACGTCAACGCCTTCCACCCGATGCTCCTTGGCCAGGAACGCCGTCCGCTCGGCACTGTCGTCGCGGAGCAGGACGTTGAAGTACGGCTTCTTCCGCAGTGCCCGTTTGAATGCCTTGGAGCGTAACTCCTTACCCGGCATATCGAGAAGCCTATGCGAGCCGGCCACGAACAGCGTGCCGCCGCCGCCCGCGGTTGTCTGGTCGAGGAAGCCGAGTGCGATGACACCCGGCACGCCGGGCTCCGCGACCCGAGGTGCGTCCGTGTGCCAGACCTGTCGCGGTACCGACCACCGGGTGACCGGTCCCATTGCGCTTTGGCCGGGCAGCGTCACAAGGAGCAGCGCCCGGTGGCGTGCAACGGCTTGGCCGCCGAGCAGGTGGGTGGCGACGGCGCAGAGTTGGTCGGTGTAGATCGCCCCGAGGTGGGGCATCAACGCCCGGGTGGCCCTCTTGCGGCGGTGTTTGAACTCGATCTGGGGCACGTCGGGATCACCGAGCCCCGCATCCCGCAAGGCTCTCCGCACGCGTCCGGCGAGCGGTCGCCAGATGTCGTCCGGAAGTACGCCGGGCAAGTGCAGCAACCCGTCTTTCGCGAAGGTCTGCCTCTGGACGTCGGAGAGCATCATCGGTCGGACAACGCGCAGTATGCTAAAGGTGAGCTCAGGGAAGGGAGGGTAGCAACCATGGCAAATCGAACCGTTCTTGTCACCGGGGGCGCGCGGGGTATCGGCAAGGGCATCGCGCGCGCGTTCGGTGAAGCCGGCGACAACGTGATGATCGCCGATCTGGCCGATCCCGAAGGCTGGCGCTATGCACTGGCTTCGGAGTCGGAGCTCAAGGCGACGGCGGCGGAACTCGGGGTGGAGGCCACGCCTGTCGATGTCACCGACGCGTCGTCGTGCGCCGCCGCCGTCGAGGCGACGATCGGCGCCTTCGGTGGTCTGGATGTGCTGGTGAACAATGCCGGCGTTGTCGACAGCGGGCCGCTCGCCGAGTTCTCTGAGGAACGCTGGGACCGGATCTTCGCCGTCAACGTCAAGGGCATCTTCCTGATGACGCGTGCGGCGGTGGGGGCGCTGCGCGGCTCGGACAACGCCGCGGTCGTCAACACCGCGTCGATCGCCGGCAAGCGCGGTGCGCCGCGCATGGCCGCCTACTGCGGCTCGAAGTTCGCGGTGGTGGGCATCACCCAGTCGTTCGCGCTGGAACTCGCGCCGGACGGGATCCGGGTCAACGCACTGTGTCCCGGGATGGTCGGTACGGCGATGTGGCACGACCACCTGATGGCGAACCGGGCCGAGAGCGACTTCGATGCGCGCATGCGCGAGATGATCCCCCTAGGTCGGGCACAGACCGTGGACGACATGGGCCAGGCCGCCGTGTTCCTGGCGACGGCGCCGAATGTGAGCGGCATCGCGTTGAACGTGGCCGGCGCCTACGAGATGCACTGACCCAGGATCCCAAGGACAAGCCCATGTCACTGCTGAATACAACTGAGAAAACCTACGACGGTGCTCTCCAGGCAATCACGCCGCTTGACGGCATCGCGCCGCTCCTCCTGCGGCTGATCCTCGCACCGGTCATGATGCAGGCCGGCTGGAACAAGCTGGTGGGTTTCGAGGGTACGGTGCAGTGGTTCGGCAACGGCCTGGGGATGCCGTTTCCGGAACTGATGGCGGCGCTCGCCATGGGCGCGGAACTCGGCGGCGGCGTCCTGCTCCTGATCGGTCTCGGCACGCGCATCGTGGCCATTCCGCTGATGGTCACCATGCTCGTCGCCGCGCTCGCCGTGCACTGGGACAACGGCTGGCTCGTGCTGTCGGACTCGAGCAGTTGGCTTGCCAACGATCGCGTGATGGAAGCCGCCGAGCGCAAGGCCGCCGCCATCGCGATCCTGCGCGAGCACGGCGACTACCGCTGGCTCACCGGGCGCGGCAGCATCACGATCCTCAACAACGGGATCGAGTTCGCCGCGATGTACTTCGTGATGCTCCTGTCGCTGCTCTTCACCGGCGGTGGCCGGTACACCAGCGTCGACGACGCGATACGGCGCTGGCGGTCGACGCGGCGAAGCTGAGCGGCAAGCACCGCGCAATCGGCGGTCACACGGCGCTGATTCGCACCGCCTGAGTCGCCGTTCGACCCTCGTCGATCAAGAGCGCGACGCCGCCTTCCACCAAGCTCGAGTCCTCTGCGGTGAGCACCGTCTCACCGTCGATGCTCCCCGTGATGTCCGATCCGCGCACCGCGATCTCGAACTGGTAGGTTCGATAGAGTTCGAGCGCACACTCGGTCTCGGCGAGTATCGTCGTGCCGTCGAGTTCGCGCACCAACTGCGCCTTGCCGTCGTCGGTCAGCACCAGGGCGAAGTAGCGACGCATGCCTTGTACACGGGCCGCGATGCCGACCCGGCGGACCAGGTGCGGCGTGATGTCGGCGCTCGCCCGGTAGTCCTGCCAGTCGCGGCTGCCGTGGAGCAGGAGCCCGGTGCCGCGGTTGTGGACCAAGCGGAACGACTCGCCCCAGCGCGGCAGGTACTGGTCGACGCCGTTCACCCAGGCCCGGTGCCACATCGTGCCGGGCAGACGCGACAGGGTGACCTCCGGCGTGCCTTGCCAGTCCAGGTGGTCCAAGTACAACGTGCCGCCGGCCGGCGCCGAGACGATCGAGACGCCGACCGCCGCGACCGGGTAGCCACCGACATCCGGGACGGTCCACGTCAAATCGGCCTTGTCGCCCGGCTCGAGAGTCGTCGTCGGGCTGCGGAGGGTCTGCAGGTCGTCGTCCGCGTTGAAGACGCGAATGCAGATGGCGACGCCGACCGCGTCGTCGGTCGTCTTGGCGAGTTCCACGGATGCGCGGATGGTCTGCCCGGGGCAGAGCGACGGGCTGGCCATCAGGCCGTAGCCGCGGCGCTCGAAGTAACGGGCCGTATCCAGCGAGTCGACGAACGTCGAGGTGGTGGCGCGGGCCGTCGTCCCGGGCTCGAGACGGTCGAAGCGAACGGTGAGGTTCTTGCCTTCGCGGTTCTCCACGGCACATTCGTGGCCCGTGAAGCCTTGCACGGCGCCCGGATAGGAGAAGTGGTAGCGCGCGCCGCCCTTGGGCGGTTCGAACTCGGAACCGTTGAGGGTGCGGCCCATCCGGCTGATCCTGGTCGCCTGGGTGACCGCGTCGCTGACCCCACCGCCGCTGTCGGCGCTGGGCAGGTAGCAGATGTCGGATACGGGGCCGCGCCAGTCCGGCCCGGCGTCGATCCCGGAGAGACCGTGCTGGATGCCGAGCAGGCAGCCGAGGTTGCCGGAGTTGCAGTCGGTGTCCCAGCCCGACGTGTTGACGATCATCAGGGCGCGCTGGAAATCGTCGTTGCCGTGCAACAGGCCGTGGATGATGAGACCGTGGTTGGGCACCATGTGGCAGTTGCCGCCGTACTTGTCGTAGCCGTAGTTGGCCTTGATCTCGGCGAATGTCGCGCGCCAGTCGTCGCCGTGCTTCGCATGCCAGCCCCGGATGTCGCCGATCATCCGATACAGGACGCTGTCGCCCGGGATCTGGCTGACGCCGATGTCGATGAGCTTGTTGGTGTCCGACTCCTCGAACGCTGCGGCCTCCATCGCCGCGAGGACCTGGGCGCCGTAGACCGCCTCGCCGTCGTGGGACACGCTGGCGGCGCGGCGGGCGAGATCCGCGGCCTGGTCGGGATCGCCCGGAGACACCATCGCCCAGCCGTCAATGAAGATCTGCGCGCCGATCTGTTCGGCCACCACCTTGCCGTTTACAGCGATCGAGCCGCTCGCGGGGGCGTCGATGCCCGACGACAAGCGCATGTACGCCGTATGCTCGGTCGAGTTGCCGAGGCCCCCCCACCACAGGATCGTGCGGTTCTCGATCAGGTAGTTGAGCCACGTCTGGCCGATCTGCTTCGGCGTCAGTTGGGGATCGCAGTTGTAGTCCTCGAGCGCCCGGATGAAGGTGAACGTCCCGCTGATGTCGTCGTCGGTGACGATCAAGGGGACGTCGAGCTTGTCGTGGACGTAGTAGTCGATCTCCCCGAGGCGTTCTTCGATGCGTTCATTGGGCCACCCCTCGAAGGGGCGGCCGAGGTAGACGCCGATGATCTTGCCGAGCACGCCGGCGTAGACGCGCTCCTCGTAGTCGGCGGGTAGGGTGGCTGGCACGGGCTTCTCCAAGACGGACGGTTGACCCTATAGTATCGCCGGTCGGCAAGAGGATCGGACATGGCGCGCAAGCCCAGCAAGGTATTCGAGATGCCGGACCTCGCCGAGGCCGGCCAAGTCGTCTCGGCCCGCGAGATCGAGTTCTTCGTCGCCAACGGCTTCCTGGTGAAGCGGGGTCTTCTTGCGCGCAACGCTGTCGCGGAAGCTCTGGATCAAGCCTGGGCGCACCTTCTGGAAAACGTGCCGATGGACCCCGCCGCGCCGGCGCTCACCCCCGGCGACCCGTCGAGTTGGCGGGATCCGGCGTGGGGCCCGCTGTCGGCCCCCGACAAGGCCGGACTGTACGCAGGCCGCCAACGGGTCTACCACGGCGGTGCGACCGTGAAGCTGCACGACCTCGGAAGCGCGGGGTTCCTTGTCGACCTGCTGCCGAACAACTCCGACGTGCGTGCGGTCGGGATCGCACTGCTCGGCGACTTGCGTGCCAGCGAGCGCACGCGGGGGGTCTACGCGCTCTTCCCGACGAGTGTCCCTGACGACGAACGCGGTCGGGCCAGGCGCGACGCGACGGCGCTCGGCCCGCACACGGACCGGGTCTGCCAGCAACTGAACGTCTGCGCCTACTTGAGCGACGTCAAGCCGCGCAACGGCGGCTTCACGGTCTACCCGGGCAGCCACAAGGTGATGTTCCGTGCTCACCGCTACGCGGCCAACTGGTCGCCGCAACCCGACTTCCGCGATGCCCTGAAGCGGGTGGTGGACGAGATCCAACCGTTCGAACTCGTCGGCGATGCGGGCGACGTGATCTTCTGGCACGGCCGAACCGTGCATTCGAGCGGCATCCACACCGGCGACGACATCCGTTGGGCCGTGTTCGCGGACTTCACGCGCGACTTCGCCACGCTCGGCGCGGACGAACACAGGGCGGCTGGGCAGTACGAATGGTTCAAGGACGCGAAACTGTTTCGCGACGACGCGTTGGCCGGGGACGACATGTGGCAACACTGGTCACTCGGCGCTTAAGCGAACTCGACCCATGCTGCTGACGTTGACGACGACGCATCGTCCAGCCACGGACCTTGGCTACCTGCTGCACAAGAACCCGGCCCGGGTCCAGACCTTCGACCTCGCCTTCGGCCAGGCGCACGTCTTCTACCCCGAGGCATCCGACCATCGCTGCACGGCAGCCCTCCTGCTTGACGTGGATCCGATCGCCCTGGTGCGTGGACGCGGCGCCCACTTGACGGACTACGTCAACGACCGACCGTACGCCGCCTCGTCGTTCCTGAGCGTGGCTATCGCGCGCGTTTTTGGCAGCGCGCTCGGCGGCCGCAGCACCGAGCGGCCCGAGCTTGTTGACGAGGCGCTGCCGCTCTCGGCAACCGTGGCGGCGTTGCCATGCGGCAACGAGGCGCGCGTGCGTGGGCTGTTCGAGCCGCTCGGCTACGAGGTGACGGTCCGGCCGGCGGATACGGCCACCACCGCGGGCCGCTATCGGGACGTCACGTTGACCGCGCCGATGCGGCTTCGCGAACTCCTGACGCATCTCTACGTGCTGATTCCGGTGCTCGACAACCGCAAGCACTACTGGGTGGACGACGCCGAGGTCGAGAAGCTCATCGCGCGTGGCAAGGGCTGGCTGGAAGCCCACCCCGAACGTGACTTCATCGTGCGCCGCTATCTGAAGCACCAGCGTGGCTTGGCTGACGCGGCGATTGCGCGTTTGTCGGTGGACGAGGTGGCACCAGACGCCGAACCCGAAGATAGCGACGTCCCCGACGCACCACTCAACGAGGTCCGCATGGAGTCCGTCGTGCGCGCGCTCGAAGCGAGCGGTGCGGTGCGCGTGCTGGACTTGGGCTGCGGCGAAGGCCGGCTACTCAAGGCACTGCTCCGGGTGGGACAGTTCCACGAAATTATCGGCGTGGATGCTTCCGCTACGGCCCTGAAAAACGCCGAGCGCCGACTGCGTCTCGATCGGTTGCCCGAGGTTAAGCGTCAGCGCGTCACCTTGATGCAAGGCGCTATGACCTATCGCGATGCCCGTTTGGCCGGCTACGACGCGGCCGCCGTCGTCGAAGTCGTGGAACACTTGGAGCCTGACCGGGTGCCGGCCTTCGAACGCGTGCTGTTCGAGTTCGCTCGACCGGGGACGGTGGTCGTGACCACGCCGAACCGCGAGTACAACGCTAACTACCCGAATATTGCGGACGGGGCCCTGCGCCATCCGGACCACCGCTTCGAGTGGACGCGTGAAGAATTTGCCGCCTGGTCCGAACGGGTGGCCAAGGCGCACGGATACCGCGTGCAAGTCGAACCGGTGGGCGAAGTCGACGCACGCCTCGGCGCGCCCACGCAGATGGCGATCTTCGAGCGATGCAACTAGGCGCGTCCTTCGGACGCGATTGAGAAATGCTTGCGCTATTTCTCCCACCGGAGTCAGAAACATGCCACCTGCCAGTCAACATTCGGCGCTCTCAACGCAACTGGAGATCCCCGACTATTGCCTGGTCGTGCTCATCGGTGCCTCGGGGTCCGGCAAGTCCACCTTCGCGCACAAGCATTTTGCCGCCACCGAAGTGATCTCGTCCGACACCTGCCGGGGCCTAGTGAGCGACGACCCCACTGATCAAGCCGCAACCAAGGACGCCTTCGAGGTTCTGGAATTCATCGCGAGGAAGCGGCTCGCCGCTAGGCGCCTGACCGTGATCGATGCCACCAGCGTCCGCCGCGAGGACCGCGCGCACCTCGTGCGCCTAGCCCGCGAGTTCCACGCCCTGGCCGTGGCCATCGTCTTCGATCTGCCCGAAGCCAAGTGCCATGCGCGCAATGCCGGGCGGCCGGATCGCGACTTCGGCCCCCACGTGGTGCGCAACCAGGTCCGGTCGCTGCGACGCTCCATCAAACGGCTTGGGCGGGAGGGATTTCGCTACCGGTACCGTTTCCAGTCCGGGGAGGAGGCGGATGCGGCGGTCATTGCCCGCCAGCCACTGTGGACCGACCGGCGCGCTGAAACCGGTCCGTTCGACATCATCGGCGACGTCCACGGTTGTTTCGATGAGCTCGTTCGCTTGCTGGGCGAGCTCGGGTATCGCATCCGCGAGAATGGTGACGGCTACGCCGTCTCGCACCCGGACGGCCGCCGAATCGTATTCCTCGGTGACCTGATCGACCGCGGCCCGGGAATCGTCGATTGCCTGCGCTTGGCGATGGATGCCGTCGACCAAGGCGTCGCCCTCTGCGTCCCGGGCAACCACGAGGCGAAGCTCTTGCGCAAACTGCGCGGTCGGAACGTCCAGTTGACCCACGGCCTAGACGCGACCGTGGCGCAGATGGAGACGCAGCCGGGCGCATTCCACGAGCGCGTGGCGTCCTTCATCGACGGGCTTGTCAGCCACTACGTCCTCGATGGGGGAAAGCTCGTCGTCGCCCATGCCGGGATGCGAGCGGATCTGATGAACCGCTCGTCGGGCGCCGTGCGTGCGTTCGCGCTGTTCGGCGAGACCACGGGGGAGACCGACGAATTCGGGTTTCCCGTGCGCTACGACTGGGCCGCCGAATACCGCGGCGATGCGGCGGTCGTCTACGGCCATACGCCGGTGACCGAGGCGGCGTGGGTCAACCGGACGATCTGCGTCGATACGGGCTGCGTCTTCGGCGGGACCCTGACGGCGTTGCGCTATCCGGAACGCGAGCTCGTATCGGTCCCGGCCGCGCGGACCTACTACGAGCCGGTGGGGCCGAAGCCGGGCGACGACCGTCCGGGCAGTGACGATGCCGGTGTCCTAGACATGGACGACGTCCGCGGGAAGCGAGTTCTCACGACGCGTTGGCAGCGCAGCATCACCGTACGCGCGGAGAACGCGGCGGCGGCCTTGGAGGTGATGAGCCGGTTCGCGGTCGATCCGCGCTGGCTCATCTACCTGCCGCCGACGATGTCCCCATGCGCCACGAGCGATCGGGGCGGTCTTCTCGAGCATCCGGCCGAAGCGTTTCAGTACTACCGCGCCAACGGGGTGACCGAGGTCATCTGCGAGGAAAAGCACATGGGTTCGAGGGCAATTGCCGTGGTGTGTCGCGACGCGGACGCCGCGTCCAGCCGTTTCGGCGTGGCGGGAGGCCAGGCAGGAGTCATCTATACGCGGACGGGTAGGGCGTTCTTCTCCGCCCGCGGCCAGGACGGATTCGAATCGGCTCTCCTCGCGCGCTTGCGCGACGCCGCAGACCGTAGCGACCTTTGGCGCCGGTTCGAGACCGACTGGTTCTGCCTCGACTGTGAACTCATGCCGTGGTCGGCGAAGGCGGGCGACCTCGTCAAATCACACTACCAACCCGTCGCCGACGCGGCATCGATCGGCTTGACCGCCGCCACCGCAGCCCTTGACATGGCCACCGCGAGTGGCTTGGACAGCACCGCGCTGCTCGCGCGATTCGAGGCGCGCTCGGCCATGGCCCGGCACTATGCGCGGGCCTTTGGTCACTACAACTGGCCCGTGAAGTCGGTCGACGATCTGAAGCTCGCGCCCTTCCACCTGCTGGCGACGGAAGGCGTTGTCCACTTCGACAAGGACCACGGCTGGCATATGGACGAGCTTGCGCAGCTCTGCGGCGACGACCCGGTCTGTGCGGCGACGGCCTACCGGCGCGTTGAACTGTCGGACGAGTCGAGCTGCGCTGCGGCGGAGGCCTGGTGGGAGGAGCTGACCGCCAACGGGGGCGAAGGCATGGTGGTCAAGCCGTGGCAGTTCGTCGTGGCCGGGGACAAGGGCATCGTGCAGCCGGCGGTCAAGTGCCGTGGTGGGGAATACCTGCGGATCATCTACGGGCCGGAGTACACGGCCGAGGAACACCTGGCACGCCTCAAGCAGCGCAACCTCGGGGCCAAACGTTCCCTGGCACGACGCGAGTTCGCCCTTGGCCTCGAAGCGCTGGCGCGTTTCGTCGAGCGCGAACCCTTAAGGCGGGTCCACGAGTGCGTCTTCGGCGTGTTGGCGATGGAGTCCGAGCCGGTGGACCCTCGCCTGTGATGCAGCCGGGACGTCCGGGTGCCCGGGTCAAGCCGGGTTCGCCACCACAGCGGCGAACCCGGTTGTTAAAGGACCGGGACTACATGCCTACCGACACGCTCAGGGCGAGCGTGCGGGGCCGCAAGATGGCGTAGTAGGCGACGAACTGGTCGCGCCAGTCCCTGATGTCCGGGCGCGATGGCCAACCCGGATGGTTCGGCGTCTGCCAGACGATCGCCCGGTCGTCGAACACGTCGGCGTAGATACCCATCGCCTCGATACCAATGACCTCCGACTCCCCGATGTTGATCAGCGAACGCCCCGACTGTTGGTAGCGGCCTTGGGTCGCCGCGTAGTCGCGGAACGTCGGCGACTGCATGTCCGCCCAATCGATCCGGTAGATGCTGCCGTTTAACACCAGGCGGTCGTCCTGCCTCCAGGAACTGGCGCTTCGGGTCGTCCAGATCCAGGCGGTTGATCTGAACGGCGTGGATGTCGGTTTCCGACGACACGGCCCAAGTGCTCTGCGGGCGTCCGACGACCCGGGGTCGGGCTTGTTGCTGATGTAGCGCGCCGACGGCGACCTTGTCGGCAGCGTCGCGGCGTGCCGCGGTGACGGTCATCCTCGTCGGCGACCTGCTACGATCGGGGGATGTCGACGCGCAGGCTGAGCTACCGGGTGCAAAGGGAGCACATGGGCGGCGGACCGGCCCGCCGCGATGTGACCGTATGCGCGACACCGGGAGAGTTGGCAGCGCTTGATCGCGACGGGTTCCTCATCCGCGAGTCGGTGATCGAAGGCGACTGGCTGCTGGCCTTGAAGGCGGCGCTGGACCGTGTTGCCGAGACGGAACGCCACGTTCGACGACCTACGGTCGGCGACGATGACCTCCCCGCGCGTTCCTGGGGCGTCATCCTCCGCCACTTGCTGGACAAGGACGCCGTCTTCCACGACTTGCTCACCTGGCCGCCGGCGCTGTCCGTTGCACGGGCGATGATGGGACCGTTGGTGCGCCTCCGGGGTCTGTCGGCGCGCATATCGTTTGCCGGCGCGGAAGCCCAGGACACGCCGTGGCACCAACACCTGCGCGTCGTCCCGAACCCGCTACCGCCGTGGTTTTCCCGACCGCACGCCATCGACTGCCTGATCTATCTCGACGACCTGGACGACTCGACGGGCGTGCTCTCGCTGGTACCGGGTTCACACCACTGGCTTGATCGCGAGCCACCGCAGTTGCGCTACGCGCCGGTACCGGGCGAGCAGACGTTGCGGCTGGCGGCGGGCAGCATGGTGATCATTCACGCCAACCTGTGGCACCGGGCGCTACCGACCCGGGCGGGCCAACGCCGCGTGCTCATCCTCTCGTATACGCCGTGCTGGCTGCGCGAGTCCCCCCACGGCGGCCCGCCGCCCGCTGACGGCCTGACCGCGGACCTACTGGCCGACGGCGATCCGGAAATACGGGAGTTGCTGGGGCTCGAAGGCCACTCTTGAGGGAACCTGGGCGGGCCAGCGCAATCCGCGCCTTTATCCCATCAACGGCAGATTGGCGAAGAACCGGACCTCGACGCTGACGCGTTCCTGCGAGCCCTCCGAACCGGGGACGGGCACCGCCGTGTGCAGGGTCGGGCAGAACACTTCGCCGTCGGCCGGGTGCGAGTCGTAGGTGGTGAAGACCAGTGCCTCGTCGCGGGTCATCGCGGCGTAGTAGTACCAGCGCTGTGCGTCGTTGGGTTTGCAGTAGTGGGCGTTGAAGGGCCTCGGCTTGGCGTTGGGGTTGAGGTCGTACTCGAGGTCGTCCCGGTCGATTGAAGTGCGGTCGCATACCGCTAGGGGGAAGCGGGCCAACGGCTGCGGTGACACCGACCGCCAGATGTTGATGCCGAGCACGCGCCGATCGGTCGGCATGCCCTGGATCTCGGTGAACTTTTCCGTGACCGTGGTGCGGTCCGCGCTCAAGGAATCCGCATAGTCGTTGTGAACGGCCGCTGCGCAGGGACCGTACTGAACGCCCCGGTCCCAGTAGTGCTCCTTGATCTGCTCGTTGCGGATGGTGTGACTGCGCGTTGGCGGCACCACCGCGTCGGGCAGCAGTTTCTGGAGGAGGGAGCGCGACTCCTCGTAGTAGACGGCGGCAACCTCGTCGATGTCCGTCCAGTCCGTGACCGCCGAGGGCGCACGGACGAGCAGGAAGCCGCGCCCGTTCGCGAGGAGTTCCGCCGAGTCGATGGGTTCCGCCAGGACGCCGTGGAGTGTGCGCGCGTCGCGAATCGGTGTGGGCCTACCAAGCCGCGCGGCTGCAAAGGCCCTCCGCTGCCCCTCCGTGCCCTGGTGTTGGGACACGGGATTGGCGAAGTTCAGCTTGCCGACAAAGTCCACGTGAATCTCTACGGGCGAACAAGCGCCATGCTCTCAGATGGCGAAAAGCGAGTCCATGTCGATGTAAGCCGCTGGCCCAAGAGATCGAACCACGCGTCCTTCACCCGCCGGCCTAGCGCCTTGCGGATCAGTTCGGAGATGAACTGTCCGGCGGACTTGCGAGGCCGGTACACCGGCTAAGCCACAACCGTCTGCAACGCCACGAAACGCCGACAGTGCCCTCGGGCAACGACGGCGCGTCGTATAGCGCAATCAAGCTATTGGTCACGGGCTGCTCACGGTCTAATGTCGTAGAAACTATTGATCGCGTTACCGTATTCCAAGGTCTCGAAGCGCCTGAAACCGGCCTCGGCCGACATGCGCCGAGCGACCTCCTCGTTGAAACCGAGGGTTCCGAGGCCAGCGCCGTCGGGCGTGGACAGGCTCGCCGACATGCACACGGTCACCGAGAATCCGTAGAGCAGCGCCGCCATCGGGTGTTCGGCGAGATTCTGCTCGAAGGTCGGGAAGCTGCGGATATCGGCGCACAGCCACGCCCCATCGTCTTTCAACGCTCGGCGGATCGCACGCAGAAGCTCGGCCGGGTGGGTGGTGTCGTGGACCACGTCGAGCGTCGAGACGAGGTCGAACGTTGGCTGCGCCGGCAACGGCTCGTCGGCCGGGTCCACGACGCGCACGTTGGACAGACCCGCGCTGGCGACGTTCGCTGTCGCGCGTTCGATGGCGTGGCGCGAGGTGTCGTAGCCGGTGAACGAGGAGTTGGGAAACGCCTTTGCCATCGAGATCAGCGCAGTCCCGGAGCCGCAGCCGACATCGGCCGCCGCGGCACCGTCTGTAAGCTTGTCGACCACTCCGGGCAACTCCGGCAGCAGCTTGGGCACAAGTTCCTCCCGCTGCATGTAGCCCGACATCCGCTCGATGCCGCACGCGCAAGCCGGACCGTGGTCGTCGTAGGAGAGGCCCAGCCCGGTGCGGAAAGCGTCCGGCAGCTTCGGGATGGCGGGGTAGGTAGCGGTGACAGCGCCGAAGCCGCTGGCGAAGAAGAACGGGTGGCCTTCCTCGGCGAGCACGATCCCGGCTTCAGGACTCAGGCCGAATCGCCCGTCGACGTAGTCGACTTGCCCGACGCAAGCTTGGTGACGCAGCCACTCGCGTAGCCAGCGTTCGTGCAAACCGGTGTGGTCGGCCAACTCTTCGCTGGTGGCCGGGCCGACCGCCTTTAAGGCCTTGTAAAGGCCAAGTTGGTCGCCGAGCGACGACAAGGCGCAATTGAAGCCGGCCGCCACCTGACCGCCGATGGTCTTGAGAAATGCCTCGAGCTTGTCGCGGTCTACTTCGGTCTCTGTCATGTTTCCTTCCTAAGCGGTTGATTCATTTGCTCGCAACGGCCCCGTGGTGGTGACGTAGGTGTGCGGCTAGAAGGCTTTGCCCGAAGTCGTCGCCGGGCCTGTGCCACACGGCGTGCACGTGGTCGCCGCCCGCGGTGTTGTCGATCTCGAGTAGCACGCCTTGGCCTTGGATCCTCATGTAAAAGGAGAACGGGGGATCTTCGCGTGCCACGAAGGCGAAGTGCAGGCCGTCGCGCGCCGCGTCGATCTCCGCGAGGCGTTCCGTGGCGATGGCCTCGTTCCAGAACGTCGCGAACTCGCGGAGCAGTGCGAGCAACTGCTCTTGCTGCGCCGCCGTCATGCGCGGGAAGGGCAGTCCGACCGGGGCGGGGCTGGTGAGCGTCGGCACCTGTCCGACCATGTGCCCCCGGCCGGTCTTGAACGGCAGCGTCGCCAGGTCGCGCTGATCGTCATCGAGGCTGGCGTAGAGTTCCCGGGCAAGCGCTTCCTCCTTGCCGAGTGCTGCGACGCCGGCGGACGGGAGTCCGGCCGGAACCTTGCGCGGCTGGGCACCGAGGAACAACGGCAGACTGGCTGCGGGCCTGTCCGGCACGGCCGTGATGTTGAGCGACAGGTGATGGCCTTCGTAGCGGTAGCCCCAAGGTGCGTCGGTGGCCGGTGTACCGAAGAACGCCCAGAGGTAGCGGCCTGGATCGCGGAAACCCTCGGGTCGGGACTGGCCGGCTTCCAACGCCCGAACATCGCGTTCCAGCAGACGGATCGCGCGGACCTTGGCGAAGCCGCGCGATGACAGTGTCAGGGCGAGCAGATCCTCCCCCGCCTGGTACTTGCCGCCTTCCAGACCACCGTGGCGCAGGCCATCGAGGTCGACCGGCGCGTAGTGGATGTCCAGTCGCTCGGGGTTGGCGAAGGGCCATGTGGCTTGCTCATGTTCATCGCCGCTCAAGGTTGCGAGAAAGCCTGCGGCGGCATCGCCGAGCGGGGTCTGCGCGGCTGCCGGGGCTGCAGCCGCGACGATTGTGGCGAACGCCAAAGCTGACGCGGTCGGTGGATGCATGGCTTCTCCCGGTGGCTGCAACGGCCCTTTGCACCGGACCATAGCATTGGCGGATCGTGAAGCCACACGCGCGCGTGTTAGGCTCGCGCGCCGACACCCAAGGAGACGCTTCCATGTCCGATGCCATGCAAGACGCGCTTGAGACGTTGAGCGCAAGGATCGACGTGCCGGGCACGCCCAGCGATTGGTTCGAAGTCACCCAGGACCGCATCAACGACTTCGCCGACGTGACCCTCGACCACCAGTGGATTCACATCGATGAGGAGCGCGCCAAAGCCGGCCCGTTCGGAACGACTATCGCCCACGGCCACCTGACGCTGTCGATGATGGGACATCTGCCCCGCGCCGTCGCCGAGAGTACCCCGAGGCTCGAAGGCCAGAAGCTGTCGATCAACTACGGTTTCGACCGCGTCCGCTTCCCGGCACCGGTTCCTGTCGGCGCCCGGATTCGGACCACCAGCACGCTGAAGCGTGCTGAGGTCAAGGGCGGCATGATCGAGACCATGAACGAGGTCGTGGTCGAGGTGGAAGGGCAGGAGAAGCCCTGCTGCGTGGCCGAGAGTCTTGGGCGGTTGGTGTTCTGATCCGAGTGCGCCGAGTGGCGAGGCGTGCCTACTCGTTCGTGGTTTGCCAGAACGGCGTGCCCACCACGGGCGTTGAAGGATGCGCGGTTTCGCTCTCCGCCATGGCGCCGGCCTTGAACGCCAGGCGTCCCGCTGCCACGGCCTTGCCGAATGCCGCCGCCATGCGCACGGGATCGTCGGCCCTGGCCACTGCGGTATTCAGCAACACGCCGTCGAAACCCATCTCCAGCACGCGCGCGGCATGGGACGGCAAACCGAGGCCAGCGTCGACGACGAGGGACACGTCGGGGAGCCTCGCGCGCAACGTTTCCAAGGCATAGGGATCCGTCAGCCCTTTGCCGGTGCCGATCGGCGCGCCCCAGGGCATCACGACTTCGCAACCGAGATCGCGCAGGCGTGTGCATACGACGAGGTCGTCCGTGGTGTAGGCGAACACCTTGAAGGAGAGCTTCACGAGTTGGCGAGCGGCATCGATCAGTTCGTACGGGTCGGGTTGCAGGTTGTAGTCGTCACCGGTGACCTCGAGCTTCAACCAGTCGGTCTCGAAGATCTCGCGGCTCATCCGGGCCAGGGTCACCGCCTCCTTGGCGGAATGGCAGCCTGCGGTGTTGGGCAGCAGTCGGCAGCCTAAGCCCTTGATGTGGTCCCAGATGGAGCCGCCACCGAGTTGCTCCGGGGACTGCCGGCGCAACGACAGTGTCAACACGTCCGCGCCTGAGGCCTTGACCGCGTCCGCCATCACTGCTGGCGACGGATACCGGGCGGTCCCGAGCAGCAGCCGGCTTTGCAGCGTCTGCCCATAGACCTGCCACGGGTCGGGCTCCGACACCCCCGCAGGTGACGGGAAATCGACGTTGACCAGGGCTTCGCTCAATTCAACCCCCTTGCATCGCGGACAGGATGTCGAGCCGGTCCTCGCTTCGGACCTGGTAGGACCGCCACTCGGTCTTCGCCACGAACGTCTCGTTGACGGCAACGACGACCTTCCGGTCGCCGAAGCCGAGTGCTTCGACGATCTCCGCCAAGAGATCGGTGTCTATGCGGATGCGGTCGCCGTTGACGAATACATGCATCGTTCGATCTCCTCGATGGCCTGCTGCGCGACGGCGGGCGCGATCAGGAACCCGTGCCGATAGAGGCCGTTGACGCGCAACACGCCCCGGCGCCACTCGACCCGCGGCAGGTTGTCCGGATACGCCGGACGCAGGCCGGCGCACAGCTCGGTGATCTCCGCTTCGGCGAAACCGGGGTGCAGAGCGAACGCGGCGGAGAGCAGCTCGAGTGCACTGCGCACAGTCGTTGCCTGGGTGGACTCGCTTTCGAGTTGCGTCGCGCCGACGACGTAGTGCCGACCGGGCCGCGGCGCGACGTAGAGTTGGTAGCGCGGATGCATCAGACGGACGGGGCGGGTCAGGTCCACTTCGGGCGCGTGCAGCCGAATGGCCTCGCCGCGCACGCCGCGTAGTTCGGCGAAGTCGGCGCCGACGCCTCGGCAATCGACAACGAGCGCATCCCCGCTGGGATGCGCCGCGAGGCGCACGGGGTCGACGCACTTGCCGAAGCGGATCGTCCCGCAGCGGCCCTCGAGGGCCGCTAGCAGGGCGCGGTTATCCAACCAACCCTCGTGCGGCAGGTAGAGCCCGCGTTCGAATCGTCCTGCCAATGCGGGCTCGAGTTCCGCGACGCCGGCGGCGTTGAGCCATTTCGCTTCGGTTTCGCGGTGGGCCCCAAGGGACCTGTAGAACTTGTCGAGCAACGGTCCGTCCGGCCCGTGCGCCACGAGTAGCGAGCCGTCGATGCCGTAGGGCACGCCGAGTTCATCGAGCATGGCGGGCCAGGCGCTTAAGCTCTGCTGGCCCATGGCGAAGACCGCGTCGTCGGAATCCGGCAATTCGCTGGTCGGTGCCAGCATCGCGGCCGCGACGTGGGCGGCGCTCGCCGGAGCGTGGCGCGGCGTGCGCTCGTAGAGCGTCACGTCGGCACCGCGCTTGACGAGCTGCCAGCCGATCAACCGGCCCATGAGGCCGGCGCCAGCGATCGCGACCGTGGGCATTAGTTTGCTCGACTGCTCTTCATGTTGCAGTTGATCAGTTTCTCCGCCGCCGGGAGAATGCGGAGCATTCTCCATCGCGTGGCGTAGCGACGCGCGCCTACTGGTAGATCTCGCCGCCCTGGTCGCGGAACTCCCTGGCCTTCTGGGCCATCTCCGCTTCGACATCGACGAGCCGCACGGTGTCCGCGAGGACGCCGTCGTCGCCGCTCTCGACGCCGGCGGCGTCGCGGACCTCCTGGGTGATCTTCATGGAGCAGAACTTGGGCCCGCACATGGAACAGAAGTGCGCGACCTTCGCGGCGTCCTTGGGCAGCGTCTCATCGTGGAATTGACGGGCCAGGTCCGGGTCGAGGCCGAGGTTGAACTGGTCCTCCCAACGGAACTCGAAACGCGCCTTGGACAGAACGTTGTCGCGAATCTGCGCACCCGGATGGCCTTTGCCTAGGTCGGCGGCGTGGGCTGCGACCTTGTAGGCGATGATCCCCTCGCGCACGTCCTCCTTGTCGGGGAGCCCAAGGTGTTCCTTGGGCGTCACGTAGCAGAGCATCGCGCACCCGTACCAGCCGATCATGGCGGCGCCGATGGCCGAGGTGATGTGGTCGTATCCGGGAGCGATGTCCGTGGTCAACGGACCGAGCGTGTAGAACGGCGCCTCGTCGCAGCATTCGAGCTGCTTGTCCATGTTCTCCTTGATCAGGTGCATGGGCACGTGGCCCGGCCCCTCGATCATGGTCTGGACATCGTGCTTCCAGGCGATCTGCGTCAACTCGCCCAGCGTTTCGAGTTCGCCGAATTGCGCCTCGTCGTTGGCGTCGGCGATGGAACCGGGGCGCAGGCCGTCGCCCAAGGAGAACGCGACGTCGTAGGCCTTCATGATCTCGCAGATGTCCTCGAAGTGCTCGTAGAGGAAGCTCTCCTTGTGGTGGGCGAGGCACCACTTGGCCATGATCGACCCGCCGCGGCTGACGATGCCCGTGGTCCGGCGCGCGGTCAGCGGCACGTAGCGCAAGAGGACGCCGGCGTGGATGGTGAAGTAGTCGACGCCCTGTTCCGCCTGTTCGATCAAGGTGTCGCGGAAGATCTCCCAGGTCAGGTCCTCGGCGACCCCGCCGACCTTCTCCAAGGCCTGGTAGATCGGCACCGTGCCGATCGGGACTGGCGAGTTGCGCACGATCCACTCGCGGGTCTCGTGGATGTTCTTGCCGGTGGACAGGTCCATCACCGTGTCGCCGCCCCAACGGGTGGCCCAGACCATCTTCTCGACTTCCTCCTCGATGCTCGAGGTGACTGCCGAGTTGCCGATGTTGGCGTTGACCTTCACCAGGAAGTTGCGGCCGATGATCATCGGTTCCGACTCGGGGTGGTTGATGTTGCTCGGGATGATCGCGCGGCCCGCGGCGACCTCGTCGCGAACGAACTCGGGGGTGATCTCGCCGGGGGTGCGGGCACCGAAGTTCTGCCCCGCATGCTGGTCGCTCCGGTAGCCCGGGTTGGCGCGCGCGATGTTCTCGCGGATGGCGATGAACTCCATCTCAGGGGTCACGATGCCGCGGCGTGCATAGTGCATCTGCGTCACGTTGCGGCCGGCCTTGGCGCGGCGGGGTGTGGCCAGATGGGCGAAGCGCAGGCTCTCGAGCTTGGTGTCCGCCGCCCGTTCCAGGGTGTAGGTGGAGCTATAGCCGCCAAGTTCCTCGGTGTCGTTGCGCTCGAGAATCCAAGGCTCGCGGAGCCTCGGGATGCCCGCGCGGACGTCGACGTCGACATCCGGGTCGGTATAGGGGCCCGACGTGTCGTAGACGCGCAGTCGCGGATTCGGTGTCACGCGGGAGCCGCCGTCGGCGTCGTTGACGGAGGTCGGTGAGAGCGTGATCTCGCGCATCGGGACGCGGACGTCGCCGTCCCCTTCGACGTGGACCTTGCGTGAGCCGGGCAGCGCTTTGAGCATGTCGGCGTCGATGCGCGCCGCGTCGGATAGGTAGGATTGCTCGGACATGGTTCCCCCGTATGTCTTCCTTCGCACATCGCCGGGGGCAGTTCCCTTCGCCGGTATTAACCGGATCAGGTTCAACGGGTTCGTTCTCGCATCGCCTCACGATGCGCCGCATCGTGCTAATGCGATGCGGACGTCTCAGCCTTACGGCACCCCGACATTGATGCGTCGAGTATAGGGGCGGTGCCCCGGTCGTCAACCGGTTAGGTTGACGTACGCAGCGACCGCGTCCCGCGGGTCTTCTGTCGCAATGCCTGAGACCGTGGCGACGCCATAGGCGCCAGCCTCCAAACAGTCGTGTGTGCGTTCAAGGGAGACGCCGCCAAGTGCGTAGACGGGCAAGCCCGTGGTCGCGACAGCGCGTCCGAGGGCATCGAGGCCGACGGCGTCCGTCGGCTTCCACGACGGAGAAAAGACGGGACTGTAGATCAGCGCCGTGGCGGCGGCACGCTCGGCCTTGCGGATCGCCGCGATGGAATGGACGGCCGCGCTCCGGAACCCTGGCCCACCCACCGCGGCCTTGGCTGGGATTCGCGCTTCCGGCCAATGCACGCCGTCGTAGCCGAGTTCGGCAGCCAGGTTGTCGGGGCCGTTGAGGACCAAGGGAGCCGGACTGTCCATGATGCGACGGGCTTCCCCAATGGCATGGACGAAATCCCCACCTTTGAGGGCGGGTGCACGCACTTGGACGATGAATCGATGCTGGCCGGCGGCGTCGTTCAGTTGTCGGAGAAGGCCGAGCCACGGCCCTAGGCCGCCCATGTAGGCCACGTCGGCGATCACGTAGAGCCGTGGATACCCGTGCTTCGCGGCCGACACGTCCTAGCCAAGCAAAGCCGTGCGACAGGCACGGGTCGCACCGACCGGGTCGTCGGCGTTAACGACCTCGGACAGCACGGCGACGCCGTGGGCGCCTGTCTGCATGGTCTCGGGTATGCGCGTCGCGGTGATTCCGCCGATCGCTACGACCGGTTTCGGCGTCCCGCAGGCGATCCTGGCCAGCGCCTCGAGCCCCAACGCCGGCGCTGGACTCGCCTTCGACTGCGTGCCGTAGACGGGGCCGACGCCGAGGTAGTCGACGTCCGTTTCGGCCACGGCCATGGCTTCGTCGTAGCTGTTCGCCGTGCCGCCGATTAGCACGGCGTTGCCGAGGATCCGTCGGGCGGAGGCGACGTCGAGATCGTTGCGCCCGAGGTGCAATCCGCCGGCCCGCGCGCTCAAGGCCACATCCGCCCGGTCGTCGATTACGGCCACGGCGTTCGCCTCTCGGCAGGCCGCCACAATGGCACGGCCCACGTTGAGGAGCTGTCGCGTGGTCCAAGGGCGCTTCTCGCGGAACTGCACGGCATCAGCGCCGCCGGCGAGAGCAAGTCGTGCCAATGCCAAATGGCCGTAGCGGTCCTGTACGGTCTCGTCGGTGATGACATGCAGGCGCGGCACGTCCATGGCGTTCACGCCGTTCGCATCGCATGGAAGTGATCGAGCAGGCGGTCGCCGGTAGCGGCACTGTGACGGATGGCGCTGCCCACGTAGTCCTTCGCGTTTGCCACGGCCTCGACGAGGGAGTACCCCCGGCCCAGGAGCGTCGCGATGGTTGCGGACAGCGTGCAGCCGGTGCCGCGTGGCCGGGCATTGGCAACGAAATCGCCCTGAAAGACCAGCGTACCGCCGGGGTGGACGAGCAGGTCGGTCGCAGGGGATGCGGCCAGGTGACCGCCCTTGATCAGCACCGCGCCGCAACCGTGCCGGAGGATGATCTCGCCGGCGGCATGCGCGTCGGCGACCGAGGTTATGCTCAACCCGGCGAGCCGTTCGGCCTCGCCCACATTCGGTGTGACAAGGGCGGCAAGCGGGAACAGGTCGCGCACCATCGCATCCACGCCCGGGGACTCAAGCAACGTGTGGCCGGATGTCGAGACGATCACCGGGTCGAGCACGTAGTTCGGCGGTCGCCACGCCTTTAGTCTGCCGGCCACCGCGGCGACCCGTTCGGCGTCCACGAGCATCCCGCTCTTCACGGCCGCGATCTCGAAACTCGTGCGGACGGCGTCGATCTGTGCCGTCACCACGTCCGCCGGGACAGGCACCGTGGCCGTCACCGCGTCCGCGCTTTGGGCCGTTACGGCGGTCAGGGCGGTGACCCCGTAGCCGCCATGGGCCGCGATGGACTTCAGGTCGGCCTGGATTCCCGAGGCCGCTCCGGAGTCCGAGCCGGCGATGGTCAGCACGCAGTTCACGACCTTCGACAGGTGACAGTCAAGCTGTTGGGCTATTGTAGCGGTCTGTACTGACGGCCTTATTCATGAACACGGAACTGTCGATCGCAGTCAACGGGCAGGGCCTCTACGAGATCACGTCGGATGTCGCGGCGGTGGTTAAGTCGAGCGGCCTTAACGACGGGCTTGCGACGGTGTACATCCGCCATACGTCGGCGAGCCTCGTCATCCAGGAGAACGCCGACCCCGCCGTGCAACGGGACCTCGAGGCCTTCCTTGCCCGGGTCGTCCCGGAAGGCGACTCAGCCGACAACCCGGTGCCCTATACGCACGTCGAAGAGGGTGCCGACGACATGCCCGCCCACATCAAGAGCGCGCTAACGCAGACCCACCTGTCGATACCGGTCGTGGACGGACGCTTGGCGCTCGGGACGTGGCAGGGCGTCTTCCTGTGGGAACACCGGCATCGTGCGAACCAGCGCCGGGTCATCGTGAACCTGCTGAGCTGACCATGCCCGTCTACAGCAATCTGCGCATTTGGGACGGCATTGCCGACGGCTACCTTGACGCCGACTCGATCGCAGTCGAAGGCGAGCGGATCGCCGCCATCGGGCACTCGCACGGCGGTCGGGACTGCAGCGGCTTGACGGTGGTCCCCGGGTTGATCGACGCGCACGTGCACATGGTGCTCGACCCGGATTTGATGTCCGTCGCCGAGCAGTTGGCACAGGACGACGACATGCTTCGGGAGAAGATGGTTCTCCGCGCCGAAGCGATGGTCCAGGCCGGCATCACGACCGCGCGCGACCTAGGCGGCGGCAATTGGCTGGAGTTGGAATTGCGTGATCGCATCAGCGCCGGCGAGATTGTGGGTCCGCGCCTGCTTTGCGCGGGTCAGCCGGTGACGTCGGTCGGCGGTCACTGCCACTTCTGGGGCGGCGAAGCTCCCGACGTCGACGCCGCCAGGGCGATCATTCGACGCCAGCAGGAGCACGGCGTTGATCTCATCAAGCTCATGGCGACCGGCGGCATGCAGACGCCCGGCAGCCAGCCCAAGGACGCCCAGTTCGACGCCGCCGAGACCAAGGCGATCGTCGCCGCGGCCAACGCCCTCGGGCTCAACGTGGCCGCGCATTGCCACGGCACGCCGGGCATCGAGAACGCGGCCCACGCGGGTGTCCGCACCATCGAGCACTGCTCGTGGATCGGCGAGAGCGGCGCCCGTGAGCCGTACGATCCCGCCGTGGCGGCGGAAATCGCCCGCCGAGGCGTCTGGATCTCGCCGACGGTCAACGCGGGATGGGCGCGGTTCGGCGCCGAGTTTGCGGCCCGGGTCACGGAGAACATGCGCGGGATGAAAGCGGCCGGATGCCGGCTGATTGCATCCACCGATGCCGGCATTCCCCGCGTCCGGCACGAGGACTTGGCGAAGGCATTGCCGGTGTTCGCGCGACTGGCGGAGATGTCGCCGCTCGAGGCCTTGAAATCCGCCACGAGTGCCAGCGCCGACGCCTTGGAACTCGGGCACGTGACCGGCGCGCTGCGAGTAGGCTTGGCCGCCGACCTCGTCTTGGTTGAAGGCGACCCGTTGACCGACCTAGGTGTCCTGCAAAGGCCCGCGCTCGTCGTCTGCCGGGGACGCGAGGTCGCGGGGTGTCGCTAGAGGACGCCAGGTAAGACCGTATGGTGGCACCCGGACGACACCGGTTGCTGAAGCGATGTCCTGCGGCGATGCTCGGCTAAGGCAGACACCCGGAGTCGCCATGACGGCGTCCATGACAGCCACCCGCCGAACGGTTCGCCGCTTGGCACTCTGCGCCACGCTCGCATGTTGTCCGGCCGCACCCGTGGACGGTCGCAACGGGGCCGAGGCGGAGGAGGGCGAGACGATGTCAATGAAAAACGATGGCCCGATCGGCCACCTGCCCGGCTCACGCTTCCGGGATTGCCCGCAGTGTCCCGAAATGGTCGTTCTGCCGCCGGGAACCTTCTTGATGGGCTCGCCCGATACCGAATCGGGGCGCCACGCGAACGAGGGACCGGTCCATCGTGTAACCATCGAACATGCGTTCGCGATGGGCGTCCACGAGGTGACGTTCGAAGAGTGGGACGCCTGCGTCGAGTCCGGTGGCTGCGACGGCTATCGACCGAAGCAGCGTTTCTTCGGGCGCAACATGGGCGGGGCGCAGCATCCGGTGACACGCGTTGGCTGGGAGGATGTGCCCGCCTACCTGGCGTGGCTCTCACAAGAGACCGGCGCGCGCTACCGCCTGCCGAGCGAGGCCGAGTGGGAATACGCCGCCCGGGGCGGCACGCCGACCCCGTACTACACCGGCAACACGATGTCCCAGGAGGAGGCCAACTACGGACGGTATTTCGTCGGTCGGCCGGTCCCGGTCGGCAGCTACCCGGCGAATCACTTCGGCCTCCACGACATGCTCGGCAACGTGGCCGAATGGTGCGAGGACTGTTGGAACGAGAACTACGTGGGCGCGCCGGCGGACGGCAGCGCTTGGCGATCCGGCAACTGCGACCGACGCGTCCTGCGCGGTGGCCATTGGGCGAGCGACGCGGAGGGCTTTCGCACGGGCATCACGCCCCGTGGACTGCGCGCTGCGAGCCGTGCTTTCGGACCGCCTCCGCCGAACCGGATCCGACGGATGCTCAAGGAGGGTTCACGCGACGTCGTGATCGGGTTCCGCGTGGTGAGGGATCTCCAAACCGACTAGAGTTAGCGCCTTTTCACAATTGAAATCATAATATGATGGACAGTCGCCTATTGCACCCGGCACAGTCGCTGCGCACACTACTTCTGCTGGTCCGGACTTTGTTCGTCTGCGGAGATGAGCGATGGGTCTTGAAGTGGTCGCCCTGGGCGCCTCGTACATCGTTGGCACTCGGTGTGTTCCTGTGGCGCGTGTTTTCGCGCATGTACGACCAGATCGAGGTGAGATTCGACAAGGTCGACCAGCGGTTCGACAAGGTCGACGAGCGATTCTATGGGGTCGATGAGCGATTCGATAAGGTCGATGAGCGATTCGATCGTGTCGAGGGCCGGATCGATGGGGTCGAGCGTCGGGTAGACGCGGTCGAAGGCCGCATGGGCACACTTGAGGGTCGAATCGGGTCGCTTGAGGACAAGGTCGACGGGCTGGCAGCCGACCACCAGAGTCTGGCGCGGGAGCTATCGGAGTTCCGCGGCGAGATGCGTGGGCGTTTGGCAGCCGTTCTGCCGGGGACGACCGAGGTCTAGGCGTCGTCTAGCGGCCGGTCGTGCACGGAAGGGGGCTTGGCGGCGACCGTCACGCATACAAGTGGCAGGCCACCAAGGACGAGCCTTGAGGCCGGAGGTCCGGATTGTCGGTGCGGCAGTGTGGCATGGCCTGCGGGCACCGGGTATGGAAGCGGCAGCCCGGAGGTACATGACGCCGATGCGGTCGCTGATGTGTCGAACCACCGCGAGGTCGTGGGCTATGAAGAGGTAGGTCAGCCCAAGTTCGTCCTGGAGATCCATCAGCAGGTTCACCACCTGCGCTTGGATGGAGACGTCGAGGGCGGACACTGGCTCGTCGCAGATGATGAGGCTCGGTTCGAGCGCGAGCGCGCGGGCGATGCCGATGCGCTGGCGCTGGCCGCCGGAGAACTCGTGGGGATAGCGGTCCGCCATGTCCGGCAGGAGGCCGACGAGGTCCATCAGTTCCCGGACCCGTTCCCGGTAGGCGGTCCTGTCGTCGGCGAGGCCATGGACCACCAAGGGTTCGCCGATGATGTCGCGGGCGCGCATGCGCGGATTGAGGGAACCGAACGGGTCCTGGTAGACCATCTGCATTCGGCGGCGCAGAGGACGCAGTTCGCCAACGCCCAAGTCCGTGATGTCGCGGCCCTCGAATACGATCCGACCGGACGTCGCGCGCAACATGCGCAGGATGGCGAGCGCGGTCGTCGACTTGCCGCAGCCGCTCTCGCCGACCAGTCCGAAGGTCTCGCCGCGCCTGAGTTCGAAACTGACACCGTCGACCGCCTTGACCGAGCCGACCTCGCGCTGGAACACGACCCCCCGTATGACGGGAAAGTGCACCGCGAGATCGGTCACGCTGAGCAAAGGTGTTTGGTCGTTCATAGCCGGATGCAAGCGGCTAGCCGGCCAATGCCTGCTGGTTCCAGGCTCGGCGTTGCTTCGCGGCAGGCACCCGTTGCGCGTTCGCAGCGCGGCGCGAAGGCGCACCCCGGTGGTAGCCGGGCGAGATCCGGGGGCTGGCCGTCGATGGTCTTGAGCCGGCGACCGATCGACCCCTCCACGCCTGGAATCGATGCCATGAGTCCTTGCGTATAGGGGTGGCGCGGCGCGCCGTAGAGGTCTGCCGCGCTGGCCGTCTCGACAATGCGGCCTGCGTACATCACCGCCACCCGATCCGCGTAGCGGGCGACGACGCCGAGGTCGTGGGTGATGAGGATCAGCGCCGAGTTGGCTTCGCGGGTCAACTCCTTGAGCAGGGCAAGAATTTGCGCCTGCACGGTGACGTCGAGAGCCGTGGTGGGTTCGTCGGCGATGATGAGCTTCGGTCGGCAGGCGAGTGCCATGGCGATCATCGTGCGCTGGCGCATGCCGCCCGAGAACTGGTGCGGATAGTCCTTGAGACGTGCCGGCGCATCGGGGATCCGACTGTGGTCGAGAAGACGCTCGGCCTCCCGCAAGGCGTCCTCCCAGGGCGTACCGCGATGCAGTCGAATCGGCTCCGCGACCTGCTTGCCGATGGTCAGGACCGGGTTCAACGACGACATCGGCTCCTGGAAGATCATGGCGATCCGGTCGCCGCGGATCGAGCGGATCGCCCGAGTGCCGAGGTCCAGGAGGTTTTCGCCGTCGAACACGACCCGCCCGCTGTCAATGGACCCGGCGGCGTCCAAGAGCCGCAGCAGCGATAGCGCTGTCACGCTCTTCCCGGAGCCTGACTCGCCGACGATGGCCAACGTCTCGCCGGCATCCACGTGGAACGACACGCCATCGACCGCGCGCACGATGCCGCGGTCGGTCCGGAACGAGACCGACAGGTCTTGGACGTCCAGGAGAGGCCCGGCCAGGTTCGCGTCCGCCATCAAAAGCCCATGGCCCGTTTCATATCGTGGTCGATCCAGATCCGCGCGTAGATCGGCCCCGGTCGCACCGCGCCGGCGCGCAGTTCGCCGCCGTAGTTGCGCACCCACGGCCACCACGCGGTGTAGTTGTAGACCGTCGGCAGCCAGATCGAGGGCGCCTCGTCGAGGAGCTTCACGGTGAGTTCGCGCGTCAAGGCCACGCGGTCCGCTTCCTCCCGCGTCAGCATGAGACGGTCGATCGCGGCGTCGAACTCCGGCACGTTGTAGACCGAAGGATTCCAGGTATGACCCGTGATGAACTTGCGGATCGACGTGGTCGGGTTGGTGTGGCCGTTGTTCATGAAGTAGCCGGGGCCGTGGTTCTCGGTCGTCATCATCGACAGGAACGCCGCGTATTCGAGCGGCTCGATCTCCATGCGCACGCCAACCTTCGCGAGGTACGAGTCGAGCAGCGGAATCAGGTCCATATTGCTCGGGCTGCAGGTGCAGACCTGAACCTTGAAGCTGAACCCGTCGCCGTGACCGGCTTCGGCGAGCAGGGCGCGGGCCTTGTCGGGGTGGTAGCCGAAGAGTTCCTGTACGGATTCCGGCATCTCCTCGAGGGACTGGTAGTAGTCGCCGAAGCCGGGGTGCTGCGGGTAGGCCATGAGTTCGGCATGGCCGCCGTAGAACAGGTCGACGATTTCCTGCTGGTTCACCGCCATGTTCAGCGCTCGCCGGACACGGACGTCGTCGAACGGCGGCATGTCCATGCGCATGGAGACGAAGTTGCCGGCCGTGGCGAGCCACCGTGACCATTGCAGTTCCGGGGTCGACTCCCGCAAGTGGTCCACGGCGATCCAGCGGATCGACTCCAGGATGTCGATCTTCGCCGTGCGGATCGCCGTGAGGTACGTCGCCTCGTCCTTGATGATGCGGTACTTCACCTCGTCGACGAACGGGACCGGGTAGTCGCGCCCGCCTATGCGTTCGCTGTCCCAGTAGCCAGCATTCTTCGTATAGGTATGCGAATTGCCCTGGATGTAGCCGGTCAGTTCGAACGGCCCTGTGCCGACCACGGTGCGCCAGTCCTTGCGGTCCACGGTATCGGTCTCGCGCGGGACGATGAACGAGTGGTAGCCGTAGCCGAAGCGGTAGGGCCATTCGGCGTTGAACTCGTTGAAGCGGAACACGACGGTGTGGTCGTCGCGGGCCTCCACGGCGGCGAGATAGTCCCAGTAGTCGCTCTGCGCCTTCTTCGGGCTGTCGTTCACCAGGTGGAACGAGTACACGACGTCGTGGGCGTCGAGCTCCCGCGCGTCCATGACCCCGGGACGGTCCATGAACATGATCCCGCGTCGCAGGTGGACGACAAGCGTACTTTGGTCTTCCCACTCCCAGTGCTCAGCGAGTTCGCCGCGTAGGGCATCGTAGGGGATGTGCGCTTCGGCGATGAAGCGCTGCGTACCGCCCTTGTGCACGCTTAGGTCCAGGTCCGCGGCGAACAGCTGCTCACGAATCAGGCCGTAGTCGTGGTTGTTCTTCCACGTCCAATCCACGGGGTCCCAGGACAGCGCGGACAGCGTGATGTAGACGGTACCGATGTTCAGGCTGCCGCCGTATTGCGGCTCGACGCTCGGTTCGGGAACCGTGGCCGAGCGTTCCGGCGTGCAGGCGCCGAGCGCTGCCGCCGCGCACGTGACGGCCATGAGTCGCCGTGCGTGCGTCACTGGCTCCCCCGCATGCGTGGGTCGAGGAGATCGCGCAACGCATCGCCGTAGACGTTGATCGCGTACACGACGATGGTCAGACACAACCCCGGGGCCAATGCGAGCCAGGCGCCGAGGTACATATACGTGCGACCCGTGCCGCTGAGCATGCTGCCCCAGGTGGGCGCTGGCGGCGGCACGCCAAGGCCGAGGAACGACAAGCCCGCCTCGGTCAGGATCACGGCCCCGATGCGCGTGGTGAACAGCACGATCACCACTGGCATGACGTTGGGGACGATGTGGCGGATCAGGACGTGCCATGTCCGTGCGCCTATGGACTGCGCGGCATGGGTGTACATGTTCTCCTTCACCGAGATCACCGCGCCGCGCACGATGCGCGAGCCGGCGATGCCGTAGAGCAATCCGAGCACCACCACGATCTGCACGACACCGGGGCCGACGACCGAGATGATGACGATCAGGAGCACGAGGTCGGGGAAGGTCATCCAGGCATCGACGCCCCGTTGAACGACCATGTCGGTCTTGCCGCCGAAGTAGCCGGACACGACGCCAATGGCCAGCGACACGACGGTCGCGAACCCGGCGGCTAGGAACGCCACGATCATGGAGAGCTGCGCCCCGATCAGGATCCGCGACAGGACGTCCCGGCCGAGGTGGTCGGTACCCAGCGGGAAGTCCCAGGACGGCGCTTCCAGGCGGTGCGCCATGTTGGTCTCGTTGACGCCGTACGGGGCAAGGAAGTCCGCGAAGATCCCGCACAGAAGGAACACCAGGAACACCGCACCGCCCACGGCACCGAGCGGTTTTTCGCGCACGAGGCGGACCAGGAACGTGATCAGGGCCGGGCGTGGCCCGGCCAGCGTCGTCAACGGGGGCGCGTAGGCTAAGTCGCTCATTGGTGACGGACCTTCGGGTCCAACCAGCCGTAGCTCAGGTCGACCACCAGGTTGATCAGCAGGATGCTGGCACCGGCAACGAGGAAGACGCCCGAGACCACCGGATAGTCGCGCTGGAAGACCGCCTCGAGGAGCAGGAGGCCCATGCCCGGGACGACGAAGATCTGCTCGAAAATCACCGCGCCGCCGATCAGGAGCGGTGCCTGCAAGCCGATCAGCGTGACCACGGGGATCAGGCCGTTGCGAAGGGCGTGGCGAAGGATCAGCAGCGCTTCACCGACGCCCTTGGCGCGCGCCGTGCGAATGTAGTCCTGGCGCAGCACCTCCAGCATCATGGTGCGGGTCATGCGCATCGTGACCGCCGACATCGACAGTCCCAGCAGGATGGCGGGCACGATCAGGTGATGAAGGTTCCTGACGGGGTCTTCGAGAAACGGCGTGTATTCCAATTCGGGTGCCCACCGCCACCAGACCGACGGGAACACCATGACCAGCGTGCCGAGCCAAAAGCCGGGTACGGCAAGCATGACCAGGGAGAAGGATCGCGCGACGTAGTCGCCAGCCGTGTCCTGGCGAATGGCGGAATAGACGCCGATGGGCAACGCCACCGTCAGCGCAACGATTAGCGCCAGGAACCCCAGCTCGAAAGTGATCGGCATCGTTGCCAGCAGTTGCTCGGTGACCGGGACGTTGTTCCACAGCGAGCGGCCGAAGTCGCCGGTGACCACGTTGCCGAGCCAGGTGAAATACTGCACGTAGACCGGCTGGTCGAGGCCCAGCGCGGCCTCAATGCGGGCTCGGTCCTGGCCGGTCGCGATGTCGTTCTGCGCCAGCATCAGGTCGATGACATCGCCAGGGATGAGCCGCATCGACACGAAGACGATGAGGCTGACGAACAAGAGCGTCGGCACGAGCGCGAGCAGTCGGCGGGCGATGTAGGCTTGCATGCGGTCCGGCTTTGAGCGGGCGCGAAGGGCGCAGTGTGTCCGATACGGCCGGGCGCGGGCAAGGCTTGCCTCGCCCGTTCACACCCTTGATCCCTGTCGACTGGAAGAACAAGATGGCGAACGTGCCGCATGCGGCGGGTTGCGAAGGTCACCGCAGACGTCAGGAGGTGCCGGTGAACACACATCCACCAGGCGAATATCCTTCTGGGCAGATTGGCGCTCGCCGAGGCCGATCTCGCGACCGCCAAGGGTCACCTGCTGGCTGCCGGCAAGGTCTCGGGTGCGCCCACGCTGGGCAGGTTCGGCCCTAACATGCGCCTCGCGGCGGATCTGCTAGGGCGCGGTGAGCGGCAGGTCGTCCTGGAGTGTTTCGAACTGTGTGCGAACTTCTGGTCCAGCGACAAGCTCAAGGACTGGGCGGCGTTGGTCCGGGGCGGGCGCACACCGGACTTCGGGGCTAACTTGGTCTACTAACGTTCGGGTGATTGGTATGAGAATCGGTTTCATCGGCCTCGGCGGCATCGGCAAGCCCATGGCCATCAATGTCGCCAAGGCGGGTTTCGAGCTGACGGTCCACGATCTGCGCGACCAGCCACTCGAGGAGCTCCGCCAGCACGGCGCCCGCATCGCCGCCAATGCTCGGGAGGTCGCGGCGGCGTCGGACATCGTCCTGGCTTCGCTGCCGTCCAACGAAGCAAGCTCGGACGTGGCACTCGGCGCGGACGGAGTTTTGGCCGGTGCCAAGGCGGGCGACATCTACATCGAGCTCAGCACGATCAGCCCCGAGGTCGTTCACGTGATTGCCGCGCGCGCCGCGGAGAAGGAGATCACGGTATTGGACGCCCCCGTGAGCGGCAGCGTCGAACAGCGACGCGAAGGGACTTTGTCGGTCATGGTGGGCGGCGACCCCGCCGCCCTGAACCGGGCTATGCCCGTGCTCCAGGCGTTCGGCGAGAGAGTCTTCCACGTCGGCGAGAGCGGCGCCGGAGCCACCGTGAAGCTGGTCAACAACCTGCTCGCCGGCATCGGCATGGTGGCGACCATGGAAGCCCTGGTGCTGGGCGTAAAGGCCGGATTGAGCATCGAGGTCTTGCAGGACGTGATCAGCGCCAGCAGCGGCGGCAGCCCGATGTTCCGCTCGATGGTCGAGCGCATCACCACGCTAAGCCCGGACCCGCCGCCCGGGCAGACGGCCGACATGGGGCTCCACACCATTGCCAAGGACATGAAGCTGGCAGTGGAACTGGCCCAGCAGGTCGCAGCGCCGCTGTTGCTCGGAACGTCCGCCACGCAACCGTTCGTCGCTGGCTTGGCCCGTGGATGGGCGGACAAGGAACTCTGGGCGATCATGGAGATCTTCGAGGAGATGGGTGGAGTCCGGGTGCGCCCGACGGAGCTGTAGAGCAGATCCCGCGCCGACGTAACCCAGGGGGCGGTCGCCGTGCGGCTGTCGTGTTGGACGACTATAGCTATTCGAATAGGCACTGTCCCAATGATAGAGTATGTGGATGAAGATCATACAAATGACCATGGACAATGACCTCGTCGAGCGCGTTGATGCGCGCGTGAAGGCCCTTGGAACGACGCGCTCGGCCTTTGCGAGAGATGCCTTGCGGGATGCGCTCAAACGGCTCGATGAGAAGGAACTCGAAGAACGGCATGTGGCCGGCTACAAGCGTGATCCCGTCCAACCGGGTGAGTTCGACATTCCGGAAGATGATCATGCTTGGGGCGACGGAGCATGGAGCTCTGACTGATGCTGCGCGGCGAGGTCCGTTGGTACGAGTTCGCCCCGCCGGATAAGCGTCGCCCCGTCGTGGTCCTCACCCGAGACTCGGTCATTGCGAGTCTGGGGGAAGTCACCGTCGCCCCGGTTACTACCCACATCCGGGAGATTCCGAGCGAAGTCGTGCTCTCTCGAGACGACGGCCTGCCGCGCGAGTGCGCCGTGAACTGCGACCACCTGCAGACCGTACCGCGCGGACGTTTGGGTGCCACGATTTCGCGGCTCTCGAGGGAGAAGATGGTGCGGGTTGCTACGGCGATTCGGTTTGCACTCAACCTAGACTGACGCCACCGTCATCCGCGACCCCCCCCGAGTTGCCGTGCGGGTCACACGGTAGGCACAGCGGGAACGGCTGTCGCATGGGCAAACATCACCGCAAGCGGCGTCGGCGGGGCGATCACCGATGACCTATTCTATCGGCGCGGGCTTCAGACGCACGATCCGACCACCGGTTTGGTGCTCGAGCAAGAGGTATATCCAACCGCGCTCGTCGACGTCGATGTCGCGAATCCGGGCGAGATCCTCCAACAGAAGCTCCTCCCCGACGACGCGACCGTCCTCGACCTCGACGCGAACGAGATCGGACGCCTTTAGCGATCCAATCAGCAAATCCCCTTGCCACTCCGGGAAGGCCGCACCTTCGTAAACGACAAGATTCGACACGGCGATCGACGGCGCCCATGCCTTTGCCGCGCGCTCCGTGTCCTCGAGTTCGATCTCACTCCGAGCACGTCCCCAGGCAACCTCGGTACCGTCATAGTTCAGCCCGGCCGAAAAGAGTGGCCACCCGTAGTTCCGGCCTGGCAGCAATCTGTTGAGCTCGTCACCACCCCGCGGTCCATGCTCGGTGTTCCATGCATTGCGGGTCTCGTGATCGTATGCGAGACCTTGAGGGGCCCGGTGACCGTAGGTCCAGATCGTGCTCAACGCACCGGGCACGCCAACGAACGGGTTGTCTGCTGGGATCCGCCCGTCGTCGTGCAAGCGATGCGTCTTGCCATACGCGGTGCCAAGATCCTGAATGCCGTCCATGCTGCGCATGCCGGCGGTGATGAACACATGGCCGTTGTCATCGAACGCGATCCGGCCACCCGTGACGGCATCGCCCCAGGTGCTGGCGTCGTAGGTTGGTGCCTGCCAGATCTTTTCCTCGTCGACCCAGTGGCCATCGCGGATACGCCCGCGCACGAGTACGTTGCGCGAGGTGAGAGGATTCTGTTCGCTTGCATCTACGGTGCCACATGCGCTGCAGCGTTCCGTGTAATGAAGATAGAGCCACCGGTTCTCGGCGAATTCCGGATGCAGCGCCACATCCAGCATCCAACCGGCACCGCGTTTGGCATCGCCCTCGTAAGGTCGGTCGGGGGCATCCAGATCGGTACGCGGTGTGCCTGCCACGTAGTCCGAAATCCGGCCCGCGGGCGACACGATCCGCATGCCAGGCGTAGTCTCCGTCACAAGGATCGATCCGTCCGGTCGCACGGCAATCGAGTAGGGTTTCGGGTACGCAGCCGCCTGGCCGCCCAAGCCTTCCGCGACAAGCTCGATTGTGACGGTATGCAATTGCGTCGTCAGAGGCCCGGACGGGAGCGTCCACTCGCTGCCGTCCGGGATGTACTGTGCCATGAGGTGGTCTACGGAAAGGCGGGTGCGATGTTCGGCGATCAACAGCGCCAACGCCTTGATTGCCTGGTCGTCAAGCGCGTCCGTCCAGGCCGGCATTCCCTTCGCTGGATTGCCATTGGCGATACTGGCAACAATCGCATCGATCGAGTCGCCGTCGACAAGCTCGCGACCGACGAGTGCAACCCCCTGCGCCGCACCCTCAAACCCGTCGCCGTGGCAAACTGCGCAGTGCTCAGCATAGATAGACCGACTGAACTCAGCCGCGTGAGCGGGCGCGACGATCAGCAGAAGCACCGTCAAGGCGCGAAGTGTGTTTGCGTACTCGATGCCGCCGTTCCTCAACCTGCGCAGAACCGTCCGCTCCACACAATATATACACGCAAACAACGTTAGCGATGGTGGACCGAACAGTCGACTTCTGCTCTGAGTGAATACTCGTCGAGCGGATCGGCAATCGGTCGCGTGGGACAAGGGCAAGGGCATCGGGTTACATTGCACGCCTACTCAACGCAAGCGATGAGGAGTGCGCATGGCCGAACTCGACGGACCGGCATTGGACGGACTGCGAATCCTCGACATGACCCAGTACGAGGCGGGAACCTCGTGCACGCAGGCGCTGGCCTGGCTCGGCGCGGATGTTGTCAAGGTCGAGGCACCGGAGCACGGCGACCCGGGGCGGGCGGTGGGTCGCAGCGCCAACATGGAGTACTCCGCCTACTTCTGCAACTGGAACGCCAACAAGCGGAGCGTCGCCATCAACCTCCGCGAGCCCCAGGGCCATGCGCTGTTCATGAGTCTGCTGCCACGCTTCGACGTCTTCGTCGAGAACTACGGCCCTGGCGTGATCGAACGCCTCGGCCTTGACTACGCCACGCTGAAGTCGGCGCATCCGCCGCTGATCCACGCCCGCCTGAAGGGCTTCGGCACGTCGGGGCCGTATTCCGGTTTCAAGAGCTACGACATGATCGCGCAGGCCGCGGCGGGCGCCTTCTCCGTGACCGGGGAGGCCGACCGGCCGCCGGTCATTCCGGGCCCGACCACCGGCGACTCCGGGACCGGCGTGCAACTCGCCATGGCGATCTTGGCGGCCTACGTGCAGCGGCTCCGTACCGGCACGGGCCAGCAGATCGAAATCTCCATGCAGGAGGCCATGACTTATTTCATGCGCACGCGCGTCTCCGGTTCGAAGTGGGGCGAGCGGGCCGCGCCCCGCAACGGCGGATCGGGTGGGCTGCCGCCGGTGGACCTATACCCGTGCAAGCCGTTCGGGCCCAACGACTGGGTCTACCTGATGCCCATCACGGCCGGCCACTGGGACGACCTCTGCGTCGCCTTGGATCGTCCGGACCTGTTGGTCGACGACCGCTTCACGGACATGCAAGCGCGCATCGCGAACGGTGCCACCTTGTACGAGGAAGTGGCCCAATGGACGCGCGAGCGCACCAAGCAGGAGGTGATGGAGACGCTCGGCGGCGCAGGCGTGCCGTGCTCGGCCTGCCTGGACACCCGCGAATTGCACACCGATCCGCACCTCGTGGCGCGCGGCTTCGTGCACACGGTCGATCACCCCATGCACGGCCCTGTGCGCTTGCTGGGGTTCGCCCCCCGGATGTCCGAGTCCGACGTGCCGATCGCGCGGGCACCACTGCTCGGGGAGCACACCGCCGAGGTGCTTGGCGGCGAATTGGGGCTTGAGTCCGACGACTTGGACGGCCTCCGCAAGGCTGGGGTGATCCGATGAGCGCACAGCCAGTCTGCCTCGTCATCGGTGCTGGCGCGGGCATCGGCGGCACGGTCGGCAAGCGGTTCGCCCGGGAGGGTTATCACGCCGTCCTTTGCCGCCGCAGCGATGGCGCAGGTCTCGCCAAGCTCGTCGAGGCGATCGAAGGGGAGGGCGGCCAGGCGTCCGGCTTTCTCATGAACGCGATCGAAGACAGCGCGATCGAAGACCGCGTCGCCCATGTGGAGGCGGAGATCGGCCCGATCGAGGTCGTGATCTACAACCTCGGCGCGCAGATCGGCAACCGGGCCTTGTCCGATACCAGCGACAAGGCGTTCGAGATGGGCTGGCGGCTCGCCACGTTCGGGTTGTTCCGCCTCGCCAAGGCCGTGTGTCCATTGATGGTGGATCGAGGCCGCGGCACGATGATCGTGACCTCCGCGACCGCGGCCGTCCGCGGCAACGCCGGCCAACACTCACATGCCGCCGCAATGGGCGGGCGACGCCTGCTGTGCCAGACCCTGAACGCCGAGCTTTCGCCGAAGAACATCCACGTCGCCCACGTCGTGGTCGACGGCTCGGTAGATGCACCCGACACCTTGGGCAGGATGCTCGGACCGGAGCGATTCCAGGCCTTAAGAGAGACGAAGGGCGCCGAGGACGGGCTCATGCTGCCGGAGCGGATCGCCGACACCTACTGGCACATCGCGCAGCAGCATCGCTCGGTTTGGACCCACGAACTGGACGTCCGGTCGTTCTCGGATTTGCCGTGGTGGAACCACTGAGCGCCCGCGAACACGTGGGCCGGCGCTGGACGCTAGAGCCCGCTACACGCTGAGTCTGGTGTACCGGCCGGGCTTGTAGCCATGCAGGTGCCGCGCTGCGGCAGCGACTTCCTCGTCGTCCGGGTCGGTTTCCCAGACCGCCGGCCCCATGTCTTCCCGCGCCGCGGTCAGTTCGCCGTCGAGACCGAGGATCGAGTCGGCCAAGGCCACGATGCGTCGATTCGGCCACGCGTAAGGTGACGCTTTGCGCAGTGCAATCGCGGATCTTCGGGGGTCGCCGGAGTGCAACACGTGCGCGATCAACGCCACTGCGGTCGAGCGGCTGACGCCCGCGTGGCAGTGGATCAGCAGCGGGGCTTCCCCGTCCCAGGTGCGAAGGAACCCGATCAGTTCCGCGATGTGAGTGGCCTCGGGCAGCACTTCGCCAGGTTGGGCCTCGACGATGTCGTGGACGGGGCAGCGGTGGTGCCGGGCCGGATCGACTCCTGGTGGCGTGGGAGGCTGCGCATTCGGCTGGATGATCGAGACGAGGTCGCGCACGCCGAATTGCGGCACGAGATGGGGCATGTCAGCGAGGCTTGAAACGTAGATCGTCACCGATGGTCCTTGGCGTGCGCCGCCCTGTACTTGCGGCGCTCTCGAGGATTGTACTTGGTCTCCGGGCGGGGGCTTGCACGGGGCTGGAAACACCGTCAAGGTAGCCATTGTCCAAGAGGCACCGAGGGAGAGCGAACCACCGATGAGTTTCCGAGAGGAAGTCCGTGACTGGCTGGAGGACAACTGCCCACCGAGCATGCGCGACGGCAAGGCTGGCAGCACCGGTGGCGGTCGCCGTGCGACGTATCCGAACCCGGAACTGAAGGTTTGGTTGGACCGTATGGCGGAGCGGGGCTGGACGGCGCCGATGTGGCCCTCGGCCTATGGCGGCGGCGGTCTGGACCGCGACCAGAACAACGTCCTCAACGAGGAAATGCGCCGCATCGGTACCAACTATCCGCACAGCGGCATGGGCCTGTCTATGATCGGCCCGGCGCTCCTCGAGTTCGGAACCGAGGAGCAAAAGCAGGAGCATCTGCCGAAGATCGTGCGCGGCGACATCTGGTGGTGCCAGGGCTACAGCGAGCCCGGCTCCGGCTCCGATCTCGCGAGCCTGCAAACGAAGGCGGTCGAGGACGGCGACGACTACGTCATCAACGGCTCGAAAATCTGGACATCCGGTGCCAACTTCGCCGACTGGATGTTCTGCCTGGTGCGCACGAACCCAGACGTGTCCAAGCACGAGGGCATCTCGTTCATCCTGTTCGACATGGAAACGCCCGGCGTCTCCGTGAAACCGATCAAGCTCATCAGCGGCATGTCGCCGTTCTGCCAGACCTTCCTCGACGATGTGCGCGTGCCGAAGCGCAACGTCGTCGGCGAGTTGAACCAGGGCTGGACCGTGGGCAAGCGGCTCCTGCAGTACGAGCGCACGTCCATCGGCGGCATGGGGGGCAGCACGGCGCGGACCGGCTACGGACTCGCGGAACTCGCGAAGCGGTACGTCGGGGACGAGGGCGGCAAGATCGCGGATCCGACGACGCGCGCGGATGTGATCGAGCACCGGATCACGGACATCGCCTACGGGCTCACGGTGCGCCGTAGCGGCGAGGAAATGCGGTCGGGCAAGGCGCCGACGTTCCTATCGTCGATGTTCAAGCTCTACGGTACCGAGCAGAACAAGCGCCGGCTGGACCTGTCGCTCGGCATCATGGGCAATCAGATGCTCGGCTGGGAAGGCGATGGGTTCGAACCGCGGGAACTTGGGACGACCCGGGAGTGGCTGCGTTCGAAGGCCAACTCGATCGAAGGCGGGACCTCCGAGGTGCAACTCAACATCATCGCAAAACGCATTCTGGGGTTGCCGGACTGAAACCACGGCAACGCAAAACTAGGAGGGGGACGATGAAGAGGATCTTTCCGATAGCACTCGCTTTGGCCGTCACGTCGGCATGTGCCCAAGAGGCCGAAGAGCCAGCGCCGGCGAGCGAGGAGCCGCTCAACCTCGAACAGTTGCTTGAGCGGTTCAACTGGGACCTCGACGCGGTCGAGATCACGACCGAGCAAGTCGGCGAGCGCCTGTACGTGCTGTTCGGTGCCGGCGGCAACATCGCCGTATCGGTTGGCGAACAGGGTGTTCTCGTGGTGGACGACATGTTCCCGGAGGTCATTCCCAAGGTGGAGGCTGCGATTCGGGAGATCGGCGGTGAAGGTGCCGACGGCAAGATCGACTTCGCCATCAACACCCACTGGCACTTCGACCATGCCGAGGGCGACCTGGCCCTCGGTCCCGGGGGGACCTGGATCGCCGCGCATGCGAACTCCGCGGCTATGATGGCCAAGGAGAACATCCTCAACATGGTCATCACGCAGTACCGCCAACCGCCGTATCCGCCAGCCGCGCGACCAGCGATCGTCTACGACGACCGCATGCGCTTCGACTTCAACGGCGAAGAGATCGACCTCGTGCACGCCGGCCCCGCGCACACGGCCGGCGACACGGCGGTGATCTTCAAGGGTCACAACGCCGTGCATTTCGGGGACGTGTTCAACAACACGGGCTACCCGTTCATCGACGTGGACAGCGGCGGCGGCATCAACGGCATGATCGCCTTCTGCCAGGCCATCCTGGACGAGATCGGCCCCGACGCCATCGTGATTCCCGGCCATGGTCCGGTCACCGACAGCGCCACCTTGCAGGCGTATATCGACATGCTGACCACCGTCCGCGACCGCGTGGCGGCGCAGATGGCCGAGGGCAAGAGCCTGATGGCCGTGGTCGCCTCCAACGTCACGAACGACCTCGAGGAACGCTACGGACCGGTGACCAATTCGCTCGGGTTCGTGGATCGGGTCTACACCAGCCTGCAGCGCGACGCCGAGTAGGTCCGAGCGCCATGTGGCTGCGGTTGCGGCAGATCGCCTTCGTCGCCGAGCACTTGGCGCCGGTGGAGGCGGATTTGATCGACGTGCTCGGCGTCAAGGTGTGCTTCAACGACCCCGGCGTCGGCACGTTCGGCCTGCACAACGCCTTGTACCCGGTGGGCAGCCAGTTCATCGAGGTCGTCGCACCCATCGATCCGGCCGAGGACACCGCCGGCAAGCGCTACCTGGATCGACGCGGCGGCGACGGCGGTTACATGGTCATCACCCAGTGCGACGACCAGGCCCCGCGCCGAGCGAAGCTCCGAGAGCTGAACATCCGCCTCGTGAGCGACCATGCGGGCTCATCGTTCGTGAACATGCAACTGCATCCCAAGGACACCGGCGGCTCGTTCTTCGAGATCGACCAGATGATCGGAGAGGGCGCCGACGACCCGGCCGGACCCTGGCATCCCGCTGGTCCCAACTGGGAAGCCGGGCGGACGGACCGCGTCCGCGGCATCGCCGCGGCCGTTATGCAGTGCGACGATCCGGACGCCGTGGCCGCCCGCTGGTCGGCGATCGCGGGGATTCCGCTGCGCGGGAACGTGCTGCCGCTTCAGAACGCCGAGCTGCGCTTCGTGTCCTGCGCGGATGGCCGGCCGGAGGGCCTCGCGGAACTGGACATCGTCGCTGGCGACCCTGACGCCGTGCTCGCTGCGGCGGACCGCCGGGGGGTGCGTAGCGGGGAGTCGCAGGTCTCGATCTGCGGGATGCGGCTGAACCTGGTCTAACGCCGTTGGCCTAGGTGTAGGCCAACGGCGTTGGTTGTGGACGCGAAACGCTAGGCGTCGAGGACTTACGCGTACCGCGCGCCTTCAGTTGCGCAGGACGCGCCCCGCGCGCTCGCCGGTCAGTTCGTCGTCCCTGAGCACCACGGTCCCGTTGCAGACCGTCGCGTGGTAGCCGGCCGCGCGCTGGATGAAGCGGGGCGCGCCGAACGGGAAGTCGTGGACGATCTCCGGCATGCGTTCTTCGAGCCGGCCGATATCGAAGACGTTGACGTCCGCCCGTTTGCCCACTTCCAGCGTGCCGCGATCGGCTAGGCCCAGCACCCCGGCCGGAACGGCGCTGATGCGGCGCACGGCTTCCTGGATGGCGTAGACGCCGCTGTCGCGGTGCCAATGCGAGAGGATGAACGTCGACCAGCCGGAGTCGATCATCTGGCTGACGTGCGCGCCCGCATCGCCCAGGCCGGGCATGGCCCACTCGGTGCGGATCAGCTCCTCGAGGGCCGACAGGTTCACGTTGAAGCCGCGCAGATGGAATAGCGCCTTGCCGTCGGTCTCGTCGGTGATCTTGAGCCAGGTCTCCACCGGATGCTCGCCGGCGGCCTGCGCCTTGTGGAAGAGGCTCTCCTCCATGTGCTGCGTATAGCGTGGCCGCGCCTGATCGCCCATGTAGAACCAGCGCTTGGTGCCTTCTGCCACCTGGTCTCCTTGGGCTTTCACCTCGTCGACGAGACGCCGCCGGGTCTCTGGGTCGCGAATCGCCGCCAGGCGTCCCGCGAGATCCCTCTTGCGCAACTCGTTCCATGCCTCGGTGCGGAAGAAATTGTTGGTGCTTAAGCCGCCGACACCGCCACCGCTGCGCGGAACGGTGACCGAGGTCACGTTGAGCCCCTCGGCGCGCATGGCCAGAACCCGCTCGTTCGTGCGCTCGACGCCCATTTCCGCCGCCATGCTGAACAGCGCGCCACGCGCCGTGCGTGCCTCGTCGGCGATCAGATCGAATTCGGCGTCGAAGTCCCGGAAGTCGGACACCGTCTGCATGATGCCCCCGTGCTTGCCCACTTCCCGGGCGACGGCGCGCAGTTCATCGCGATCCGCGAACGTGCCGGGGATCGAACGGCCGTCCGGCAGGCGGTGGCCAGGAAGGCGGTTCGTCGAGAAGCCGACGGCGCCTTCCTTGACGGATTGCCCGGCAAGCTCGGCGATCTGGCGGACCTCGTCCTCCGTGGCCGGTTCTTCGACGGCGCGTTCGCCCATGACGTAGAAGCGCACCGCACAGTGGCCGACGAGGCCGGCGATGTTGATGGACGGTCCCAACGCCTCGAGCGCGTCCAAGTAGCCACCGTAGGACTCCCAGTTCCACGGCAGGCCGTGCAGGATCGCGTTCTTGGGAATGTCCTCGACGGTCTCCATCATGCCCGCGAGGAACTCGCGGTCCGACGCCCGGCATGGGGCGAAGGTGACGCCGCAGTTGCCGAGCAGGGCGGTCGTGACGCCGTGCCAGGACACCGAAGTGACTTGCGGATCCCAGCCGATCTGGGCGTCCAGGTGCGTATGAAGGTCGATGAAGCCTGGCGACACGTTCAGGCCGTCGGCTTGGATCTCCTCTCGGCCCGAGCCTTCGACCTTGCCGATCTCGGTGATGGTGTCGCCGTCGATGGCGATGTCGGCCGAATACGGCTCGGCCCCGGTACCGTCGACGACGCTGCCGCCTCGGATGACCACGTCATGGCTCATCAGGTCCCTCCCCTAGTGCCAATGCCAATCTGCCGACCATACGCCAATCGCGGGCGGTTAGCCAATTTGGCCGGTGGCAAGAGCCCTGATCGAGAACAGGAACGCAATGCTCCCGTCGCGCTCGGTGAGCCGCCACCAGCCGTCCCGACGGCGCATTTGCGGGAAGGCCTGGTACGGCGCCACCGGGAATTCGTTCAGGAATTCGATCGTCAGACCAGCACGGAGGAGGGCGTTGACGACTTCGGAAAGGCTGTGCTGCCACTCGTAGACCGGCGTCTTGATCGGTGTCGTCCCCGCGTATGTCGGCCTTTCCCCGTCGTCGAGTATCCCCGCCGGATCCGGGAAGTACGGGTACACCGGCCGCAGATCCGTCGCACCGTCGGGGTCCTGAACGGCGTCGAACACCAGGGACATGGGATGGACGTCCAGCATGTAGAACGTCCCGCCGGGCTTGAGGAAGCGCGCGACGATGGCGGCCCAGGCGTCAAGGTCCGGTAGCCAGCAGATCGCGCCGACGCCCGTGTAGACGACGTCGAACCGTTCGTCGATCAGGTCGGGCAAGTCGTAGACATTCGCACGTATGAACCGGACACCGAGCCCCAACTCGTCGTTCAGCTCCCGGGCAAGGTCGATGGCGGCGTCCGAAATGTCGACGCCGGTCGCCGTGGCACCGAGGCGTGCCCAGGACATGGTGTCCATGCCGAAGTGGCACTGCAGGTGCAGGATCGACTTGCCGGCGACGGCGCCGACTTCCGACGTCTCGATGTTCGTAAGCGTGATCCGGCCGGCCTTGAAGCCCGCCACGTCGTAGAAATCGGACGCCGCGTGGACCGGCGTGCGTTCGTTCCAGTTGCGCCGGGTCAGCGCGAAGCGTTCGGCCAACGACGGGCCGTTGGCGGCGTCATTCCCCGACAAGGTGGGTCTTGAAGAACGCGACCATCTCCGCCTGTGCCCGCTCGCGGTCGGCACCCCGGAAGCCATGGCCCGCCCCTTCGATGACCACCATGCGGTTCTCGACACCGGCTTGCGTCAGCGCCTTGTTCATCCGTTCGCTGTTGCTCAACGGGACGAGTTCGTCGACATCGCCGTGAATGAGCAGGACCGGGGGGTCGTCTTCGGAGACGAACTGGATCGGGGAGATGTCCGCGGCCAGTTCGGGATCGAAGTCCAGCGCCGGGAACCTCTCGTTGGGGCCGGCGATGCCGCGCAGGTCGACCGGCGGGAAGTAGGCGACCACGGCGTGGACGCGATTGGAGTGCGTGAGCACCGGCTGTTCCGCGGCCGGATCGCCCGGGTCGCTCGCGAGACCGAGCATCAGCGACAGGTGGCCGCCGGCGCTGCCGCCGTAGACGCCGAGGCGTTCAGGATCGATGCCGAAGTCGCTCGCGTGGGCACGGACGTGCCGAACCGCTCGCCGTACGTCTGCGACCGCGTCCGGAACCTTGAAGCGAGGTGCGCTGCCGTGGTGCACGGCGAACATCGTGAAGCCCGCATCGAGGAGGTGCTGGAACGTGCGTTGGCGGCGTTCGGGCGGTTGCCACCGCGAGAACCAGCCGCCGCTCACCATGAACAGCACGCCGGCGCCGTTGGCTTGCTCCGGTTGGAATACGTCGTAGACCAGCGCCATGCCGGCCTTGTGGCCGTAGACGACGTCGGCGGTGACCGTGGCGGCCGAGGCGGGCGTAGCCGCCACGACCAGCGCGGTGGCGATCGCGAATAGGCGCATGCGTGTGTCCCGACTTGCTCAAAGGGCTGCGCATCATAGCCCATCGCCAACCGTCGACCGCCCGACGTTAGGGTTTACAATGCGCGGCCCGCGAGCCGGTAGACGAAATCCACTTGCCCACGGATGACGTGCCGATCACGCTTGGCGTCGAGGAGGAGTTCTTCCTCGTCGATCCCGAGTCCCGCGATCTCATCGCCGACCCCGATCCGGCGATCTTCGAAGCCTGCGCCGCCGCACGGGGGCCGCACAACGTCGTGCACGAGTTCCTGCGGTCCCAGATCGAGACCAGCACGCGCGTTTGCACGTCGATCGCCGACGTACGCGACGCGCTCATCGAAACCCGGTCCATCGTGATCGACGCGGCGGAGCGCCACGGTGCTCGGGCGATGGCCGCGTCCATGCACCCGTTCGCGGACTGGCGCGAGCAGGCACCGACGGCCAAGGAACGCTACGAACGCTTCGCGATGACCTACCAGGAGGCGGTCCGCCGCCTGACCGTCGGCGGCATGCATATCCATGCCGGGTTCGGCACGCCGGACTCGCGTATCCGCGTGATGACGGCCCTGCGCCGTCACCTGCCCGCGTTGCATGCCTTGTCCGGCTCGTCGCCGTTCAACGGCGGCCGGGAGACGGGTTTCAAGTCCTACCGCTTGACGGTTATGGGAGCCTTGCCGCGAACCAGCCTGCCGCCCCCGCTCGGCTCGCTACACGACTACGAAGCGCTGGTCGAGGGCTACCGCGCGCTCGACTTCATAGGTGACGGCAGCGAACTGTGGTGGGACATGCGGCCCTCGGCGAGCTATCCGACGATCGAACTCCGGATCTGCGACATCTGCACAGGTATCGAGGACGCCGTTGCCGTTGCCGCGCTGTACGCCTGCCTCGTGCGCAAGCTCGCTAGGCTCGATGCCGAAGGGGCGCTGCCGGCCGAACCGGCCACCGAGATCATCGCCGAGAACCGATGGCTCGCGGCGCGCTACGGCGTGCTCGCGTTTCTGGGCAACGTGGAAGGGGGCGGGCGAGTGGATATCGACGACTACGTCGGTGGACTGATCGACAACCTCGCCGAGGACGCACATGCCTTGGACTGCGAGGCGGAACTCGACCGGATCCGCGACATCATCCGTGAAGGCACATCGGCGGATCGGCAGATCGACCTCTACCGATTGCGCCGCCTGGAAGACGACGACGAAACCACGGCCCTGCGCGCGGTGGTCGACGCCATAGTGGCCGAGACGCGCCCTTGAGAAGGCCTGCTGCGACGGGCCGCATCGTGGCCCCGCGCTTGCTGATCCTGCTGAGCATCGCGTGGCTCGCGACGTCCGCCTGGGTTTGCATGGCGGATGAGAGCTACCGGGCCGAGATACGACGGACCGCCTACGGCATCCCCCACATCAAAGCCGAAGACTGGGCCAGCCTCGGCTATGGATACGGCTACGCGTATGCGCAGGACAATTACTGCGTCGCGATGCGCGGCATCGTCGAGGCAACGGGACGCTCCGCGGAGTTCTTTGGCGAGACACAGGGCGATGTCGCTGCGGACTTTGTCCTCCGTTTCGTGTTCGGGACCAAGGACGAGTTCCGCGAGACTTGGCAGACGGATGCAGACAGCCCGGCGGTCACGCTGACTCGCGGCTTCGCGGCCGGAATGAACCGCTACCTCGACGACACCGGCGTCGATGCGCTCCCGGCCGGGGCGAACGGATGCCGTGATGCCGAATGGGTAGCGGAGATCGACGAGGTCGACTTGGCGATGATGCTGTCGCGACTCGCCCTGCAAGGCAGTTCCGACCAATCCATCGTACGCCGTGCGATCTACAACGCTGCGGATTCGCCGACCGCCGCGGACGTCTCGGCGGTGGTCGACCTCGACCAACTGAGCCGCGACCTCGGGCGTTTCGCACGCTCGCTCGGCAATCCCGAGAACGGCAGCAACGCGATCGCCGTCGGCCGCGATCTCAGCCGCACCGGCAAGGGGCTGCTACTCGCCAATCCGCACCAGCCCTGGAGCGGCACGACGAGCTTCTACCAGGTGCACCTGACGATTCCGGGCATGTACGACGTGGCCGGTGCCGCGTTGCACGGCCTGCCGCTGGTCGGCATCGGCTTCAACCGGGACATCGCGTGGACGCACACGGTGGCCTTCTCGACGCGCTTCACACTCTACGAACTGCAACTCAACCCGGACAACCGCCTTCAGTACCTCTACGACGGCAGCTACCGGAACATGACGGCCAACTCGGTGACCATCCAGGTCAAGCTGGCGGACGGTAGCCTGGAAGAGCGGCAGCGGACGTTCTACAGCTCGCATTTCGGTCCCATCGTCGATCTCGGCGAGGTGAGCAGCCTGTTGGCCGGCTGGCCGCTGTTCAACGGCACCGCCTACGCGATCCGCGACGCTAATCTCGAGCGCGGCGTATCGATGCTCGAGCAGTACATCGCGATGGGCCAGGCCGCGGACATGACGGCCTTCATCGAAGCGCTTGAGGGGATCGGCGTCCCCGTCTTCCACACGCTGGCTGCGGATCGTTCCGGCGAGGCGTTCTACGGCGAAGTGGCCGCCGTGCCGCACCTCACGGCCACCCAGCTCGAGAGCTGCGCGCCGGGCGTCTGGGGCCTGTTGATCCGCTCGTTCACCAACGAGGCCGTGCTGACGCTCAAGGGCACGGACTCGGCGTGCGAATGGGGGATGGACAGCGATTCGCCGCCAGGCACCAATCTCGCTGGCTACGCCGCGCGACCGACGTTGCGCACGACCGACTACGTGGCCAACAGCAACGACAGCCATTGGCTCAGCAACGCCACCATGCCGTTGACCGGCTATGGCACGCGGTACGGCTGGTTGGGTCGGGAGTACACGCAACAGATGCTGCGCACGCGCATCGGCCACCTGATGGTCGAGGAGCGCCGCAACGCCACCGACGGCTTGAGCGCGTTCCCGGGGTTCACGCTGACGACCCTCAAGAGACTCCTGTACCGCAACCGAGTCTACGCGGCGGAACTGGTCTTGGACGACGTGCTTGGCATCTGCGACGGGATTGCGATTAGCGTCGCCGCGAACACGCCCGCAGGCCGTGCCCGCCGGGCCTGCCAGGTGTTGCGCAGTTGGGATCGCAAGGTCGACCTGAACAGCCGTGGCGCGCAGGTGTTCACCGAGTTCTGGCAACGGATCCGCGCGCAGGCTGCCTCGGCGTTCACCAACGTCGTCGGTGCCAGCTTCTGGGGGACCGCCTTCGATCCGGCCGACCCGTTGAACACGCCGCGCGGCATCGACGTCGCCACCAACCGCGACCTGGTGATCGAGTCGCTGAGCCGCGCGGTGCTGGCGCTGCAAGCGGCTGAAGTCCCGCTCAACGCGCGTTGGCGCGACGTGCAGTACGTGACCCGGGGCGAGACCAGGATTCCCATCCACGGCGGTGACGGCAACATGGGCGTGTACGGCGCGATCTCGTCGGGTCTGCGCCCCGGGGGTTACACCGATGTCCGCGCGGGCAACTCCTACATCGTGGCGGTCACCTGGGCCAACACCAAATGCCCCATCGCGCACACCGTGCTCGTGCCGGGCCAGTCGGACAATCCGGCGTCGCGCTACTACCGCGATCAGACGAGGCTCTACAGCGCCAAGCGGTGGACCCGGTTCCCTTACTGCGAAGCGACGATTGCTAGAACGCAGCGCGGGAGAACGCTGGAGATCGAGGAATAGTGCTGCGGGCACTCGATGCCGTCCTGGCCGTGGCGATCGCGGAGGCCCGTTTCGCGGCACGGTTGCCGCGCATGTGGGTGTTCGTGGCGCTCGGTTGCGGCAGCGTGCTCGCGGCCTACGGCTACTACTTCTACGTCCACGGCTACTTCTCGGCGCCGATGCCCGCGATGGCCTACTTCTCGCCCCGTTTCCAGGCAGCCGCCATCAACGTCTATCTGCTCTGGGTATTCCTAGTCGCGGCGGCGTTCGTCGCCTTCGATGTCGGTGAGCGCAACCAGCGCGAACGGATCGCGGAGGTCATCGACTGCCGACCGGTCTCCAATCTGGCCTTGTTGGCCGGACGGCTCCTCGGGCTACTGCTTGTGTCCTGGGTGCCGATGCTCACGGTCGTCTTGGTCGTGCAACTGTTTGGATGGGGATCCCGGGCTGCGGGGTGGTGGCTGGGCGAGCCCGTTGAGCCGGTTGCGCAGACGGCATTCCTGCTGGTCGACGCCCTGCCGATCCTGACCTTCTGGATCGCGCTCGTGATGGCGCTTGCGGCGCTAGTTCGCAATCGCCTGTTCGTCATCCTGCTGGCCTCAGGCGTGCTGGGTCTGCAGATGTGGGCGTATACCTTCGTACCCGCGTACCTGTACACGGGGTTGTCGCCGCTGTCAGCGCAACTCGGATGGGCGTCGGACATCGTGCCGCGGTTCGTGGAGGCCGAGATAGGGATACAGCGTGGTGGGCTAGTCCTCCTCGCCACCGCGTTCGTATGCATTGCCGCAGTCGCGCAGCGCCGGGCGGACGGAGCGGCCGCGGCTCGGCGCGTCGGAATCGGGGCTGTGCTTGCGGCTGTTGGGGTTGTCGCTGTCGCTTGGGCGACCTTCACGGGCATTGACGACGTGCAGGTCCGCGAGCAATGGCGGGTCGCGCATGAAAAGGCGGGTGAAGGGCTCACGATACCCGATGTCGAAGACATGTCGGGCAGCATCGTCATCGTGCCGGGTGATCGGTTGGAAGTCGATGTCCGGATGGCGCTTGCGAAGCCTAGTGGCCTGAAAAGGCTCGTTTTCAGTCTCAACCCCGGCATGCTGATCGACGATCTCGCGATCGGCGGCCAAGCGGTGCCGTTCAGCCATGAAAATGGCTTGCTCATCGTGGACCTGCCGCCAGCGTTGGCGAGAGACGGCACGACCATGGCGCTACGAGCCGCCGGCGTCCCCGACGAACGCTTTGCCTATCTCGACAGCGCTGTCGATTGGCGCCGCCGGCCTACGACCAACAATCTGGCGCTCCTCGGTACGGAATCGGCCTTGTTCGAGCGCCGGTTCGTGGCCCTGATGCCTGGGATTGCTTGGCTTCCTCGCGCAGGGCCTAACTTCGCACGGCCGCCCGACTTCCATGCTGTTGACCTGACCGTCGAATTGCCGCGTAACTGGCAGGTCGCTGGCCCGGGTCGTCGGGAGGACGCTGGCAACGACGCCCAGCTCTCGCGGGTCCGTTTCCGTCCCGAGGTGGCTGTGTCCGAAGTCGCGCTGCTTGCCGGTCGATTCGAACGCTTTGCGGCAACGGTCGGCGACGGCGTCGAGGCCGAGTTGCTGCTTCATCCGGGGCACTTGAAGACGCCCGAGTACTTCGCCGACGTCACGGAAACCGTCGTGACGGAAATCGAGCGACTGTTCGGCGAGGCCGACGCGCTCGGCATCCCGTATCCGTTGGGTGCCTTGAGCCTGGTTGAAGTCCCATCTCGTCTTCGCGCCTATCGCGGCGGATGGCGCATGGAGACCGCCATGGCGATGCCCGGTGTCCTCATGGTCAAGGAGCACGGCCTGCCGACCGCGCGCTTCGGCGGGCAGCTGGATGCCCGGGCCTTGGCGGAGGCAGACGACCGGGCGCGCGTCAAATTGGGCGAGCTATGGGTGCACACCAGCAACGACATCGTCGGTGGTGCGGACGTACACCGCGGGTTTGCACACAACCTCTTCCAGGCCTTCGCGCGCGCGAGCGGGCCCGGCGCGGACGCGGTGAACTTCGTGTGTCTCGAATTGGCCTTTCGGCTGCTCACCCAGGCCAACTGGCGTTCCGCCCGGGATTTCAGTGCCCACCGGTTCGACAACAATGCGTACTTCGGGGCGGCTCTTGGACGAGCTGTCCAAGCCATGGCCGCGGGGAATATCGTCCCCTTGATCCTGTTCTTTCCTTACGTCGAACGCCACTCGGTCTGGACCGTGGCCAGCAGTACGTCGCTCGTGGCGCTCCCACGGCACCACGCAGCGAGATTGGCTGAGGATGCCATGCTTCTGCGTGCCTCGTCCGTCGCGCAGGCCATGTACGACGGGCTGGGGCGTGCTGGCGCGGGCGCCGTACTGGCGGAGTTGCGTCGACGATTTGCAGGCCGGACGTTCGACGCGGACGATCTGGCATCGACTGCGCAGAGCGTTGGCGCGATCTCGAGGCGCTCTTAGGCGACTGGTTGGGAGACAGGGGGCTTCCGGGCTATCTGGTTGACGAGGCGCACGTCGTCCGGCTTGCCGATGACGAGTCAGACGGGCAGCGTTACCAAGCGCGCGTGCACGTTCGGAACGACGAACCAGTCCCCGGCGTGGTTCATGTGTCCGCGGACCGTTGGGGGTTCCCGACGAGTGGCTCCGAACCAATTCGCATTCCCGGAATGACCTCGATCGAGGTGGGCCTAGTGTTGCCCGCACCGCCGAATCAGCTTTGGCTCCACCCTTACGGGTCGCTCAACCGCACGGCTATCCGCATCGACTTGCCGTCCGAAATCGACGCGACGGATGCCGTGGACCAGGAAGCCTTCGTGGGCACCAGGCCGAGCGACTGGGTGCCGCGCAGTTCAGGGATCGTGGTCGATGACCTCGACGAGGGTTTCAAGACGATTGGCAACAGCCTCGGCAACCGCGTCGGCGCGCTGCGGCGGACGATCCGCTACTGGGAGATCGACGTGGACCAGGGGTTGCCGGTGATGGAACGGCGGCGCGGGGAGTGGATTCGCCGGGAAGTGCCGTCGGCCCGGGGCAAGTACCGCCACACGGCGGCCCTTGTTCGTGCCGGGAGCGGCGAGGACCAAGTGGCCTTCGAGGCGCATCTGGATGGTCCCGGTCGTTGGCAGTTGGACTACCACATCCCGAACAGGCACCTGCCGCCACCGCCGGGCCGGTCCGATGACTTCGCGGCCACCGTCTTCGACGCTTTGGGCAGCATGGACATGCGCCTTGAGAGCGGCGGCGTGGAAACAGCGATCGCGTTTGATGCGGGGGCCGCGGAGGTCGGCTGGAACAAGGTCGGCGAGTTTGATCTAGACCACCGCGATGTGCGTCTCGTGGTCAGCAACCGGACCGACGGCGAGACGGTGGTCGCCGATGCGATCCGTTGGCAGCGCGTTCAACCCGGCGCCGTGAAACCCGCCGCCTTGGTGTCGCCTATAGGCTCGTCATGACAGCGTGGGCGAGCTTCGATGCCATCGCGGCAATCGCCACTGCGGAGTTGCGCGGCGCAATCCGCCGGTGGCGGATCTGGCTGTGCGTCGGCGCGGGCGTTGCCACGCTGTTCGCAGTCTACGGCTTCTACGCCTACGCCCACGCCGAACTCTCCGGCGGGGAGGCGGCCATGGCGTATTTCTCGCCGCGATTCGCTGCGTCATACGGCAATGTCTACGTGCTTTGGCTACTCCTTGTAGGGTTGTTGTTTCTCACATTCGACTTGACCCACCGCAATCGGCGCGAGCGCATAGCCGAGGTACTCAATGCGCGCCCCGTGTCCAACATCGGGTTGCTGTCCGGTCGCCTGGTCGGCGTCGTGCTCGCGGCGTGGTTGCCGTTGGCGGTCGCATGTGGACTGATCCAACTGTTCGGCTTCGCGGCTCGCGAGATGGGCCTGCGTTTCGGCGAACCGGTCGAACCGGTTGCCGAAGCAGCGTTCGTCTTCGTCGACGCGCTACCCGTGATGGCGCTCTGGGTCGCCACCGTTCTTTTTGTCGACGCAACTGCGCGCCGCCGATGGGCCGTTCTGGCGGCGCTCATTGCATTGCTCCTCGCGCAGGTGTGGTCGCATGCGGCGGTGCCCGCATACCTCGCGGCCGCGAGTTCGCCACTGGCCGCGAACGTGGGTTGGGCTTCGGACATGCTGCCCCGCTTTTTGGACGCCACGACCGCCGTGCAGCGCGGCGCGAACCTGCTCCTCGCTGGCGCACTGGTGGCGTTCGCAGCGGTGGCCGACCATCGTCCAGACGGCGTTCCGCCCGCGCGTCGACTAGTGACCGGCCTGGCTCTGGCCGCGGTCGGCCTGGCGGCAATGTCGTGGCTTGGAATCCGGGGTGAGGCGAGCAATCGGATCCAGGACGAATGGCTCGCGGAGCATCGGCGGGCGACGGACATGGCCGGGCTGCCGGATGTGCAGCATTTGAAGGGCGTCGTGCGCGTGCTGCCTGGCGATCTCTTGAGCGTCGACGTGGTGCTGGAATTCGTACTCGACACAAGCCCTACTGCCGACGTTGCGTTCGGCCTCAACCCAGGCATGCGGATCGAGCATCTCCGCCTCGACGGCGAGTCCGTGTCCTATCAGCACGAGCACGGACTGCTGACAATAAAGTACGGATCGGTCTCGTCCGGCGACGCCAGCCACAGCCTTGCCCTGAGGGCCAGCGGGGCTCCGGATGAGCGTTTCGCGTACCTCGACAGCGCGGTCGATTGGCGCCTGCGGCCCGTCTCCAATCGGCTTGGACTGCTCGGCACCGAGAGCATGATCTTCGACACCCGGTATGTCGCACTGATGCCGGGAGCCGATTGGCTGCCGCGCTCCGGGCCGAGTGTGGCAGCGCCGGAACGAGCACCGGACTTCTTCTCGTTGGACTTGGTCGTCGAGGTGCCCGACGGATGGTTGGTGGCCGGGCCGGGACGAGCACGCCGCGATGCCGAACGGTCGGGCCGGTTTCGCTTTTCCCCCGGCGCACCGGTTACGGCCGTCGGCCTGTTCGCTGGTCCGTTTACGCGCTTCTCGACCCGGGTGCGTGATGTCGACCTGGAGTTGCTGGTGCACCCGCCACACGGGGGGACCTTCCAGCTTTTTGCCGATGCGGGCGAGCCACTCTTGGCCGATCTGGACGAGTTGCTTCGTGAAGCGGACGGACTGGGTCTCGGCTATCCGTACGACGGCCTAACCGTGGTGGAGGTACCGGCGCGCCTCAGGACCTATGGCGGAGGCTGGCAGATGGGCTCGGCGATGGCGTTGCCGGGTGTGTTGTTGCTCAGGGAGTCGGGCTTTCCCACGGCCCGTTTCGATCTATTCGCGGACCGCGCCCGGTACGAGCAATGGGAAGGTGGCGTTCTGGCCGCCAAGGCATGGGCACTCCGAGCCCACACGTACAACGACCGGGGCGGCGGTGACCTGCTCGCGGGTTTCGTGCAGCACCTTTTCGGGTTGCAGACCGCGGCGACCGGTTCCGGCGCGTCGGCCGTCGACATGGTCACCGAAGAGTTGGCGTTCCGCGTCGTGTCGGGGCGTAGCGACTACCCGAATGCGAAGACGTTCACGGCGCACCACTTCGACAACAGCCCGTATTTCGGTGCCCCCCTAGGGGAACTGGTGCGAAGCGCAGCCGGTGGTTACATCGACCAACTACCGCGCCTTTTCTATCCGTTCGTCGATCGTCCGTCCGTCTGGGAACTCGCCTCGCGCATACCACTTGCCGGTCTTGCGGAGCATGTTGACCAACGCCTGGCAGCCGAGGCGTTGCTACTCCGGGGTACCGCGGTGGCGCGCTCCACGTACGACGGTCTGGGACGCCAAGGCGCGGCTTCCTTGTTGGCGGGCATCCGAGGAGAAAACGAGGGCACGGGGTTCGACGTCGGCGTGATGGCTGCGGAACCGGAGTTGACTCGGTTGCTTGGTGATTGGCTCGGCGCGACGGGAATGCCGGGTTTCCTAGTTTCGCGAGCGGAAGCCTACAGGCTGCCGGATGCCGACGATGGCACGCCGCGATACCAGTTGCTGGTCCATGTACGGAATGACGAGCCCGTGCCGGGACTTGTCCGAGTCTCCACGTTGCGCTGGAACGTCGCCCGTGGCGGCACAGAGCCGGTTCCAATCGATGGTCACGAGGCGCTCGAAATCGGCCTCGTGGTATCCACCCCGCCCAATCAGCTTTGGCTGCACTCGCATCTGTCGCTGAATCGGGCGTCCCTGCGGATCGAGTTGCCGGAAGATGTAGTGGACGCCGTCTCCGAGGAAGAGCCGTTCGAAGGGGCACGTCCGTCCGATTGGCAACCAAAGTCGCTCGAAGGTGTCGTGATCGACGACTTGGATGGCGGATTCTCGCTGGAAGATGAGGGACTTGGCACCCGCCTTGAGGGGGGTGTTGGAGGCGCCTTTCGGCTGTGGGAGATCGAGCTCGACCAAGGCATCCCGGTCTGGGAGCGACAACGCGGGGAATGGTCGCGCCGGTCTACGCCCTCGGCTTGGGGAAAATACCGGCGCACCGCAGTGCAAGCGCGGGCGGGACCCGGTTCACGCCGGGTTGCATTCGCGGCGAATCTGCCGGAATCGGGCAGATGGCAACTCGACTACCACGTTCCCAATCGACATCTGCCAGCACCCGATGGCTACAGCGAAGATGTCGCGATCACCTCGTTCGGCGTGCTGGGCGTTCTGGATATGCTCATCGCCAGCGCCAATGTGGAGACTCGGATCGCATTCGATGCCGGTGCGGCGGAGGTCGGCTGGAACAAGGTCGGCGAGTTCGACTTGGAGGATGGCGACGTACGTTTGGTCGTCACGAACCGGACCGATGGCGAAGTCGTGGTCGCCGACGCGATCCGTTGGAGGCGCGCCGCAGTTGACCGCGAGCCTTGACACGCCGCCGGGGCGCTGACCACACTCGCGCGCTTGACTCCCCGAGACGCGCCACATGATTGAAACCGAAATCGACCTTGAGACTCGCGACGGGGCGATGAATACCTTCATCACCCATCCGGAGGAGGGCGGCCCGCACCCGCTGGTCATCTTCTACATGGATGCGCCAGGCAAGCGGGAGGAACTGCACGACATGGCCCGGCGGATCGCCACCGTTGGCTACTACGTCATGTTGCCGAACCTCTACTACCGCCACGTACGCGAGTTCCACCTGGGGATGCCAGGGGCGACGCGCGAGCGCATGGCCGAGTTGATGGGCGCCTTGTCGAACGCGATGGTGTGCGACGACACCCAGGTGATGCTCGACTACGCGGCCGGGCAGGAGGCGGCGGGCGACGGCCCGGTCGGAGCGGTCGGCTACTGCATGAGCGGCCCGTTCGTCTTCGCCGCGGCGGCCGAGTTCGCCGATCGCATCAAGGCGGCCGCGTCGCTGCACGGCGTACGCCTATACACCGACGCCGAGGACTCGCCGCACCGCACGGCTGAGAAGATCCAGGGCGAAATCTACTTCGGTTGCGCCGAGACCGACTCCTGGGCACCACCGGAGATGGTCGAAGCTCTCGACGGGCACCTTGCCGCGACGGGCATCGACTACCGCATCGAGTGGTATCCGGGAACCGGCCACGGCTTCGTGTTTCCGCAGCGCGAGGGGCTGTACCACAAGGCCTCGGCCGAGCGGCATTGGGAACGGCTGTTCGCGATGTTCAGGCGCAATCTGTAGCTGGCCGAAGAATGCGGGCGTGGACGCCCGCGCACCGTGGTGTGGCAAAATCGTCGCTTCTGATCGCCGTGGGGCGCTCAATCGTGCAAATCCGGCCGAGCGCCGCAACCCCGGGCGCCGTAGCACATGCTTAGTCGCGTAGGCGGCTACCTCCTACCCCGCAAGGATGCGGCGCCGAAAGCGAGCGCGCAGCTTGAGCGGGACGGCTACGCGGTGCTGCGTGCGGCCCTGAGCGAGTCCGAGACGGAGGCTGCCCGCGACGAGATCGCCGGGATCTATGCCGACCGGCCACCCGACAAGCGGGCGGGCGTGCACGACGACGACTTTCGCTACGAGATGTTCAACAAGTGCCCGGCTGCGCAGTCGTTGGTTGGTCGTCGGGAAATCCTCGACGTAATCGAGCCGTTGCTCGGCGAGGACTGTCACATCATCGCCAACACCTGCTGGCGAAATAAGGCTGGCGCCGAACATCGTCACGGCGGGGGCGGCTGGCACATCGACGCCGGACCGCACATCCCGCGATTGCCCGGGACGACTTGGCCGGAGGAGATCCCGTACCCGGTTTTCGCGATCGGCGTGCACATCTTCCTGCAGGACTGTCCCATCGAATGCGGACCGACCGCGGTGATTCCGCGCAGCCACAAGTCGGGTCAGCCGCCGCCACTGGATCGGCGGATGGACGAGTCCCTGACCTGCGACGGTGTCGGAGCGCTGCCGCTGACCGCGGCTGCGGGGGACGTAGCACTCTTCGTCTCCGATGTCTGGCATCGCCGTCTGCCGACGCGCGCCGGGGACGCGGGTCGCTTCTTCCTGCAGGTGCACTACGCCCGTCGCGACATCGCCCAGCGCGTCAAACGCACCAGCCTCGTCAATCACATCGACCCCGACGCCATGGGCCGCGTCGCGTCAGCCCGGGAGCGTCGACTGCTTGGCCTGCATCCGCCCGGCTTCTACGATGGTTGAGCGCTTCCGCACGCCCATCGCGTTCCTGGTCCTGGCCAGCATCGCGATGCCCCTGGGGTTCGCCGCCTGGCAGGCGTTGCTCAACAACTTCGCCATCGAGCAGGCCGCGTTCACCGGCCGCGAGATCGGCATCCTCCAGAGCCTGCGGGAGATTCCCGGGTTCCTCGCATTCACGGCCGTTTTCGTGATCCTCATCCTGCGCGAGCAGACGTTCGCGGTCGTCTCGGTACTGCTGTTCGGCATCGGCGTGTCCCTGACCGGGTTCTTCCCGAGCGAGTACGGCCTCTATTTCACGGCCGTGTTGATGTCGATCGGCTTCCACTACTTCGAGACGATCCGCCAGTCGCTGTCCCTGCAGTGGCTCACGAAGGAGGAGGCGCCGCGCATTCTCGGTCGCCTGATCGCCGTAGGCTCGGCCACATCCCTGGTCGCATTCGGCGCGATGTACCTGGTCCTCGAGGTCTTCGAGTTGGCGTACCACTGGATCTACCTGGCGGCCGGGGCAGGGTCGGTCGCCATCGCCGTGGTGCTGTGCGGCTTTCCGCACTTCCCGTCGAAGACCCCGCAGCGCAAGGAGATCGTGCTGCGCAGCCGCTACTGGCTGTACTACAGCCTCACGTTCCTCTCCGGCGCACGCCGGCAGATATTCGTCGTCTTCGCGGGCTTCCTGATGGTGGAGAAGTTCGGCTACTCGGCCGCCAACATCGCCGCGCTCTTCCTCATCAACCACCTGTTCAACTTCCTCTTCGCGGAGAGGATCGGCGCGTGGATCGGGCGCATCGGGGAACGCCACGCCCTCACGCTGGAATACGTCGGCCTGATCGGCGTCTTCGTGGCCTATGCCTTCGTCGAGAACGCTTACCTTGCGGCCGGGCTGTACGTCGTCGACCACATGTTCTTCGCGCTCGCCATCGCCATCAAGACCTACTTCCAGAAGATCGCGGATCCGGCGGACATTGCCTCCACCGCGGGCGTCTCCTTCACCATCAACCACATCGCCGCCGTGGTCATCCCGTTCATCCTCGGCTTCGTGTGGCTCACCTCGCATACCGCGGTGTTCCTGATCGGCGCCGCATTCGCGCTGTGCTCGCTGGTGATGTCGCAGAACGTGCCGTCCCGCCCGCGCGCCGGCAACGAGACCGTTGTCAACCTCGGGTGGGCCCGGGCGGGGTAGGGGTGGGACGGGCGGCCGGGTGCTTCGTGGTCTTGCTCGCCCTGGCCGGGTGCGCAACGATGCCGCCGGACGGAACCGCACAAGCGCCACCGGAACCCCGCGAGCGCAAGGACTACCTCTTCGAGGCGGTGCGTCACTCCGAAGCGAGAAGATACGACGAGGCCATCGAACTGCTGCAGCAACTGCAGGCGGCCGAGGACCCCGAAGATGCGGCGACCACGCACTATCTGCTCGGTTCCGCCTACGCCGGCCTAGGCGACCATGAGAATGCCGCCGCGCAATACACCGCCGCGGTGGCCAAAGCGGAGGACGCGGCAGCCGAAATGCTGACTGCGGCCCGACTGGGCGCCGGTCACTACAGCTTCTTGGCAGGCCGGTACGATGACGCCGTGCGCCACTTGTCGGCATGGCGCGACATGACCACAGCGCCGCCGCCCGAGACGCTGATGGAACTCGCGCTCGCCTACAGCCGCACAGGTGCAAACGCCGACGCCATCGCCGTGGCCCAGGGGGTCATCGACGAATCGGACGAGGCGATCCTGCGGCCCGAATGGTTCGAGATGCTGGCGGAGTTCTACTACAGCAACGGGCAATACACGGAGTCCTTGGAGGCTCAGGATCGGGCCGAGTCCCAGCGCCTGACCGCCGCCATAGGGTCGGTCCAGGCACGCGAACCATCCGAGCAGACCCGGGAGCGGCGCGAACGAGCCCTTCCGGATACGCAGACGCTGCGGGCTTTGCAGGCCCAGACCCGAGCACTACTGAGCCGCTAGACCGAGAAGCCGTCGCGAAGCCAACCTTCGCTACAATGACGGCGCACCCGAACTACCCATCGAGGATGAGTAAGTGGACGGACCGCTGAAAGGCTACACCGTACTGGACCTGACGATTGCCCGCGCCGGGCCGACGGCGGTTCGACTCTTGGCCGATTGGGGGGCCGACGTGATCAAGATCGAGGCCCCGGCGGCGGTCGGCGGGGCGATGACCGGAGCGCGCCGCGGTCCCGACGAACAGAATCTGCATCGCAATAAGCGCAGCCTCTGCATCGACCTGAAGAACCCCGAGGGTCACGCGTTGTTCATGGATCTGGCGAAGCAGGCGGACGTCATCGTCGAGAACTTCCGCGCGGATGTGAAGCATCGTCTGCGTGTTGATTACGCTAGTGTGAAGAAAGTCAATGAAGCTATTGTTTATGCAAGCATTTCGGGTTTTGGCCAGGAAGGCCCGTACAGCCCGCGACCCGGGGTGGACCAGATCGTCCAGGGTATGAGCGGCCTGATGTCCATAACCGGCGAACCGGGCCGCGGCCCGATGCGCGTCGGCATCGCGATCAGCGATACGGCCGCCGGGATGTTCCTCGGTCAAGGCATCCTGCTCGCGCTCCTGCACAGGGAGAAGACCGGGGACGGCCAGTGGGTGCACACCTCGCTGCTCGAAGCCATGCTCAACAAACTCGACTTCCAGGGTGCCCGGTACACAATGCTCGGCGATGTGCCGGCGCAGCAGGGCAACGACCACCCTACGGCAACCCCGATGGGGGCTTTCCGGTGCAAGGACGGCTACGTGAACATCGCGGCCGCATCCGGCCGCATGTGGCGTGACTTCTGCGCGGCAGTGGGGGCTGAAGGCTTGCTCGCCGATGACCGTTACGACACGCCGGCCAAGCGGCGACAGCGCAAGCACGAGTTGAATGCGGACATCGAGACCGCGATCGCGGATCTCACCGTCGATCAACTCGTCGAGTGCGTGAACGCGGCCGGCGTGCCCTGCGGGCCGGTGAACGACGTCCGTGGCGGTTTCGACAATCCGCAGGCCAAGTTCCTAGGTATGGCGAAACCCGCAGCGCACGGCGAACTCGGCGATCTGCACCTGATTCGCTCGCCGATCAACCTGTCGCGCTTCCCGCACCCGGAGCGCTTCGATCACGCCGCCCCGGATCCCGGCCAGGATAGCGACGCGATCTTGGCGGGATTCGGCGTTGCCAGCGATAGGACCGAACAGTTGCGATCCAATGGCGCGATCCAGTAGCGGGGAACGGCGCCCGTCGGACGGGTTCGGGACGGTACGCGCCGACGAAGACGGCCACAGGCGCGTCATCTTCCAGCGGACGCTGAATCACCCGAGGAACAAGGTCTGGGCGGCCATCGCGGAGCCCGACGAACGCGCCGTGTGGGTCCCCGGCATTCGCTTCGAGCCCGAGGCCGATGCGCGCTTCGACATCTGGTTCGGGGACGCCTGCGAAGGACCGTCCCATGCGTCCGGGCGACTCGATCCGTTCGAACCACCCACCCAACTTGGCTTGGGATCCATGCTCTTCAAGTTGGAGTCCGCTCCGGACGGCTGCGTGCTCGAGTTCTCCGATGTGCTCTGGTTCGACGGCAAACGCTCGAACGTCGATTTCGCCAACGCTGTACTTGCCGGCTGGCATCGCTTCCTCGACACGCTCGAGATCTGGCTCGACGAGGGCGTGGCCGCGCTCGATCTGGCGGAGCCGGACTACGCGGTCGTCGACGTGCCCGGGCGGGACGCCTTAGCGCCTTAGTGGTGCGGAACGTCCTCGGTCCGCGCGTCGAGGAGTGCCTCGTTTAAGCCGTCAGAGCGCCGATCACGGCGTCAACGCACTCGTCGGCTTTCGCCTGCATCTCCTGGTCGGTCGCATCCTGGATGGGATGCGGCACGAAAACGCGTTTGGCGCTGTCCATGCCGAGCATGCTGGCCTGCGTCGCCGCCGCGTCCTCGAATTCCGAGCTTGCGATGCTTACCGCGGGTACGCCCTGAATCTCGAACCATACCGTGTCATGCAAACTGCACGTGGTACAGGAGCCTCAGTCGGCAAGTGCCTCGATGACGAAATCGTTGCCGGCCTTGATGTCCTGGCGGAGCGTCTCCGGCGCGGGCTTGGTGAACGTCGGCTTGGCGTAGCGATTCACCGTAACGCCGGGGATGCGTTCGGCCAAGCGCTGTTCCAGGCGGTCGAGCAGCACGTTGCCGCGCGGCTTCGAGATGTCGAGCAGCGCCACGTTGCCGGTGATCGCCTCCGGTCGTGGCGTGATCGACCGCGCGATCGGCACGCGCTCGTCGGTGGGGTCGAGAATGGTGGTCATAGGTTCATTCCTCAATTTTGCGTGATACCGGGATGGAGCCGATCTCGCCCCCAGCCCAGCCGTGGAAAACGCCGGAAAACTTGCCGGCCTCGGCGCCGGCAACGACGATGTGGATGTTGTCCTTGGACGCGAACTTCGGGCTACGCCGATTGCGCCGGTCTTCGTCCATGGCGTCGAAGCGGTCGCGCGGGATGCCGCCGCCGATGTCGTCATCGGAGACGAGGTCCGCAAGCGGCCTTGCCGTGACGCGCTGTATGTGTTCGCGGATATCGTCCTTGGAGAACCGGTCACGCCACAGCGTGTCGACGTGTTCCGGGGAAACCACCAGCAAGGTATCGCTCGCACCGTGGGCGCGGACGTGCTGCGCGGCTTCCATGGACAGCGCGAAACTCCCCGCGAGCTGACGCGCGGTCCGCGACGACTGATCGACGCAGAGCGCAGGCCCGCTCGACATGGCGAAAGCGGTCACGACGGAGTCCTCTGCGTCGAATCCGCGCTCCACGTGCATCGCCTCCCAGGGACTACGTTCTTCCCATTCGGGGAAGCACATCGTGAACTTCATCGGGTTGCCTAGCGTCGACCGTTCCGTGCCGCCGGGCTTGGCGCCGCCGATGTTGCGCACGGCCAGGCGCACGGCGCGACCGATCGCCGCATTCGCACGGGTCCCTTGGCCGAGGACGCCCAGGCGCATGTTCATGCCGATCCGTTCCCGGATGGGCCCGTTGACCACCAGCACGGGCGATGCGCCCATGGTCGTAGCGTTGACGCCATGGATGTTGAATTGCTTCGTGCAGATGGCCTCGATGGCAGCGATGATGACCGGCAGGTACTCGGCTCGGCAGCCGGCGAGCACGGCGTTCACGGCGATCTTCTCGACCGTGGCCGGCGCATAGTTGGGTGGGATTTCGGCGACGACCTCCTGGCTCGAGCGGCCCGTGCCCGAGAGCATCCGCAAGACGCGCTCGGGCGTGGGCGGCACCACAGGCAGCCCGTCGGTGAACCCCTGGTCGAACATGAACTCGTGGACGTCGTCGCTCGGGGCGATGTCGATCCGCCGTGCGCGCAAGGGGCTGTTCTCCGACTCCGCCCGCAGCCGTTCGGCGATGATCGGATCCTGGGTCAGCGAGCCGCACCCCGGTCGCCACTTCGGAAAGGCATCCCAGTCCACGGCCGCATTCGGAGCGTGGCTCGCGAAGAACGCCTGCCACTCGCTGCGATCGAACCCGACTAGCCGCGCGACCTCGCCGCCCTCGCCGTCCGCAAGCAGCACCAGCGGCACGGTCTCCACGTCGTAGGCGAACGATACCTTGAGGATCGAGTCGTCCAGCAACGGAAAGGTCGGCCCATGGCGGTCGAGGAGCACCCGGTTCCCTTCGGCCGTCTGGCCCGCAGCGAGTACCGGCACGTCTCCGCTCGCCTGCAGGGCGTCGAGCAGCGGCATGACGAGGTTGCAGGTGGGACAGTCCTCCTTGACGAAGGTGACGACTGTCGGCGAGCCGGTCGGGAACGCGTGATCCGTTCCCGACGGGTCGGCGAGGGAGAACGCGGGTAGGGCGGTCACTTGCCTCTGGGCCCGATCAGTGGATCTCGGCGGCGTTGCCCTGGGCTTCGCGCAGCTTCTCGATGTTGAAACCGGGCTGTTGCGCGGCCTTGATGATGACTCCTTCCCGGCGCGCGATGGCAGCCGCGGCGTCCATCACCTTGTCGGCAACGTCGTGCGGGATGACCACGGCACCGTGCTGGTCGGCGTGGATCAGGTCGCCATCGGCAACCTGCATGCCGCAGACGCTGACCACGCCGCCGAACGAGACGACGTGCACGAAGGCGTGCGACGGCCCGACCCGGTCGGCCATCATCTGGAAACCTGCGGCGACGTCGGGCAGGTCGCGAACGCTGCCGTCGGTGATCACGCCGAGGCAGCCGAGCCCGCTGTGGATGTTGCTGTTCACTTCGCCCCAGAACGACCCGTAGCCCCGCGAATCCCCGTCGAGGTCCTGGATGATCGAGACCGACGGCTTCGGTCCGCCGTTGTCGATGTAGTCGTAGTAGTCGCCGGGCTGGTTGCGGCGGTCCGCGGGGTGCTGGGCGCGAATCGTCGCCGTTCGCGCATAGCCGACCATGACGCCGAGTTCGGGTCGCGTGCACACCAGTGGCTCCACGGTGTAGCCGTAGCCGCGCCTGTGCGAGGCGCAGGATTCGAGGGCGTTGCAGACGGTCGGCGTGTCGATTGTGCGGAGTTGCTCGAGCAACTCGGCTGGATGTTCGGACATGGGGCTCCCTTACTTGCGTTGACGGTTGAGGGTGGACAATTCGATGGCGCAGTGTAAACCGTAGACGGCTCCTGCGGGAACGGCGGGCTTGCGGGTACTTCGAAGTCCGCCCCTGCGGCCAACCCTCGAGTGGCTTTCGTGGCCATGGCTGGAAGTACCATAGCGGTCTCGCAGGGAGCGCTGAGAGACGCCTTGCGCCATCCGCCACAGGCAGCGTTTGAGACATCAGCCCGTCGGTTCGTAGGAAATCGACGTTTCCGCGTGGCCGGGCTGGTGTTTTCGTCCGTCCTTTGCTTGGCCGGAGTCGCGGACCCTAGATTCAGCTCGGTCGCCGAGTCGGCTGGCCTGGACTTCAAGCACGTCAACGGCATGGCGGGCGAGCGCTGGATCGTGGAGACCGTCGGCGCCGGCGTGGGCGTCCTCGATTTCGACGGGGACGGCCGGCTGGACATCTGGCTTGTGCAGGGGGGACCGCTTCTCGAGCGCGCCGACGGTCTGCCGAGTGATCGCCTGTTCCGAAACGCGAGCACCGGCGGGACCTTGCACTTCGAGGACGTCACCGACCTGTCTGGGGTCAGCTCGACCGAGTACGGCATGGGCGTCGCGGCCGGCGACATGGACAACGACGGCGACGCGGACGTGTTCGTCGCCAACTTCGGGCCGAACCGCCTATTCGAGAACCTGGGCGACGGTCGCTTTCGGGACATCACCGAGCACGCCGGACTGGCCGCCCGCGAGTGGTCTGTGAGCGCAAGCTGGGCGGACATCGACGGCGACGGCCTGCTCGACCTCTATGTCGTCAACTACCTCGACTACGCGATCACGAACAACAAGGTGTGCCGCGACATCGCATCGCGCGCCGCCTATTGCGCACCGTCGAGCTATGCGCCCGTGCCCGACCGGCTTTACCGCAACTTAGGCCGCGGTCGCTTCGACGACATCAGCGATGGTGCCGGGATTAGCGGCGTGGCCGGCCCCGGTCTGGGCGTGGTGTCGCACGACTTCGACGCCGACGGCGCTGTCGACTTCTATGTCGCGAACGACGGTGCGGCGAACTCTCTTTGGCTGAACCAAGGCGATGGCCGCTTCGAGGACGGCGCTGGGCTCGCTTTCGTCGCGGTGAACGGCAACGGTGCCGCGGAGGCGGGCATGGGGGTCGATGCGGAGGATTTCGACGCCGACTGCGACGTGGATCTGTTCGTGACGCACTTGGCCACGGAGACCAACACGCTATACGTCAACCAAGGCGATTGGTTCAGCGACTCGACCAACCAGGCGGGCCTCGCCGCATCGAGCGGCCCGTTCACGGGTTTCGGCACGGGGTGGTTCGATGCGGACAACGACGGCGACCTGGACCTGTTCAGCGCCAACGGCGCGGTCTCTGCCATCGCGGCCCTGCGTGAGGCCGGCGATGCGTATCCCCTGCGTCAGCGCAACCAGCTTTGGCTCAACAACGGTCGGGGGCGCTACACCGAAATCCTCGACGAGCCGGCGTTCGGCGCCCTGGAGGTGAGCCGCGGTGTCGCGTTCGCCGATCTCGACAACGACGGCGACGTGGACCTTGTGACCGCCAACAACAGCGGCGCGGCCCGCGTCTACCGCAACATGGCGAGCGCGTCATGGATCGGAGTGGACTTGCGGGGCAGAGGCGGCGGGACGGCCGTCGGCGCCGAGGTCTGGCTTGAATCGAGCCCGTGCCCGCGGCGCCGCGTGGCGACCGACGGCAGCTTCGCGTCGGCCAATGACCCACGCATCATCTTCGGCCGAGCCGACGACGCCACCCCGCAGACCGTCCTCGTCCGCTGGCCGGACGGCACGGAGGCGCGATTCGGCCCCTTGGTACCGGGGCGCTACCATCGGCTTCAACAACCGCCGGAACCCGGTGTGGATTCTAAGGAGCTGCCATGAACCCGTTGTGTACGCACACCGCGACCGCACTCGCGCAGATGGTCGCCGCGGGCGACGTCTCGAGCAGGGAGGTCGTCCAGGCGCATTTGGCCCGCATCGACGCGGTCAACGGCAGCGTTAATGCGGTGACCATCGCCTTGGCCGAGAGCGCGCTTGCTGCGGCCGATGCTGCCGACGCGGCGCGCGGTGCGGAAAGGAATGGGCCGCTCCACGGCGTGCCGTTCACGATCAAGGAGAACATCGACTGCGTCGGTTCGCCCACCACCCAGGGCGTACCGGCCTTGGCCGAATTCATGCCCGCACGCGACGCCGCCGTCGTGGCGCGCATGCGAGGGGCCGGCGGGATTCCGCTGGCGCGCACGAACCTCCCGGAGATGGGTGTGCGCATCGACACGGACAATCCGCTTCGCGGACGCACGCGCAACCCGTGGCACGGGGCACTGACCCCGGGCGGATCGAGCGGTGGCGAGGCGGCGGCGCTCGCCACCGGCATGACCCCGATCGGCATCGGCAACGATATCGGTGGCTCGTTGCGCAACCCCGCCTACTGTTGCGGCATTGCGTCGCTTAAGCCGACCGTCGGGCGTATCCCGCTGGCGGCCGTGAATTCCGGCGAGTACGGCGGCATGTCCATGGCGCTTCTGACCGATGGCCCCATGGCGCGCTCGGTAGCCGACTTGCGTCTCGGTCTCCGAGTGATGGCTGGCCGCGACATCGTCGATCCGCAATCCACGGATGCTCCGCTCGAAGGCACTGTCCCTGAACGGCCCCGGGCGGCTCTGGTCACAGCCATTCCGGGCTGCGAACTGCCAAGTGCAACGGTGAGCGAAATCCGCCGTGCCGGACAATTGCTCGCCGACAAGGGCTGGCGAGTGGAAGAAGCGCAACCGCCCGAACTCGATCGCGTCAACGAGATCTGGGGTGCCGTTCTCGTCATCGACATGGAGGTCGGCTTCGCGGACATGAAGGCGGTCGTGGAACCGGTCACTGCGGCCTACCTGTCACGCCTCCAGGATCATTTCAGACCGTTCACGCGCCCCAACGCCATGGTCCACACGGACCGGGCGCGGCTGCGCGCGCGATGGTCCAGATTCCTCACCGACTACACGGTCGCGATCGGCCCCACCTGGACGTCCCTGCCGTTTCCGTTCGACGCGGATCTCGACCCGGACACGGGCACCGAGATGTTCCTACGCACGCTCAAGTTCATCACGCCGGGCAACGTGCTGGGCATTCCGGCGGTCGCGCTGCCCACGGGCGTGTCGGACGGCTTGCCGACGGGGATCCAGGTGTATGCGGATCTCTTTCGCGAGGATCTGTGTCTGCTCGCGGCCGAGATTATCGAGCGCGGCTGTGCGATGCCGACGCCGATCGAGCCGGTCCCGCTCGCATGACCTGAGGTCAGGCTGCGTTGCGCTTCGCCACGGCCTCCGCCAACTGGTCGAGGCACGCCACGGTGTCGTCCCAACCGATGCAGGCGTCGGTGATGCTCATGCCGTAGGTCAAGTCCCTGCTCAAGCCCTGGCGGCCCGCAACGAGGTGGCTCTCGATCATCACGCCCATGATCTTGTCCTCGCCGCCGGCTATCTGCGTGGCGATGTCGCCGCATACGGCGACCTGGCGGTTGTGGTCCTTGGAACTGTTGGCGTGGCTCATGTCGACCATCACGCGGTCGCCCAAACCGCCCTGATTGAGGATCCGGCTGGCGTAGTGGACCGATGGATTGTCGAAGTTGGTCTTGCCGCCGCCACCGCGCAGGATGATGTGGCAATCGTCGTTGCCGGCCGTGGAGAAGATCGCCGAGTGGCCCGCCTTGGTCACGGATAGGAAGATGTGCGGGTGGTTGGCCGACTTGACGGCGTCGGCCGCCACCTGGATGTCGCCGTCGGTGCTGTTCTTGAAGCCGGTGGGACAGGACAGCCCGGAGGCGAGTTGACGGTGGATCTGGCTCTCGGTGGTGCGCGCGCCGATCGCCGCCCAGCAGACCAGGTCGCCAACGTACTGTGGCGTGATGGGGTCGAGGTACTCGGTGCCGGTACCGAGCCCGAGGCCAACGATGTCGCAGAGCAAGGCTCGTGCGGTCTTGAGGCCGAGATTGATGTCGAACGAGTCGTCGAGCTTCGGGTCGTTGATCAGCCCCTTCCAGCCCACCGTGGTGCGCGGTTTCTCGAAGTAGACGCGCATGACAACGAGGAGTTGCTCGGACAGCTCATCGGTCCGTTCCTTGAGGCGGGCGGCGTATTCGCGGGCAGCCTCGGGGTCGTGGATCGAACACGGGCCAACGATGGCCAAGAGCCGACGGTCGCGACCTGCGACGATGTCGCTGGCTTGGCGACGGACATTGAACACCAAGGACGACTGCTCCTCCCGGAGCGGATACTCCTGGATGATTTCATCCGGCGCCATCACTTCGGCCATGCCGGTGATGCGGACGTCGTCGGTCAGGTATTGCATGCGCGGCTGGTCTCGTAAGGTTTCGCGAGACGCGCAACTTAGCGCGATCCGGGCGCAAGGTACAATCCTCACCGGATGGACGCGCGGCAAGCAGCCTATTTGCGGCACTTGGGCGTCGATGTCTGGGTGCCCCGGCGTCGCCCTGGAGGCGGGCCGCAAGCCGGGGAGCACGAGGGCCTTGCCTCCAGCGCGAGAGACCCCAGTCCGCTGCCCACGGCCCAACCGATTCCGCCTGAGCGCGTTGATGCGCCGGATGTCGGCGAGCATCGCGCCTCGCCTGCCGCAGATGCCGCCTTCAGGATTCGCTGCTTTCGGTACGGGCGCGTCTTCGTCGCTCTCGCCGAGGACGCGTGGCCATGGCGCCGCTTCCTGCTCGACGTCGCCCGGGCGATGAACGGCTTCGATGTCGCCGAGCGCCAGGACCTGGTGTTCGATTGGCCCCAGCCGGGCGCCGATCCAGGGGGCGGCGGTCGCGCTTTCCGGGCTTTCCTGGGACACCAGACCCGGAACGGTGAACGCAGCCTGATGTCCGGCCAACGCGTCTTGGACTTGGTCGGCGGCGCTGAGGGACTCACCGACGCCACCGGCGTGCGCATCTACGTGCCGCCGGGGGCGCCGGACGCGGAAGCCAAGAAACGGCTGTGGGATCGCATTCGGAATCTGTAGCCGTCGGCTCGAGAGGCTTGCGTCGGATGACGCCCGCGGATCTCGACCACGTCACCGGGATCGAGCATCGGGCCTACGACTTCCCTTGGTCTCGGGGCGTCTTCGCCGACTGTCTTGACGAAGGTCACGAGTGTTGGGTCGCCACGGCCGGAGGGGCCGTGGTCGGACACGGCGTGCTCGCGGTCGGGGCGGGCGAAGCGCAGTTACTCAACGTGTGCGTGGCTCCTGACGCGCAAGGAGCCGGCCACGGTCGCGCCTTGTCGGCCCGCTTGGTCGAAAGGGCCCACGTCGCGGGGGCGGAGCGTGTATTCCTGGAGGTCCGCATCTCGAACAGGGTCGCGATGACGCTTTACGACGCGTTGGGGTTTCGCGAGGTCGGTCGCCGTCGAAACTACTATCGGACCGAAACCGGGCGCGAAGACGCCCTTGTCATGGCGTTGGACCTACGCGGCGTTCGCGACTGAACGCTCAGAACCAGGTCGATTCGAGAACCTTGTGCCCGCGTCCCGCCATGCAGCGTATGACGATGCTCTTGCGTTCGTGAACGGTGACTTGTGCGCCTTGCACCGCACCGCCACCGGCGCCCACCACGGCACCGGCGATGGCGCCGGGTACGCCCTCGGCAACAGCACCCAGGACGCCGCCGACCGCTGCGGATTTGGCCGTTTCGAGCTTCACGTCCTCGTTCATGTGATCGCGCTGTCGCGCCAGCGCCTGGCAATCGGCGAGGTCGGCCTCGTACTTTTCCGGGTCGCTGCCGTCCACGATGGGCCGGTGCTTCGCGCCGGTGTTGAAACAGCCGCCGAGCAGCAAGCCGACCGCGACAACGGCAATGCAAGCAGTCACTTTCATTGGCTACGGTCCACGTTTGATGCGCTGATCGTAACGTTCTGACCTGAACGATGGCTGAACGTTCCGCGGGTCGTCCAGGTCAGCGCGACGCCAGCTCCTCATCGGCGATCAAAGCGTGTCGGCGGAAGGCACCCGGGAACGGATGCACCATGAGGTTGCGCAACTCGCGGCGTTCGCGTTCGCTCAACTCGGCGTAGGCCGGACTCTCCAGGAAGTCCTTGTAAGGACCGCCCGTGTCGTTCTTGGGCACCACGTAGGCCGGCACCATGGCCTGCAGCATCGCAGCGCGCTTGTGGTCGGTGCGATTGACGCCGGCGCGGTGCCAGGTTCGTGCGTCGTAGAGGATCGTGCTGCCCGCGGGCGCCTCGATGATGTCGGCTTCCGGTCCCGTGTAGGGCAGCCCGTGCTCGGCGCGGTAGCCGGGTCTACCGTGGTCGCCAGCTCGTCCCCAGGCCTTGGGCGGCGGTCGCTCCAGCGTGTGGGAGCCGAGCTTGAACGCCGTTGCGCCGCGCACCTTGGTGAACTCGGAGACGCAGACGTTGCGCTGGACGCCGAGCACGGTCGCACCGGACGGGGTAGGCACAGCGGCGAAGGCCGGAATGCCCCAGTGATAGGGATAGTCCGAGTGCCAGCCCTGGACGTTGCGCTTGCCGTCGTCCCTGGTCAGGACGACGATCGCGGGCGAATGCCCGAGCGTCACCTCGTCGAGGCCCATGTACTGCCGGGTCAGCCACAGCGAAACCGGTTCAGCCGCGGTTTTGGCCACGGCAGCGCTTTGGCAGAGCTGCGCCGCGGTGCGGTCCACCTCCCGGTCCGCGTGGCCGTCGGTGCAGGCGACCCGCTGCAGCTCATCGACCAGTTCCGGAGCGACGACGCAGGTCAGGCACACCCAGCCGTGTTCCTTGAAGAACTCGAGGTACTGAGACGGGAGTTGCTCGGGACCGTGGCCGGCCGCGAACCGGGCCGGGGCGCCCGACGGCGTGCCGTCGTCGCCGAGCGCATGTCCGTCGAGGCTGAGGTCGAAGCCGCCATCCGCGGCGCGAGGAGTCGCCTTCAGTTCGCGACCGGTCAGGGCATGCCGGTAGGTATCGCCCGCGAGCGCGACCCACATCGCGTGATCATCGGCCGCATCGTCGACGGCGGTCGCGCCGTCGACGATGCGCAGGAAGCGCCCATCGGGCGCCGTGAGTAGGGCGAAGTGGTTTCCGGTGGCCGCGATCTTGACGACGCGCTCTTGGAACAGCGGTTCGCCCATACGGCCTTCCCTAGGCGTCCTTAAACCCAGGCTTGTACGCGCGCGGCTTCTTCGCGCACGAGTTCCGGTGCGCCGAGCATTTGACGGTTGAAGCCGATGCGCTTGAACCAGTAGTGCAAGCCCAAGAGGTCCGTGATTCCCATGCCGCCGTGCACCTCGGTCGACTTGCGGGCAACGAACTTGCCGACTTCGGACAGGTGCGCCTTGGCGTGGCAGGCCATCAACCGGCCTTCCTCGGGAATGGCGCTGTAGGCGTGCGCGGTATACCAGATCAGGGATCGGCAAGGCTCCAGTTCAGCCGCCATCTCGGCGCACATGTGCTTGACGGCTTGGAACGAGCCGATCACCCGGTTGAATTGACGCCGCTCCTTGGCGTACTCGATGGCCTTGTCCGTCATCACTTGGGCGGCACCGAGCGTGTCGGCGGCCAGGATGATGCGGCCCACGTCGATTGTCGTCAGCAGGGGTTCGCGGTTGGTTACGGAGCCGGGCAGCACTTCCGCGTCGACGCGGTCCAGGGTGATCTCCGAGACCGTGCGCGTGCGGTCGATGGTCTTGAGCCTCTCGCGGCTCACACCGCTGGCGCCGGGATCGACGAGGTGCAGGGCGCCGTCGTCGGACGCAATGATCAGGATGTCGGCGCTTGCGGCGTCCATGGCGAACATCGCCTTGCCACGGAGCTTGCCGCCCGCTGCCGTTACCCCATCGGACTCGCGTCGACCGATCTGTTCGCCCAAGCCCACGCCCGCAACGACTTCGCCGGCCGCGAGTTGCGGCAGCCAAGTCTCTTTCTGCCCGGTGCTGCCGGCTTCGGCGAGTGCGACGGGTGCCATGATCGACGACGCCACGTACGGAACAGGCGCGACGGCTGCACCGAGGGCTTCCGCGATCAGGGCGGCTTCCAGGACGCCCAAGCCCACGCCGCCGTAGTCCTCGTCGATGAGAACGCCGTGCACACCTAGGTTGGTCAATTCCTGCCAGACGTCGTCGGCGCGTGACCCGCGGGCCTCCGCCACCTCGCGCACGCGCGACAACGGGCAGCCGGATTCCAAGTAGCCCGCGATGCTGTCCTGCAGCATGCGCTGCTCTTCACTTAGAGCGAAGTCCATGGTCTATACCTATGTCGTGCTTAAGCGGCCTGCGCCTTGGCTTCGTCCACCTTGGGCTCTTTCGGTAGACCGAGGGCGCGCTCGCCGATCATGTTCTTCTGGATCTGCGCCGTGCCGCCGCCGATGATGAGGCCGAGGTCCAGCATGTAGCGCGCCTGCCAGAAGCCGCCGTCGCGCAGGTACGGACTGCCGTCGTAGAGCAAGCCCAACTCGCCAAGGACGTCGATCGCGAGGCCCGCCATCTGATGGTTGAGTTCGCAGCCGTTGAGCTTGACGATCCAGCGCGGCAGCCCCGGCTCCTCGCCCTTGATGTTGTGCGACAGGACGCGCATGCCGTTGAACTTCATGGCGAGAATCTGGCCCTGCAGCTTGAGTAGCCGGTCGCGGTAGATCGGATTGTCGATCAGGCGTTCGCCGCCTACGGTCTCGCGTTGCATGATGTCGACGATCCGGTTGAAGCGGTTCTCCGCCTCGTTCGGATCGCCAAGGCCGCCGCGCTCGTAGCGCAAGGTCGTGTTGGCCACGAACCAGCCTTCGCCGCGTTTGCCGATGATCTGATTGGCGGGAACCCGCGCGTCGGTGAAGAAGACCTCGTTGAAGAACGCGTCGCCCGTCATCGTGACGAGCGGACGTACATCGATCCCCGGCGTGTCCATGGAGAACACGAGGTAGCTGATCCCGTTGTGTTTCGGAGCGTCCGGTTCCGTGCGCACGAGGCAGAACATCATGTCGGCGTTCTGCGCACCGGAGGTCCAGATCTTCTGGCCGTTGATGACCCACTCGTCGCCGTCCAGTTCGGCCTTGGTGGACAGCGAGGCCAGGTCGGACCCGGACCCTGGTTCCGAATAGCCCTGGCACCACGACATCTCGCCGCGTACCGAAGGCGGCACCAGCCACTGCTTTTGTTCCTCCGTGCCGAGTTCGAGGACCGTCGGCACCAACCGGTTGTCGCCGGAGTGGCCGGGGGGCACACGCGCCCGTGCGAACTCCTCGGCAATGATCCGGGTCTTCAGGATGTCCGGCTCGGCACCGTAGCCGCCGTACTCCCGCGGTATCGTGCGCGCGGCGTAGCCGTGCTCGATCAGCAGTTGCTGCCATTCCTTGGCCGAATTCGGTTGGCCGGGGATTTCGGGTTTCTGATTGGGTGCCTTGTGCTTGTGCTCGTCGAGGAACGTGCGTACCTCGTCACGAAACTCGCGGTACTCCGGGCTGTACTCCAAGTCCATGCCGACCGCCTTACTCTGGCTGCGGGACGATGCGGATGTAGGGCTTCGGCGATTGCCAGCCATCGGGATACTTGGCCTTCGCCTCGTCGTCGGAAACCGCCGGCACGATGATGACGTCGTCGCCGTGTTGCCAGTTGACCGGCGTCGCCACTTGGTGGGAGGCGGTGAGCTGGCAGCTATCGAGCAGGCGCAGCACTTCGTCGAAGTTGCGCCCCGTGCTCATCGGGTAGGTGAGCATGGCCTTGATGCGCTTGTCGGGACCGATGACGAACACGGAGCGAACCGTGGCGTTGTCTACGGGCGTGCGGCCCTCTGACGTGTCCCCCGCGTCTTCGGGCAGCATGTCGAAGAGCTTGGCGATCTCTAATGTCGGGTCGCCGATCAACGGGTAGGTGACGGCGTGCCCTTGCGTCTCCTCGATGTCCTTCATCCACTCCGCATGGTTAGTCACCGGATCGACGGAAAGGCCGAGGATCTGGCAGTTCCGCGCCGCGAAATCGTCGGCGAGGCCCGCCATGTAGCCGAGTTCGGTCGTGCACACCGGCGTGAAATCCTTCGGGTGCGAGAAGAGAATGGCCCAGCCGTCGCCGATCCAGTCGTGGAAGCTGATCTCGCCTTGGGTGGTCTGGGCGGTGAAGTCGGGTACTTCGCTGTTGATGCGCAAGGTCATGCCGATTCCCTCGATTGCGGTGGACAACGTGGGAGTGTAACGCCCCAGAGTGACGATATGCGAGACGCGGACGTGCCTGGTCGCCGTCCGCAACACGCCGCGTGGTACGCTCAAGCGCCGTTGACCGAATGCACCAGGAGGACTTCGCCCCATGGGTTTCGCTCTTTCATCCATGCAACTCACCAGCTCGGCTTTTGCGACCGGCGGCGCCATCCCGGCGCGGCATACCGGGGAGGGCGAGGACGTCTCGCCAGCGCTGGCCTGGGCCGACGTCCCGGCCGGGACGCAATCGTTCGCAGTGGTCTGCCACGATCCCGATGCCCCGCTGGTCACGCCCGGCCACTACGGCTATGTGCACTGGGTGCTCTACAACATTCCCGGGGATGCGACGGGACTTGCGGAGGCTTCCGAGGAGCACACGCAGGGGTTGAGCGATTTCGGTCGCCCGGGCTACGGCGGCCCGATGCCGCCGGAGGGTCATGGCGTGCACAACTATTTCTTCTGGGTGTTGGCGCTTGACGCGAACCTGGACTTGGAGCCGGGCTTGGGCCTTTGGGATCTGCTCGAGCGGATCGAGCCCCACGTCATCGGCATGAACCGCCTGGTGGGCACGTACCAACGCGGGTAGCCGCTATCTAGGTGTCGCCGCCAAGTTGGAACCACGGCACGCCGCGTGTATGGTGCGGCGCACGCCCCGGTGGCACAGCAGGATAGCGCGGCCGCCTCCTAAGCGGCAGGTCCCAGGTTCGAATCCTGGTCGGGGCGCCAGACGTTGAATCTCATGGATTCTCGCGGCCTCCCGCTAGTCGTCGGTTTGTGGGCGAGGCTGTCCGATTGAGGGTCGTTGTGCGTACGGTCGAAAATGGCGGCGCCACCCGGGAAGATGGCACGGTCTGATTCTCGGTTGAGGCGCGGCCAACGTACGGTTTCATGCCGCTGTCCACATCGGTTCCGCTACCCGGACTAGGTGTACGACACGGACAGTTCGGACCGGGGTCTCGCGCAGACCATCGTGGGCACGGAGCGTAGCCTGATCGAACTGACGGGCGGCTGGAGCACGCGGTGTTCGGACTGGAGCTCTTGGCCGTGTCTTTCCCGACCGTGGTTCCTCTACGTAATTCGCAACCCGGCGTCCTAGCAGCTCCGCACAAAGGACGAACAAAGTCGACTGGCCGTCGACCGACGATTGTCGGGCCGCAGCGCCGCTTCTACTGGTCGACGAATCGGAGCCGGCTGACCAGTAAGCTGCAAGTGATCATCACTTGGATCGCTTCGAGCTTGTCGACGTCGGTGCGCCCATGCGCGATCGGGTTGCGCACGCCCTTGTACAGGCCCTGAGCTATCATCTTGAGTCCTTGCGTGATGCTCTTTTCGTTGTCCGTGGAACACGGGCTGAACGCAACCTTGTTGGGCTGCACACCGATGACGCGTTGGATCAGCTTGTCGCCGTCGGTCTGAGACTTGGATAGTCGCCGCAGTTCATTCATTACGACGGCGATTGCTGCTTGGCACGCCAAGGTGTACTGGCGCTCCTTGACGTGGTCAACACACGCGTCCTTGATGAGCGGGTGGAGGGCGTCGCTCACGCTGGCGTCGAGAGTTAGGGCATCGAGGCGTTCCCGGATGGATGGTTTGCGACCGTAGGCTTCGACGGCGCGTCGTATGGCGGGGATGTCGTGGAGCTCGATGTCCTCGAAGTCGTGGGGCATCGCGAAACGCGCATGCCGCTGCAAGTCGTTGGCGCGGTCGGGGTGGAATCCTTCGGGGAACAGGTCACGGACTCGCTGCCAGGCGGAGGTGAAATCCTCGTTGTCATCGAGTTGCCTGAGTTCGTTGATCTCGAGGTACTGCCGGCACTGCCTCGCCTTCTGGGCGAGGCTGTCTAGACGCGACAGAACTTCGTGCTTCCAGCGGACTAGCGGCGGCATGTGGTGGATCCGTCGCTCCGAATCGGCGAGTAGCGCGGTCGTGGAGAGTGCCTCGTCACGAGTTCGAACCCGCAGGGCCGTCGGGCGGCGGGTTGCGCTGGGACTCCTCGAAGTAGTGTCGCGCTTGGTCGGCGGTGTGCATTCACACGACGGCAGCCTGGTGTCGGTCCAGAAGGCGCGTACCCACGGTCCAGATCGAGCACGACCAGGGCGTCGCCGGCGCGGAGGTCGTCGAGGCCGGCGGCGAGCTTCGGCCGGTCGGGGTCCGCCCGCGCGTCGTCCTCGAAGACGCGTTCGCAGCCTGCGACGTGGAGGGCGTCGAGCTGCCGGTGGAGGTGCTGGCGGGTCTCCGTGGTGGAGACGCGTGCGTAGCCGATGAGGCTTATGGAGTTCCTTCCCTGGATCGCCACGAAAAAGGTGTCGGATGCCGACCTTACCGCGGATTGATAGTTGCGGGGTTGTCGTGTCATTGGCGGCCGAAAACCCGCACGCTTCCCTGCTGCAGTCGAGTGTCACGACAAACACCTGTTTTTCGGCAGCGCGTCTGCTGCTTGTGCTCTGCCTTCATGCCACACGTTGAGCCCGTCGGCGGCCTGCCGCTCGTGGCTCAGGCAATGGCCTCCGGACGCACGTCACTTCTCGTCCAACTCGTCCTCCTGCCACATCGTGCCGATCAGCATCGCCAAGTGCTGCCCGAACGGTTTCTGCGTCACCGAAAGCAGGGGCAAGAGGCTCTGGTCGACGATCGACCTGCCCATGCGCTCTCCCTTCGTCTTGGAGAAGTGCAGTCCGTCGGGACCGATCGAGGCGACCAGGAACGAGCTGCCCGCGTTTGGATGAACCATGTCGCAGAATAGATCGTAGGCGACCCCCACGGCAGGTGTCTCCTTCGACCAGGCGTCGATGCAGCGACCGATTCGTACCTGCCCCGGCAGCGCGCCATAGTCCGTTCGACGATTGCCTCCCCTGTGCCCGCGTCGGCGCTGCGCGTCTGCACTAAGCTTCGAGTATCGGCGGAGCATGAATGCCCCCCAGTCGAAACCCGTGCCACGCAAGTGCCGGTCGTCAATGTCGATGAGGTTCTTCATGCCGTCTCCGTTGAGCATCGCCTTGTCGAGAAGCGGCTTGTATTCACGGACGACGTAGTAGCGTAGAAGTGCCGTTGTCTCCAGTAGCGCGCGGCCGCAAAGCGCGTAGACCAGGAAGTCTCCCCGCTGGAACGACGCCGAGACGCTGTGGCCGCACAGCTCCTCGGTGATCGCCTTGACCTTGCGGGTCGAGACGCCCTGGATGTACATCTCCGCCAGGGCGCCCACCAGCGCCTGCTCGGAGCGCTGGTAGCGTTCGAACAGCTCGGTTGAGAAGCGTCCTTCGCGGTCGCGGGGGACGCGCAGCTCGAGCTTGCCGACGCGGGTCACGAGACTGCGCGGATAGTGGCCGGCGCGGTAGCCGAGCCGGTCCGCCGAGCGTTCCCCGGGGGCGGCGGCCAGCGCTCGCGTCATCTCCTGCTCCAGGACCTCCTGCAGGAGGTCCTGGAGCAGGAGACGAAGCCGATCCCCGTCGTTCTCGAGAAGGCCTTTCAGTTCTACGACTGCGGATTTACGCTTGGCGTTGGTGGTCATCGTCGTGTGCTTCCGATGGTTGTGGTGACTTGAAGAAGCACACCATGACCACCTTCCTTTTGCACACAACTCGGCACACTACTCAGCATCCTCGACTAGAGCGCGGTGTCGAAGGCAGCCGCCTCCGAGAAGCGTTCCAGGGCCCGGCGGAGCCGGAGGCCGCAAGGCCGGCAATCAGGATCGTTCCCCAACGCCGCACCTGGCGCGACCGGACATCGCTCGCCGCCGGGCAGCGAGCGGGGTGGTTGCGACAGGTTCGAGCGATGCGTCCGCCTTGGCCGCCCCCCGTTGTCCAATGAGAAATGAGGGTGAACCGACCGATCCGCTAGGCGGTAGGTCGTCGGATGTCCATCTGGTGACGGAAGGATGATCGATGGGCCTTCGACAGCGGCCAAGCGCTGGCGCTGGGGCGTTGGGTCTCGGATGGGGGGCCGTGGGAAGGCGTCGGCGGCGGGTCCGGGCCCGTCGTCGAGGCGTCGCGGTCGGCGCAGCGGACCCTTGACGCGCCTCGCGGGAAGTGCCTGTCGGGCAGGGATCGTCGGTCGTTGCACCGCGCTCGCCTATCGAACCCCGAACAAACGAGTACCTTGTCGCTCGGGAGGCTGCCTAGTCCCCGGTGCCAAAAAGTGTTGAGCCGGTTCATCACCTTGATTGTCGCCGGACAGTGAGGCATTTTGTGAGCGGGGGTGGGACCAGATATTCATGTGTCGGATGCGCGGGAGCCTTGCTGCGGTCACGGCGACCGTGACATTCGCAGTGTGTGTCGCTCACGCTGCCGACGATCACGGCGACAACGCGAGGGACGCGACGTTGCTGCCGCTCGGTCAGCCTGTCGCCGGAGAGATTCGAGGGACCGGGGACTACGACGTCTTCCGGGTTGATGTGCCGGGCGCCGGCACCCTGCGATTCAGCAGCGTCGGTCCGACCGATGTCGAGGCCTATCTCCGAGATGGCGATGGGAGAGCCCCGAGGATTGCGTCGGACGACGACAGCGGCCCTGGACTCAACTTCGCCTTCGAGGCGGAACTCGAGCGGGGCGTCGTTTACCTCGTCGTGCACGGCGCCCCCGGAGCCTACGCCGTCAAGGCACAGCCCGCCGATCCCGGCGACGACCATGGCGACACGCCGGCCGCATCGTCGCCGCTGACACTGCACAGCGATGCGGCGATCCGGCACGTCCGCCCGAAAATACTCCTTGCATCTACCGGGCACATCGGAGCCGGCGGCGCGGATGTGGACGTTTTTCGCATCGACGTGCCGCGGGACGGCATGCGTGTGAGCGTGCGCGACGCCGGCGCCATCGACACGGATGCGCGACTGCTTGACACCACCCTCGGCGAGATCGCGGTGGATGCGACCGTCGGCCTGCCCTTCCGGATCGACAGTCAGCTAGATGAAGGCGCCTACTACCTCGAAGTCCGAGCGCCGGTCGCGGGCAACTACCGGGTGCTCGCCACAGGCGACGGGGCAGCGTGCATCTGCGCCTGTCCGCCGGCGCCAACGCCAGCGGACCATGGGGGGACCGCCGAGACGGCGACCCTGCTGCCGAACGGCACGCCAATGACCGGTGTCATCGCCGACGCCTCGGACACCGACGTCTTCCGGATCGACCTTCCGTCGACCGCCGGACTCCGAGTCGTTGCGGCCGCGGCGGCCCGGACGCGCGGCGAACTGCGCGACGAGACAGGGGCGCTTGTGGCAACGGACTACACCGACGGGCCGCCGGGGCTCGCCTTCAGGATGTCCGCAAGCCTCAGCGCCGGCGTGTACTACCTGGCGGTGACCGGCGAGCCCGGACCGTTCGCGGTTCGGGCGTGGGCGCAGGTATACATACAGCAAACTCGACTGAATCCCTGGGGTTACGACTACGACGACCTACTGTTGCGGCTATCGGCGCCGCTGCGCCTGTTCACGCCGGATGAAGCCCTGCGCGGACCGCGCGAACTGCGGTCGACCATGGGGTTGATCTCCACGCACCACGACACTGACATGTTCCGCATCGACGTGCGGGAAGACGGTACCCGCGTGACGGTCCGCGGCGTCGCGGAGCCGAACCGTTACAGCCGGGAGGAGGCGGGCCTTTACGGCCGGCTCCTGGACCCGCCGAACGAACTCCTCGCCGTGGATGGCACGAACGGCGAGTTCGGCTTCGAGGCGGAGCTCGATGCCGGCGTCTACTACGTCGAACTGCGGGGCCACACGGAATCAGGCGGCGTTTGGATGTCCGGCAGACCAGGAGGCTATCGACTGGTCGCCTACGGCGATTCGCGGCGTCGATGCGGCGCCCCGATCCGGCCGGCGGCCCCGAGCCGTCTCGCCGCGTCGGCCGGTGACGGGGAGGTCCGGCTCGCATGGACCGCTTCGCCGGACGATGGCGGGGGCGCGATCCTGCGCCATGAGTACCGGCAGCGCAGCCAGGGCGGCATGTACGGGGAGTGGATCCCCATCCCGGACAGCGCGCCCGCCGGCAGCAATGCGACCGGGTTCCGGCTGGCCGGCCTTGTCAACGGCCTGACCCTGCGCTTCGAAGTGCGTGCGGTAAGCGCCGCGGGCGGCGGACTTTTCTCGAACGAGGCGAGAGCCACGCCATCGCGCATCCGTGTCCTGACACCCGACGTGCTGCCGACGGGACTTTCCGGCTCGGATCGGTACCTGGACTCCGGCGCGTTCGCAGTCCGCCCGATAGCAGCGGACCTGGACGGCGACGGCGACCTCGACGTGCTCGCCGTTCACACGGACGATGTCGCCTACGGCGACTACGAAGCCGCGAACTACATCGCCTGGTACGAGAACGACGGCGGCACGTTCGCCGCGGCCCGGCTCATCGAGGAGCTCACGAGGGTAAACCCGGCAGGAGACCCCTTCACCGTCGCCTGGTCGGTGCAGGTGGCGGACGTGGTCGACGACGGCGACCTCGATGTGTTCGCGAATCGCCCGCTGTTTTCGGGCGGGTGGTACGAGAACCTGGGTGGCGGCGATTTCTCGTCCCGGCAGAGCGCTCCGTTCAGTATGGCCCAGGCTTTTGCAGACGTTGACGGCGACGGCGACGGCGACGCGGTGGTCTTGCGGGCGGCGGCGTTCCCGTACGGTCCGGACGAGTCGGCCTCCTACGACGTCGCGTGGTGGGCCAACGAGGGCGACGCCGGCTTTGCGGCGCGGGGCTGGCTGGGCGGGGCGCCCCAGGTGCCGTTGGTCTATGTGAGCAGCGCGCTGGCGGCGGACTTCGACGGTGATGGCGACCCGGATGTCGTCGCCGGTTACCGTGATGCGATGCTCTGGTACGTCAACCACGGCGGCGGGACGTTCTCCTCACCGCGGCGTATTCCCGACAGCGCTGTGGGCTACGGCGCAGGTCTCCATCCAGTGGACATGGACGGGGACGGCGACCCGGACTTGCTCGCGGAAGGTCACCTGGGCATCGCGTGGCACGAGAATGCAGGCGACTCCTTCAACAGCCGGACGACGGTCACGACCGAACGCGCGACGTCGGTGCGCGCCGCGGACCTGGACGGCGACGGCGACATGGATGTCGTTGCCGCGTCGGTACGGGGAGTTCTGCTGTACGAGAACCGGGGATCCGGCTTCTCGGCCGGCGAGCTGATCTCGGCCCGGGAAGGCATCAAGGCCGTCGATACGGCGGATCTTGACGCGGACGGCGACCCCGACGTGCTCTACGGTCCCGCGGCCGGCGACGCCGTCGGCTGGATCCGGAACGTGTCCGAAAGGGAGGACGCGCCGCCCCCGGCGACGCTCCTCGCCGCGCTGCCGGCGTTCCTGCACGGCACGCTGGAGGCGCCGCTCGACCGGGACGTCTACCGCGTGGCAACCGCAGCCGGGACGCTCCGCATCGCCACGAACGGACCCACCGATACGTTCGGTTCGCTGCGAGGCGCCGACGGGACGATCCTTGCGCGAGACGACAACGGAGGTGACGGGACGAACTTCGCCATCCACGCCGAGGTCGGGCCAGGGGATCATCTCATCGACGTACGCGGCGCCGACGGCGCAACGGGCGCCTACACGCTGTCCGTCTCGTTCCTGGCCGCCGACGACCACGGCGACTCCGGCGAGACGGCGACGCCCGTAGCCGACCTGCCGTGGGTCGGTTGGGGCCGGTTGCAGCATGAGGACGACCGGGACGTCTTCCGGTTCGAGGTTCCGGAGAGCGGCGTGATCGAAGCAGACGCGCCCGGCGCCACCCTCGTGCTCTCGGACACGGAGGGGCGCACCATCGCCTCAGCGGAAGGAGGCGCCCGGTTGCGCTACGAGATGCCCGCGGGCGTCCTCGGAGGCACGTACCTGGTTCATGTGCTTGCGGCCGGGGCGACGCCGCATGCCTACGAACTCACGATCGGCTTCTCCCTGCACCCGAGTCCGGTGGCCTTCAGTCCAAGTGGCGGCCTGTCCACCTTCTTCGGCATCCACCTGGCGGACCTAGACGGCGACGGCGATCTGGATCTGATCAGTGGACCCACCTGGCAGGAGTACGAGGACGCGGCCACCTTCCTGTACGAGGATCGCCGCAGGTACTTGGTCGATCGCTCGCATCGCGTACGGGACGTGGCGGACGTGGACGCGGACGGTGACGTCGACGCGCTGTCCGAATCGGCGGGAGCGATCATGTGGCTCGAGAACCTCGGGGACGCCACCTTCGTGGCGTGGACGATCGCCAGCGGCCCGGAAGACGTCTATCGGAGAGGCCCGATTGCCGTCGACCTGGACACGGATGGCGACGTGGACGTGATGACGCAAGTGTGGCAGGAGCGGCCCGATGGCTCGTACGACTACCACGGCCGCTGGCACGAGAATCAGGGCTGGGGGATGTTCTCCGAGGCAAAGCCGCTGATCCACCGCGGGGGCGACGCGCCAGTCTGCGGGCCGCCTCCCTGCGGGTGGGTACTTGGGGCGGCGGATCTCGACGCCGACGGAGACGCGGACCTGGTGGCGGAGGAGTACGATCGGGGTCAGGCCCAGCTGCTGTGGTACGAGAACACGGACGGTCCGCCGTTTGCGGACCAGCGCGCGATCGGCGACCGTGGGGATCCCGCCCCGCACGGCTCTGTAGCGCAGGCGGCGGACCTCGACGGCGACGGCGACCTCGATCTGGTTGCCGCAACCGCGTCGGGAGCGGCCTGGCACGAGAACCTAGGCGGCGGCGTGTTCTCGCCGCATCGTGAACTGGCGCAGCGCATGGCCGGTGAGGCGATCACGGTCGCGGCGGCGGACCTCGACGGAGACCGTGATCTGGACATCGTGGCCTCCCGCCGGATCGAGGACGTCTACCCAACCGCCAAACTTGTGTGGCATGAGAACCTCGGCGGCGGCGCATTCTCGTCGGAACGGGTCATCGCCGAGGGTCCATACGCCGCCGATGCGGATCCAGCTCGTGCGGGCATCCACTACGTCGTACGTCCGGCGGACGTCGATGGCGACGGCGATGCCGACATGGTCGGTCAGTACAGTGACGGCTATTACGACTTGATCGCCAGTTGGCATGAAAACCAGGCGAACCACGGCGACGACCACGGCGATACGGCTGCGCAGGCGACCCTGGCCCCGGTGCTGCCCGCAGCGCTCTACGGCGTGCTTGAGTCGCAGGAGGACCGCGACGTGTTTCGGTTTGTCACCGGGGACGGAGACCTGCGTGTGAGTTCCAGCGGGCACACCGACACCCTGGGTGCGGTGCTGGACCACGATGGCCGTGAACTCGCCGCGGACGACGACTCCGGAGACAACGCCAATTTCGCGATCACCGTGCCGGTGGTCCGCGGCACGCACTACGTGGTGGTCAGCGGCGCCGGTGCAGCCACAGGTCGATACGCCCTGTCGGTGGTGTCCGTGCCTACGGCGTCGCCGTAACACCGGAAGGCGTCTCCGACGCGTCCAATGGCGGCCATTGAGAGGACTCTTGTCAACCCCCAAGAGCGAGTGTTTGGTCTCGTTCACATGTGATGCCAATGGACCGGCACAAGGTCCACGACAGAGTTCGAGCCCTACCATGCCTGCGGCGACTGGGTGCGGCGGCGCGCGAAGGAGCGATCCCGGGCGACTCGCTTGAGGACGGCGTTCTCCGCATCGAAAGAGCCGAGACGCCGGCCCCGGAGCACGCCGAGGACGTCGTCCTCGATCTCTACCGCCGCCTGCCGTCGACGCGCATCACGGACATCCTGCTCGAAGTCGACGACGCCACCGGGTTCACCGACGCCTTCGGGCACCTGCGCACGGGATCCCCGTGCCGGGACCGCATCGGTCTGCTGTGCCTCGTCCTCGCCGAGGGCGTCACCTGGGACTGCGCAAGAATGGCGGACGCGACCGCCCATCGCGGATTCTGGGAGCTGATGCGGATCGCCCGATGGCACGTCGAGGGCGAAGCCTACGAACGGGCGCTCGCAGCGGTCGAGGCCCAGGCCGCGCTGCCGATGGCGGCCTTCTGGGGCTCCGGCCGGACCGCCTCGGGAGACGGCCAGTTCTTCCCCGCCGGCGGCCGGGGCGAGACGATGAACCTCGTCAACGCCCGCTACGGGTTCGAACCGGGGGGTCAAGGCCTACTCGCACGTCTCCGACCGCTTCTCGCCGTTCGCGACCCAGACCATCCCGGCGACCGTCAACGAAGCCCCCTGCATCCTCGACGGCCTGCTGATGAACGAGACGGGGCGGCGCGTCCGCGAGCAGTACGCCGACACCGGGGGCTTCACCGACCACGTGTTCGCCGCCTGCGCCGTTTCTCGGGTACGCCTTCGTCTCGCGCATACGCGACCTGCCCTCGAAGCGTCTGCACGTGTTCGGCCGGGCCGGCGTCCCGAAGGCGCTGCGGCCCCTCGTCGGGGGCACGGTGAATCCCGACCTGATCGCCCGGAACTGGACCGACATCCTGCGCGTCGCGGCGACGATGGCCGGAGGCGCGGTGCGCCCGAGCCAGATCCTGCGGAAACTCGCGTCCTATCCCCGGCAGAACGAGCTAGCGGCGGCCCTCCGCGAGGTCGGGCCGCGTCGAACGCGCTGTTCATGATCGAGTGGATCACCGATCCCGCGATGCGGCGGCGCGCGCAGATCGGACTGAACAAGGGCGAGGCCCACCACGCGCTGAAGCGCGCCCTCAACTTCCACCAGCGCGGCGAGCTGCGGGACCGCACCGGCGAAGGGCAGCACTACCGCATCGCCAGCCTCAACCTCCTCGCCGCCATCGTCAGGCCGACGTCGGTCTCGGTGAGGCAGACCTCCTCGGGCGCATGCGTCTCGATCCGGTTTTGCAGATCTCGGGGCTACGCGGCGACTTGGGCGTTGCCCACTTGACGTTCCAGTTGACGATGTTGATGGTTGGTCTCCTACGTCGTGGCAGCTCGCCTACGCTGTTAGAAGGCTGGCGTGCCGCCGTCGTGATCGTCCGTTGTATGGCTGCGCGCAGGGGAGTTTGTCGAGGCGCGTCGGGACTCCCGACACGCGCCACCGCCGCCGTCAGGCCACGACGTGAGTTCATCTCAACTTATTGTTTTATTTAACATAATGGGTCTTATACGAAGTTGCGTGCCGGGCCTGTGTTCTGCGGAGGCTTTGAAGCGGAGCCCTCGAACGGAATCCCGCATTTCTGGCCCCGTAACCGTTCAGGGCCGCAGTTTTGGGAGAACCGCGAGCCTGAAGTCCAGAGCGACATGGCGGGAACGGACCAGAAGGGGGTGTCGCCGGTCCAGCCGTCGTCGGGTTGTGCTGGCGTCGCGGTGGCGGGGTCGAGTTTGCCGCGCGCGACCGATGCCGCCGGGTCGGGAGTCGTGGTCGCCTTCGGGCCAGTTGTCGGGCGGGAACAGGACCAGTCCGTTGCGGTGGCGGCGCTTGCGCTGTCCTCCGGGGATCGGGCCGAGGGCGTCGAGGATCCGCCGCTGGGCGTCGCCGAGCCGGGTGCCGCATTCGGTTGGTTCCTCGGAGCCCGCGAAGGCGGGTTCCACGCAGGCGGCAGCGAGGCGGTCGACGTGCTCCGCCATGACGCGCGCGGTGATGCGGGCAATGCGGGCTGCGCATTCGGCGCATCGTCTGGACGTGGTGCAGCATGCCTTTGGCAGGCCAGGGCGAAGGTCCGGGACCAGGGCTTGGTGAAGAGCAAGGCGGTGTACCTCGGCATCGGTTACCGTCCGCTTCGCCGTCGCTGGCGCGGTGAATCGCGAACCGTTCGGCGCTTCGCTCACCCCGGGACGACAATCTCGAGGTCAATGCCCTGGAAGTCATCGACGTCCAGGGTCGCCAACTGGAACCCGTTTCTCTCGGCAGTGCCCGCGATCTGTGCGTCGGCGAGGCTCATGGGCATTCCCATGCCACGCCGCGCGGCACGAAACCGCGCGCTCGCCAACGCCGCAGCCTGATCGAAGGCGACAACCCGTCCTGCGAATCCTTCGACTATGCCCTGGAACGCCTTGCGCAAGCGCTGCTTCCGGCGCCCGTCGGGCAGCAGTTCTATCCCGTAGGTGATTTCGTCGACCACGATCGCCGCCAGATAGAGCCGGGACGCCGGTTGGCGATCGAGCCAGGCGACGACTTCGAGGTCCGGGTGGCGTCGCATGCTGGCCGAGACAACGTTGGTGTCCAGCAGGATCACTCTTGCTTCCCAGGGTCGTACTGGTCGGTCGAGAAGTCGATCGGCGCATCAAGCTCCCGGTCAGGCAGCTCGATGTCCGCGCCTTCGGCACCGACGTGCCTGCGGATCATCGCCCCGATCGGCTCTTCGTCGGCCACCGCAGCGCGCAAAGCCCGCCTGACGGTCTCCTCGAGCGAGACGCCTTCACGCGCTGCTCGCGTTTTCAGGCGCCCCACGGTCTCATCGTCGAGGCGACGAACACTCAGGTTGGCCATGGCTGGTGTACTCCTCACGCGTGGGGCAAATGCTAGCAATCTAGACTATGTGCTTGCAAGGTGAGACCCGCACCGGGGAGCCGGACACGCGCTGGCCTCGGCACGACCACCAGCCGGAGGGCCGCCGCGCCCGAACGCGACTAGAAGGGGATGTTGCCCGTCCAGCCGTCGTCGGGCGGCGCCGGCGTCGGGGTGGCGGGCTCGGGCTGCGGCGTGCGACGGGCGACGGAAGGCTGGGAGTCGTGGTCCGCGTCGGTCCGGCGGTCGGGCGGGAACAGGACCAGTTCGTTGCTGACGGCGATGTTTTCGTTGATGACGATGTTGTAGCCGTCGCCGTTGCGGTGGCGGAAGGCGACGCCGACGAGGGTGCGCAGAGTGCGCTTCTCGCCGGCGGAGTCGACTTTGCGGGGGCTGTAGACGTCGAGTCTCGGGGGGTTCTCCATGGTGGATGCTCCTGATTGGGTCCGGCTACCGCCGGGGGAAGGGTTCGCGAAGGAAGTGCGTCCGGCGTGCGGCGCGGGTCAAGGCCGGCCGCCATGAGGCGGTCGCCCGGAGGGTTTGCCTTGACGCGGGCCGGACCGGCCGGACGAGTCTGGAGCGCGACCCTTTCCCAAGTCGTTCTCGCGCACATTATTGCACGCTTAGGCGAAATAGTAGGATGTAAAGCGTAAATATGTCGAATACAGGTTTGCAATATACCTCCTCAGGTCCACAGGCAGGATGAAATTCCTAGTAACTTCGCATAATAGTAACTATGTCAAGTCCGGTCGTCTTCTGGGTCGGACGAGGCGGCTGTCATCGGGATGGACTCGTTGGTCAAAGAGTGGCGGAGGCTGCGTGTCGAAGCCTGAACGGCGGCTACTGGCACCAACGACTCGGTTGAGCGACACCGTCGCGGGGATTACCCGAGTGCTCGAGTTGCCCCTTGATTCTCCTCTGCGTTCCCGCGAACTATGTAGGAACGTCTGTGGGGACAGGTCCGAATACCGCGACAATTATTACAATAAAAGCATGGTCTTATGTGTTGTGTTCGACGCCTGGTCGGGTTGCCAGCCCCCTGACTCTCAACGCGGCGTGTACCAGATCGGCGACGAGTAGGCGCGTTCCTGGATCACGAGGGGCGTCCCCTCGGGCAGGCTGTCGATGCCGTAGCGGGCCGCGTCGTAGGTCGTCCAGCGCGGCGTGGGTATCTGGATGACCCGGACGTAGTAGAAGGCTGCGGCCTCAGGGTCGAAGTCGGAATCGACCCACCGCGTTGCGAATTCGGCGGCACCGACCGTGTTGGCGTAAGTCGCCTTGGCCGCGTCCACCGTCGACGCAACGGGCTCGAGCCGGTCATCGGCACCGATCGTGCGGTCGCCGGACCAAGCGACGTCGTACACCTGCTCGTGCAAGCCGCCGTGCCGGTCGCGCCAACCCTTGACGACTTGTAGACGATCGAGATTGGCGCCGTCGGGGGCCTTCATTGCCCCGACCAGGAAAGTCGGCACGCCGCCGTCCGGTCTCGAGGGAAGGTCGGCGCCCATGGGAACGCCCTTGCCGTAGCCGACGGCGGCAAGGTTCGGCTCCGCGGCATCGGCGGCCTCGTAGTCCCAACCACCGAAAAACCGCAACGTGACTCGCGGCCCGGTGCTGGCGTAGACCTCGCGGCGCTTGAAGGCGGCGAACAGGGCCTCGCGCGTATTGGCCTCGGCCCAGACCGCCGCATAACCGGAGCCGCTGTAGGTTGATGCCGTCAGGGCGCGATACGGGCCCGGTTCGATGCTGGCCATCTTGCCCCAGAAGTCGTCCTCCGCGACCGCCGCCAGACCGTTGTGGGAGTCCGTGCTGCCGATCATGCCGAACTTGAACGGATTGACGCCGAGCGTTGCCTGCTGCGCGAGTCCGAGCTTCAGCGCGCCCCGGGCGTAGGATTGCGTCACCTCGGCGTCGGCTTGGGCCGGCTTGCCCGGTACATGCCCCCAGGTTTCGTGGTCTGCGAACTCGTCCGCGACTGAGATCAGTGGATGCGTCTCGCTGTCGCCCTTGATCTGCGTGACCTCGACCACGGGCTCCCGGGCCGCGCGCACGCTCGCGTCGGCGGATGTCAGAGGATCGCCGCCATAGGTTCTCGGGGCGAACATCTGCCCGCGGCTCAAGTTGCTGTTGTGCGGAATGGAAATGACCTCGCTGCCGGTCAGCTTCTCGTACGCCTCGAGGTAGGCCCAGAGATCCTCGGGATTGGGGCTGTCGTATTTCGAGAACGGCAATGTCCGGCGCGTATGCTCGGGGCCGCCGACGAAGAGGACGTTGCGATGCAGCATGGCCGGGTCGGAGCTCGAATACTCGTAGCCGGCGAAGGTCGTGAAGGTGCCCGGGTCGTAGTGCCGCTCCGCAGCGTCGACCACCTCGTGCCACACCTCTCGGCGGAAGTTGTCGTCGATGCCGTAGTCGACGTTCCAGGCGGCTTTGCCCGCTAGAAGCGTCTTGGTCCCGTCGTTGTAGGCCTTGAGATTGTCCGCGCCGAGAACCTCGGACAGCGGCGGTGCGGACGCGAAGAAGTCCGCCCAGCGCTTGGCGTCGTCCGTTGCCAAGAGGCGTTCGTCGCCGCTGGTCAAGGCCGGCAATACGCCGAGGTTTTCGGCGTGGTCGGCGATGAGCAGGAAGTCCAACGGTTGTCGCAGACGCACGTCCGCGCCGCCGGTGGCAGTGACGGGCTGTCCCTTGGCGAAGCGGTACGCCTCGTCGGGCGTCAGCCGGCTTCCCATTCCGAAGGCGTCACCGGAAAGGTAGGTGTGGACGTGGGTGTCGCCCCAGTAGACAGTGTCGGGATGCGTACCCGCTGCCGGTGCGGCGGCCTGCGTGCCAAGCAGGGCCAGGAACGTCAAGGTCGTCGAGTGTGCAGTGCGCAAGGTGAACGGCCGGCCACGTGACCGCCACACTGTAACGCCTGCGGGCCTCCTTCGCGTAACGACGATGGCCGCGCCTGTAAGCCAACGTGGTGGCCGGTCGCGACTGGTAGACCACCGTTGCCGTATGTATGTTCTGCAGGGATCCAACGGAGACAGCGTGCGCGTTCACCTGCTTTCTGACATCCATGTCGACTACGCCGGCAACATGGACTGGCTTGCTGGCTTGTCGGACATGGACTATCGAGACGACGTGCTCCTGCTGGCCGGAGACGTCTCCGATCTGCCGCGCCTCTTGGAACGTGCCCTGCGCTTGCTGGTGCGCAAGTTCAGTCGTGTCTTCTTCGTCCCCGGTAACCACGAGCTCTGGGTAAGGCGCTGCAAAACGGCGGACTCGTTGGCCAAGTTCGACAAGGTCTTGGCCGTTGCCGAGGACTGTGGCGCGTCGACACGACCCTGGCAGTCGGATCGCCTGCGAATCGTGCCGCTGTTCGCGTGGTACGACTACTCGTTCGGTGCGCCTGGGGACCTGTTGACCGCCTCCTGGACGGACTTCTATGCCTGCGTCTGGCCGCGCGGAGAGAGTCCGTCGTCGATTACCGAGCGTTTCCTGGCCATGAATCCGTCGTGCGTCCCCGACCCCAATCGGTTCGTCATCTCGTTTTCCCATTTCCTGCCGTGGATCGACGTCATGCCCGACCACATCCCCGTGCGCCAGCGCTACTTGTATCCGGTCCTCGGGAGCCGCCGCTTGGGGCTGCAGGTGAACCGGCTTCGTCCGGACATCCACGCCTACGGCCATAGCCACGTCAATCAACGCTGCCACATCGACGGCGTCGAATACGTCAATAATGCCTACGGGTATCCATCCGAGACTGGCATCAGCCGCAAAGCACTGATCTCGATCTACGGAGATGGACGGCCGGCGGACGCAGGGTCAACGCCATGAAGTCCCTCGCCGCCGCGATCGAGGGACTGGACCACGTCCACGACCACACCTTGCTGTCGGCTGGCGCGTGCCACGCCGTCATCGGGCGTGTCGCGGATCATCGGTCGGCGCTGTCGGACGACGAGCGCCAACACATCGGGCACGCGGTGGAGTCGCGGCAGTTGGCCTATTCGACCGGACGCTACCTGGCTAAGCGCGCACTGGCGGAACTCGACGTGCCGGTTGAGTCCATTCCGACACACCCTTCGCGTCGGCCGGTTTGGCCGGATGGGGTGGTCGGCAGCATCACCCATTCGCGACGGTACGGAATCGCCATCGTGTGTCGGTGTTCAGGCCTTGCAGGCGTCGGGGTCGATCTCGAACTCGCGGGTCGCGTGACCGAAGACATCGCGGAGTCCGTCATGACCGAGGCCGAGCGCCAAGTCCATCAAAGTGACTGGCCGCCATCCGCCTACACCGCGAACTTCAGCGCCAAGGAGGCCGTTTTCAAGGCCGTGAATCCCATCGTCGGCCTGATGGTGGGCTTCCGCGAAGTCGAGATCCGCTGGCTTGCCCGGGAACGCACGTTTACCGCAAGCTACGTCGGGCCCAACCGCGAGAACGCGGTCATCGAGGGTGGCCGCGGTACGGTGTTCGCACTCGACGACCATGTCGGCGCCTTGTTCTGGATCGGCGCCCAGGCGACCTAGCCGCGGCGCGTATTACGCCGCGGGCATACAATGCGCGCCCCGCTTGGTCCATGACGATTTCGCCGTGTCCGCGTCCATCGAATCCGCCGAACCGCATCCCGTCAGTATCGAGGAGCGCGCCGAGTACCTGGATTTCGCCATTGCCCTGGCGGCGCAGGCAGGGGAGGTGATCCTGCCGCAGTTCCGCCGGCCGCTCGCGATCGAGAGCAAGAACGCGGGGACCGGTTACGACCCCGTGACGGAGGCGGATCGTGGCGCCGAAAAGGCGATGCGCGATGCCATCCGCCATCGCTACCCGGACCACGGCATTCTCGGCGAGGAGTTCGGCCACCGGCCGGGCGGCGGCCTGACGTGGGTTCTCGATCCCATCGATGGGACGCGCGGCTTCGTCATGGGATTGGTGCACTGGGGAACGCTGGTGGCTCTATTCGACGGCCGGCGACCGGTCGTTGGCGTCATCCGTCAACCGGTGCTCGACGAGACCTTTGCCGGAGACGGTTCGCGCACGGTGTTCATCCGTGGCGGCGAGACGCGCCCCCTCGCGGCGCGCTCATGTCCGGATCTCGGTGCCGCGCTAGCCGGTACGACGACGCCCGACATGTTCCGTACCACCCGGGAACGCGAAGCGCTCGACCGCATCGAGGGGGCCGCTCGCGGGATGCGCTACGGAACGGACTGCTACCTGTATGCGATGCTGGCCATGGGACACGCCGACCTCGTCCTCGAGACGCGCCTCAAGCCCTACGACGTGCAGGCCCTGATACCCGTTGTCGAGGGCGCGGGTGGGGTCATCACCGATTGGCGGGGCGGCAACCCGGCGATGGGTGGCGACGTGCTTGCCGCAGGCGATCCGCGCGTCCATGCGCAGGCGCTCGCCTGTCTGGCATGAGAAGGAGTGGACATGGCTGACAGACGGCACATCATCATCTTCAACCCGGACCAGTGGCGCGGCGATGCCTTGGGCCACGTCGGCCACCCCGCCGTTAAGACGCCGAACCTGGATCGCCTGGCGGCTACCGACGCGGTGTCCTTCCGTAACGCGTTCGTCCAAGCGACCGTGTGCACGCCGAGTCGCTGCTCTTTCATGACCGGCTGGTATCCGCACGTTCGCGGCCATCGGACGATGCACCACATGCTGAACCCCGTTCTCGGCGAGACCAACGTGCTCCAGGTTTTGCGCAACAACGGCTACACCGTGTGGTGGGGTGGCAAGAACGACCTCGTGCCCGGCCAACTCGGGTTCGAGGACCACTGCGACGTCTACTTTCGGCCCCGTCAGGAGGACTATGCACGCTGGGGCGTCACGCCCCAGCCCGGGAGCCACGGTGGCGACCTCTCCTGGCGTGGCGAACCGGATGGCGACAACTACTACAGCTTTTTCAAGGGCAAGCTCGAAGCACCGGGTGGGCAGCGGTGGTTCGACGGCGATTGGGCGATGGTCCACGGTGCGTGCGACTTTCTCCGCGCCTACGAGGGCGATGCACCGCTATGCCTATTCCTGCCGCTCGGCTATCCCCATCCGCCGTATTGTGTGGAGGAGCCCTGGTACTCGTTGACCGAGCGCGGCGACGTACCGGCAAGGCACCTCTACGACACGTGGGACGACAAACCCGCGTTGTTGGCAGCCATCCGCGACGGCCAAGGCCTCACCGGCTGGACGGAACAACGCTGGCGGGAACTGCGCGCGACCTACTACGGCATGTGTGCTCGGGTCGACCACCAGTTCGGCATGCTGGTGGCCGCGCTCAAGGACGCTGGCCTTTACGAGTCGAGCGCCCTCTTCGTGTTCTCCGACCACGGCGACTTCACGGGTGACTACTCCCTGGTGGAGAAGACTCAGAACACCTTCCAGGACTGCTTGAGCCGCGTACCGTTCCTGGTCAAGCCGCCCAAGGACGTGGCGGTCGTGCCCGGTGTGCGCGACCAACTCGTGGAGCTGGTGGACTTCCCGGCCACCGTCTACGACCTCGCGGGCGTGGATTGCGGCTATTGGCACTTCGGCCGGAGCTTGAGGACCTTGCTCGGCAACCCCGATGCGGACCATCGCGACGCGGTGTTCACGGAGGGTGGGCGGCTGCACGCCGAGGTTCAGGCGAACGAGCACGAGAGCCTCTCGGCTGGCTCCTCCCTCGGCTTGTATTCGCCCCGCATACGGGAGCAGGTCAGGGAAGTGGGGAAGGGTGCCGCGCTACCCCATACCAAGGCGGCCATGTGCCGGACGGACCGCTTCAAGTACGTCCGGCGAGCCTACGAATTGGACGAACTCTACGACCTCGTCAGCGACCCCGGCGAGACGCGGAACCTGATCGGCGATCCCGCCTATCGGGGCGACGAGGTCGAACTCAAGGACCGTCTGCTCGCCTGGTACATGGCGACCTGCGACGTGGTCCCGTTGGGGACCGATCAGCGCAACTTCGCCCGCTAGCTGATGTTCCACTCCGTGCTGGCACGCAGTCGTTCCATGAAGGCCTCGCCGTAGGCCTGCTCGGGTGCCTCGCGCACCATCCGGTCGATCAGGTGGGCGTCGTCGCCGACGAGGATGCGCCAGCGTTCTTCGCGCACACCGTCGAGGATGATGGCGGCTGCCTGTTCGGCCGTCGTCGGCGCATTGTCCCGGAAGCCGCGTCCGACGGTTTCCACCATTTCGACGAGCTCCTCGTCGGTGGTGTCCTCGTTGACCCAGCCGAGTGCCACGAAGCGTTCGCGCATCTGCGCCGGATCGTCATCGCCGATGATGCGCCGCGAGTTGATGGCGATGGATGTGCCGATGTGCCCGGGCATCACCACCGATGCCTTGACGTGGGGCGCGTTGTTGGCGAAGTCGGTGACCAACGCCTCGGTGAAGCCCTTGACCGCGAACTTGGCGGCGCTGTAGGCCGAGTGCGCACTCTGCGGCCCGAGGCTTGCCCAGAAACCGTTCACGCTGCTCGTATTGATCATGTGGGCGTCGGAGCTCGCGACGAGCAAGGGAATGAAGGCGCGCGCGCAGTTGTACACCCCGAACCAGCAGATGTTGAACGTGCGTTCCCACTCGTCGCGGTTGCCGTCCACGAAACTGGAGCCGCCGCCGATGCCGGCGTTGTTGAACAGGAGGTCGACGTGGTCGGTGTCGTGAGCCGACTTGACGGCGTCGCGGAAGTCGGTGACCTCGTCCTCGTTGGCGACGTCGCAGCGGTGAATGCTCACGACGCGGCCCTGTGAAGCCTCCTGTTCGCACAGCCGCTGGGTCTCGGCGAGGTTGTCCTCGAGCACGTCGCAGGTCGCCACGTCGCAGCCTTCCGCCACCAACTGTCGACACAGCGCACGGCCCATGCCCGTACCGCCGCCAGTGACGACCGCGAGCTTGCCTCCGAATTCCTTCATGTCTTCTCCTAAGGGGATCGCACCAGTCGTGGTGCGTTGAATCAGCCGAAGTATATGCCGCCATCGGTGTTGCGCAGCTTGTCGCGGGCGATGACCATGCGGTGGACCTCGGACGGGCCCTCGCCAATCCGCTTCACGCGCAGCTCGCGGTACCAGCGCTCCAGGGGCATTTCCTTGGCCATTCCCATGCCGCCGAACATCTGCATGGCCCGGTCGACCACGCGCCCTGCGGTTTCCGTCCCGTACAACTTGCATACCGACGCGTCCACCTTGCCGGACTCGCCCGCGTCGACCTTGGATGCGGCGTCGTAGACCAGCATGCGTGCGGCCCTTAGCTCGACCTCGGAGTCGGCGATCATCCACTGGATGGCCTGCTTGTCCGACAGCATGCCGTCCCGGGCAGGCCGCTGCTTGACCCACCCGCAGGCCATGTCGAGGGCCTCCTGGGCGATGCCGATGCATCCGGCCGCGTAGGGGATGCGGGCATCGACCAGCCAGTTCTGGGCGACGCCGAAACCGCGACCGACCTCGCCAAGGACGTTCTCAGCAGGCACTTGGCAGTTGTCCAATACAATCTCGTAGGGAGAAAGCGCGCGTATTACCTTGATCTCATTGAACTCAATGCCCGGAAAGGTCGGTTCGACGATGAACGCCGTGATCTCCGGAGGAGCATCCGCCGTGCCGTCCTTGGTCCGCGCGAAGATCACCCCGTAGTCGGCGCCCTTGGCGGCTGTGATCCACATTTTGCGGCCGGTGAGAACCCAGGTGTCGCCCTGCTTCACAGCCCGGGTCTGGATGTTGTTGCGCGGGTCCGAGCCGCCGGTGGGTTCGGTGATGGCCACGAATGCACGCTTCCTGCCCTCGACGCAGGGCACCCCGTACTTTTCGATCTGCGCCTGTGTGCCGCCCCAGATGATGTTCGGGGGTCCGCCGCCGCACGCGGCGAGGCCCGGCGCGTACGCGCCGAGACGGCACTTCGCCGACTCTTCGGCGATGATTACGCGCGCCAGGGCACTCACGGGATTGCCGCCGTACTCCTCCGGCACGGTCAGCCGAGTGAGTCCCATGGCCTCAGCCTGCTCCCGCAGCCGTGCCCGGTCGGCGGGGCTGCAGCCTGTTGCATCGTGGGGGAGCTGGTCTTCGATGGGTTTGACCTCCTCGCGCATGAAGCGGCGGATCTGGTCGCGCAGGAGGATGAGTTCCTCCGGCAGCGCGAACCCGTAGTGGTTCTCGTTCAAGCCATTCTCCGTCTGGCGATACCTTTTTGGTTGTACCACACCCTGCGCACCGCGATGTGTGGACCAGCCTTGCCCGTTATGATTCGGTCTGTAGAAACTTTGGCCGGTATCGACGCCGCAGGGCCGTGCTGGTCAGCCATTTGGGGATGTTTGGCATGAGTTTGGCCGGTCGCGCAGACGCCATGTTCGACGGCTACGCGGCGGCTATGGTCGCGGCCAAGGAGCTGCTCGACGAGCGATTCGAGCGAGCGGTTGGCGTGATCGCTGACCTCGACTCGATCCTGATTGTCACCGGGCTCGGAAAGAGCGGGCTCGTCGCGCGCAAGGCCGCAGCAACCTTGTCCAGTACCGGTACGCCGGCCGCGTTCGTGCACCCCGTGGAGGCGTTGCATGGCGACCTCGGAATCGTCCGCGAGGGATCGGCGCTGCTCGCGTTGTCGAAGAGCGGCGGCAACGAGGAGACCATCGAGTTCGCCCGCCAGTTCAAGGCGCTCCCGGCAGGGCCGGTGATTTCGGTCACCGAGCCTGGATCGCGCCTGAGCGCGGTAGCTGACATCGCCCTGCACATTCCGGCGTTGCCGGAGATCGACGAGTTCGACCTGGCACCCACGACGAGCGCGGTGACAACCATGGCCGTTTGCGACGTACTGGCCATCCTTGTACAGCAGAGCAAGGGGCTGACCGCACACGATTTCGCGCGCTTTCATCCGAGCGGTGCGCTCGGCAAGCGGCTGCTGCTGTCCGTGGACGACCTCATGATAAAGGGCGATGCGCTGCCGATCATCGCCGCTGGTGCGCGCTCGGCTGATCTCGTCTTCGAGATCACCTCGAAGGGAATCGGCATGGCCGTGGTGGTCGACGCGCAAGGTCGCCACACCGGCGTCGTGACTGATGCCGATATCCGACGCCTGCTCCTGCGCGGCGAGCATGTGAGCGAACTGACCGTGGCCGAGTGCGTCGCGCGCAGCCGTCGAGGGGACGAGAGCCACGCGCCTGCGGAAGTCCACGGCTCGACGACACCGGGTACGATGGCGATCGACTGCCTGCGCCAGATGCAGGCGAACCAGATCACGCAACTCGTGATCCTCGACGGCGGCCGCCCGGTCGGCGTCGTGCGGCTGCAGGATCTGATCGCCGCTGGGTTCTAGTCTCCTGATGCGGCCACATCCGCATTCTGGCCGCCAGGATGGCGGATGTCTTTTCTTGGTGTAGGAAATCGGCCTGCGGCCCACCCTGGCTGATTTCGCCGCGTATTGTCCTGCCGCTCACACACCTGAGAAGAGGACAGACCATGCGTAAGCCACTCTTGGCCGCCTTGGCGGTCGCCGGCGTTCTCGCGCTGGGCGCGAGCCAGCCACCGCCAAACCTGACCGCCTCGGAACTGACCTACTACCTGCCGATCTGCAATCCGAGACTGTCACCGGGCACGTTCTGTGTCGACGTGCCGGACCTGGCCGCTCTGCGGCCATCCCACGTGTCGCCGGAAATCTGGCGGTTGATCATCTCAAGGTAGCCGTAACCGCCGCTTGCGCGCAGCGGCGCTAGGCGGCGGTGTCAGGCACGAGGCAACCGGCATGAGGAAGATACAACCCAGTGCGTCATGGTGGACGCCCGCCTTCCTGCTCGCGGTCGCGGTCTGGACGGCTGGCATGGCGGTCGGCTATGCCATCGTCCAGGCCGCGAGTGACCTGCCGAGCGACTTGCCAGCCCCTGTCGTGGCCGAAGACGCCCGCAACGCAGGAGCACACAGCCTCCCGGGGCCTGCCGCGGCGCCCGGGTCCGACGCAGGGCTCGTGGCGTTCATATTCCGGCGCAACCTCTCGGTCTACATCTGGATCCTCGCCGGGCTCCTCTCCGCAGGTGCGGTCACCTTCGTCGTGTTGCTGGCCAACGGCATCATGTTGGGACACACGATCGGGCTCGCGTATGCCACCGGCATCGCACCCGCCACGCTCTCGAATCTTCTGCTTCCCCATGGCGTGTTGGAGGTCGGTACTTTCTGCATTGCCGGTGCGGTGGGTTTCCAGGGGTTCAGGATCGCATCGGACTGGGGACGGTACGGGTGGGGTGCCGTCCGGTCGCTTCGCCTCGGCTTGGTCCTCGCCTACGGCGCACTCGCGCTGGCGGTTGCTGCCGTCTTGGAGACGTTCGTCACCGGGGCCTTGGCTGAGGCCATGGGCCTTCATTAGCCGCGTGGGGGTATCGGCGTGAATCGCCTCGTCGCAGCCTTCAAGAGGCCGGTCGTACCCGCGTTGGGTGCTTGGCTGGTCGGCTTGGCGGCGTTCTCCATCGTCAGTGTCGAACGGCTGTTCTCGGCGCCGCACGCGGTGTTTGTCTATGCGCGCCTCAGCGCCTACATCGCCACGGTCACCGTGGCGGCCCTGACCATCGCGCTGATCGGGGTCTTCGGCTTGGCCTGCGGCGTGATGCTGTGGTGGCTGGACGACCCGGTCGGGCCGCGCCGCATCGCCGCCTGTGCGGGTCGGTCGTTCTGGTCGGTGGTGATCTACACGTGGACTGCCTTGGCCCTGCTGGCCGTGGATCCGCCGTCGGCCATCGCGGTCGCGGACCTGTGGCAGCCGGAGACCGTGCAGTCGCAGATGCGAGACGTGCTCGCCTACCGATGGCTGAGCGACATGCGGCTTCTCGTCCTCGCCGCGTTTCTGATCGCGGTCGTCGTTCTGCTGCAACGCCACGCCCGATTGGTCAACGTCGCCATCGCCGTCGCCTTCGGTGCCGGCCTCGTTGCGGCGTTGCTGACCGCGTTGGGCCTACTCGGGGGCAGCGGCGACTTCTAGGGGCACGCCGGGGCCACGTCTCGTGCTGCGGTGTGATTGGGCAAGCCGGGCAAACGCTGGTACGGTGCGCCGTGTCTTGTGGCGAGAACAGTCGTGGCCAACGTCAAGTGGGAGGTCCGGCGGCGGGAGCCATATGCGGGCGGCGCGCCGTTCGGCGACCTCGGCCCCTTCGAGATTCTCGAAGGCCGCGTCCACTACGCCGTCGATCCGGACGACCCGCGCAACGCTGCGATCGTCGATCTCGCCTTAGCGCCGCGTAGTGCGGACGGGATGGTGCGATTCGCTGGGGACTTCACCTTCATCGCGCCACGTCAGGGGTCGGCAGCGAAGTTGCTGGTGGACGTGCCGAACCGTGGCCGCCGGCTGGCGTTCTCGCAGTTCAATCGTGCGCAGCCCGGCCAACTGCTCGAGGATCCCTGCGCCCCCGGCGACGGCTTCCTGTTCCGGCATGGGTTCGCGCTGGCCTCGATTGGCTGGCAGTGGGACATCGCCGAGGGCTTGAGTCTCGACGCGCCGGAAGCCCGCCGGGAAGGTCGCGCGATCGACGGGGATGTCGTCTGCCGCGTACAACCCGGCAGTGATCGGCCGTTCGTGTCGTTCGGGCAACTCGGTGAAGTCACGTACCCGCCGGCCGATCTCGATGATCCGCACGCACGGCTGTTCGTCCGTGACCACGACAACGCGGCGCACGCCGAAATCGACCGCCAGTGGCGTTTCGGCCGGATCCGTGGCGACGGACTGGAACCCAGCGACCGGTTCATCCACTTGGACGGTGGCTTCGAGAAGGGCCGGATCTACACGCTGGTGTATCGCTCCCGCGGGGTCCGCGTGGCCGGATGCGGCCTGCTGGCGCTGCGCGATGCAGCGGCCAGCCTGCGTCGCGGCGACGGCCCGAACGGCGCTGGGTTCCGCCACGTGTTCGCGTTCGGCGCCTCGCAGACCGGTCGCGTGCTGCGCCACCTTCTGCACCTAGGCCTCAACGCCGACAATACCGGCACGCGCGTCTTCGACGGCGTCCACATCCATATCGCGGGCGGCCAGCGAGGCGACTTCAACCATCGCTTCGCCCAGCCCTCGAGCGCAGGCGTACCGGCGGCCGGGCAGCAGTTCCCGTTCGCTGGCCCGAGGACGCGGGACACGTTGACAGGAAAGACCGACGGCCTCTACGAACGCCTCACCGGTTCGCCGTGGATGCCGCGGGTCGTGATCACCAACACGTCCTGGGAATACTGGCGGGGCGACGCTGCGCTCACGCACGTGGCTTCCGACGGCAGTCGCGATCTCGAAGGGCACGCTGACGAGCGCAACTACCTGTTCGCCGGCACGCACCATGTCGGCGCGGTCTGGCCGCCCACTGACACCTTCGCGGTGACCGGCGAGAAGGCGCGCTACGGATTCAACGTCGTCGACCACGGGCCGTTGACGCGCGCGGCCTTCCTCAACCTCGCTGCGTGGGTCGAGCGAGGGACGACCCCGCCGCCGTCCGCCGTGCCCACGTTGGCCGAGGGCACGCTGGTTTCCCGGGATGCCGTCCTCGCTAAGTTCGCGCGTGGAGGCGGCTTCGCCATCCTCGACGCGGAACGCCTGGGCGGACTTGCCGTTCTTGATCTAGGGGAAGACGAGGGAACCGGGGTACTGCGTTTCCCGGCCGCGGAAGGCGCCCCCTACGCGCGGCTGGTCGCCGACGTCGATTCGACGCTCAACGAGCGCGCGGGCATCCGGCTTCCCGACGTCGCCGTTCCGATCGGCTGCCACACGGGTTGGAATCCCCGGCATCCGGATCACGGTGCCCCCGAGTTGGCCGCGATTTTTGTCGGTTTCTCGCGCTTCGGTGATGAACTGCCGGCGGAAGAGGGATACGAACTTAAGGTCCGGTCGTGCGCGCAAGCGCTGGTCGATAGGCGCTTGCTGTTGCCCGAAGACCACCAGCGGGTCGTGGACAACGCGATGACCCGGTACCGCTACGCGGCGACCGGCGTTGTGACCCAAGCGACGTGAGGTCCTTGGCGGTGCAACGTTCGGGAGCGCGAGTTGACCGTTAGCGCGGTCGTCCCGGTGCTCAACGACGGGGAAGCCCTGGTGCGGCTGCTCGCGGATCTGCGCGGTGCACCGGATCTCGAGGTGGTGGTGGTCGACGGGGGAAGTGAGGACGACAGCGTAGATGCGGCGCGGTGTGCTGACGTCGTGGTGACCTCGGCACCAGGGCGGGGTCGGCAGCTTCATGCCGGCGTGGATCGCGCGAGTGGCGACTGGCTGTGGTTCCTGCACGCCGACTCGCGCGTCAGCGGCGCCGTGCTCGGCGCCCTGGACGACTGCTTGACCAACCCCGGGTGGGGTTTCTGTCGGGTACGCCTCGACGGAACGGGGTGGCCGTTGCGCATGGTCGAGACGGCGATGAACTGGCGCTCCGGCATCACAGGGATCGCCACCGGCGACCAGGGAATCTTCGCGCATCGTCGGCTTCTTGAGGCCATCGGCGGTGTGCCCGCACTGCCACTGATGGAGGACATCGAATGCTGTCGACGCCTGCGTCGGCTGGCCCGGCCACGTCGCGTCGGGCCGCCGCTGGTCACCTCCGCTCGCCGCTGGCAACGCGATGGCACGATGTCGACCGTGCTCCTCATGTGGTGGCTGAGAATGCGGTATTGGGCGGGGGCTGACGCCTTCGAACTGGCGCGTCGGTATTACGCCAACGTCAGGTGAGCGGACGCCGGCGCTTGGCCATCTTCGCTCGCGCCCCCGTCCGGGGCCGCGTCAAGACACGATTGGCGCGGGTGCTCGGGGACGACGCAGCGCTCGCCGTCTACGAACGGCTGCTCGCGCAGACGCTAGTCCGGCTGGCGCCTGGCTGCGGGCACTTCCACCCGGAAATCTGGCTCGAAGGGACCGCCCGCACCCGTTTCGAGGGCTTTCCCGTGATCCCACAGCCGGAAGGTGACCTCGGCTCGCGGATGGCGGCCGCGTTCGATGCGGGCGTCGCGGTGCTGGTCGGCACGGACGTCCCGGCGTTGGACGCTGACTATGTCGAGCGTGCAATTGCCGCGCTTGACGACGTGGATCTGGTTATCGGCCCGGTGGAGGACGGCGGCTATTGCCTGATCGCGATGAACGCGCCGCACCCGCAGCTCTTCCAGGGCATACCCTGGAGCACGCCTGCCGTACTTGCGGCTACCCTCGACGCGGCTCACGCGTTGTCGTTGACGGTGCGGCTGCTCGAGCCCTTGTGGGACGTGGACGATGCAGCGGACTTCGAGCGCTGGCGAGACGCGGAGTCACCGGGCTGAACACATCGGATCGGCCCGGCAAGTGTCGGTGATCGAGGCGCTGCCGGGCACGCCTTCTTTCTGCGAGGGGCGGACCCTCGCGGTCTCCGGCAGGATGTGGGGACCGCTACGTGGCGGTGATCGCGGCTCGTCGCTTCCGGGAAATAACGATGTTCTTGCTACGCCCCATCTTGTCTTGGCCGCTGACGCCCATGGGGATGATTTGGATCTTCTTGCCTGCTGCCAAGAACGCTTGCAGGTCTTCTTCGATGGACTTTCTCATTTCTATGTTGTTCTGGGGGAGTTTCTTCGGTGCGCGGCTCAACTTAGCCTCCTGTCGACACAGTCACAGTAACGCCGCGCATTGCACGGCAACGTTGATGGCGTTAGGGGGCTTGAAGCTGGCCGGCGCGTTCTTTAGGCACCGATACCTCTCGTAACCGACCCTCGATCCCTCGCGCCGAGTCTAGCAACGCCGCGCCGCAAATGCACATGGGAATTGCCCCCTTTTTCTCCCCGTCCGACCCTTCCGGGTCCGGGAACGATGGTCAGGCGTGCGCTTGCGCAGTGCTGCGGATCTTCGCGACCATGGCCCGCAAGCCGTTCCCCCGGCTCGGGCTCAAGTGCGCGACGAGGTCGAGTTCGCCGAAGAGGCCTTCGATATCGAAGTCCCTGATGGCCGCCGGCGACTGCCCGTCATAGCAGGCCAAGGTGACCGCGATGAGTCCGCGCACGATGTGGGCATCGCTGTCGATGGCCAGATGCAGCCGGTCCGCATCGGCGTCGTAGGTCGGTACCAGCCAGACCTGGCTCTGGCAGCCGCGGACGAGGTTTTGCTCGATGCGATGCTCGTCCGGGAGATGGTCGAGTTGACGGCCCAGGTCGATGAGGAACCTGTACTTGTCCTCCCAACTGTCGAAGAAGCCGAAGCTCTCGCGAATGTCAGAGAGCGCTTGAGACGACATCAGTAGAGGCCGAGTTCGAGTTGCGCCTCCTCGGTCATCATCGCCCGGTCCCAAGGCGGATCGAACACCAGGTTGACGTTGACGGCGGTTACGAAGGGGACCTTTCCCACGCGGCGCTCGACGTCCTGGACCAGAACAGGTCCCATGCCGCAGCCCGGAGCGGTCAGGGTTAGGTCGATGTCGACCGCACCGTCGTGCACATTGCAGGCGTAGACCAGGCCCAGGTCGACGATGTTGACCGGGATTTCCGGATCGTGGACGGTGCGCAATGCCTGCTGCACTTGTGTGACCGAGACATTGCCGTCCTGGGGCGGCACCAGTTCGAGCGTCTCCGGCTCGAAGCCCAACGCGTCGGCATCGTCGCCGTCGATCCGGGCCATGTTGCCCCCGTATACGACGGTGTAGGCACCGCCGAGGGCTTGGGTCACGGTGACGAAAGCACCGGCCGGCAGGGTGAATGGATCCCCGGTGGGAACCATCCGCGCGTCCGTGTCGCGCCGCAGTGGGATGACCGTGCGTTCCATGGGGGGAACTTGCCCGTCTTAGGGCCCCGCGTCCGGATTCGACGCGTCGACCGAGAAACTCTCGCCGCAGCCACACTCGCCGCTGGCGTTGGGGTTCCTGAACTTCAGGACGGCGTTCAGCCCCTCGGTCACGTAGTCGATCTCGGTGCCGCCGACCAGGGGCCAGTCGGCGTTCTCCACGAGCACGGTCACGCCATCGAAATCGAAGGCACGAACACTGTCGGCGACCGTACCGGCTTGGTCCGCAACGTAGCGCAGTTCGTACATGTAGCCGTTGCAGCCGCTCTCGGTGATGCCCAGCACCAGGGCATCGGCGCCTTCCTTGTCCAGTTGCCGACGGACATGCTGCTGCGCGGCGTCCGTCATGGAAATCGCGGCGGGAGATTGGGCTGTGGGATCGAAAATCTCTGTGCTCAAGGGAAACTCCGCGGCTACGTTAGAGCATGGACCGCACTTTGCGTACCGCCTGGGTCAAGGCGTCCACGTCAGCGCGGGAATTATACAACCCGAAGGAGGCGCGTACCGTGCCGGGGATTCCCAAGGCGTCCATCAACGGCATCGCGCAGTGATGGCCCGTGCGCACGGCGACGGCTTGCTGGTCGAGCAGCGCGCCGACGTCATGCGGGTGCGTGCCGTCGAGGAGGAACGACAGCACGGGGCCTTTCACCCGGGCCGTGCCGACGACCTCGAGTCCCTCGATCTGGCTGAGCGAGGCCGACGCATAGGCTAGGACATCGGATTCGTGGGCATGGACTGCCTCCGCATCCAGCGACTCCAGGTAGTCGATCGCGGCTGCAAGGCCGATCGCACCGGCGATGTGCGGCGTGCCGGCCTCGAACTTGAAGGGCAGGGGCGCGTAGGTGGTCCCCTTGATGCGGACACGTTCGATCATCTCGCCGCCAGTCTGCCAAGGCGGCATCGCCTCGAGCAGTTCGTGGCGGCCGAACAGCGCGCCGATGCCGGTGGGACCGTACATCTTGTGGCCGGAAAAGGCGTAAAAGTCACAGCCGAGCGCTTGCACGTCGATGTCCACATGAGCGGGCCCCTGGGCACCGTCGACCACCGTGGTTGCACCGACCGACCGGGCTCTTGCCACGACCCAGGGGATATCGTTCACGGTGCCGAGGGCGTTCGAGACGTGGCTGACCGCGACGATCCTGGTCCGGCCATCGAGTTTCGCCTCGAAGTCGTCGAGGTCGAGTTCGCCCGCTGGCGTCACCTTCACGGCATCGAGGATGGCGCCGGCGCGTTGGCAGGCCGCCTGCCACGGCACGATGTTGGAGTGATGCTCGAGTTCGGTGACCAAGACCCTGTCACCGGGTTCGAGGACGGTGGGTGCGTAGGCCGCCGCGACCAGGTTGATGCCTTCCGTGGTGCCGCGCGTCCAGATCACTTCCTCCGGCGCGGTTGCGTTGATGCACTGGGCGACTGTGCTGCGCGCTGCCTCGAATGCGCGCGTGGCCTCGTCCGACAGCCGATGGGCCGCCCGATGAACGTTGGCGTTGGCGGTCTGGTAATACGTCTCGATCGCGGTGAGCACACTGCGTGGCTTTTGCGTCGTGGCCGCGTTGTCGAGATAGACCACATCGGTGCCGACCACGAGCGGGAAGTCGTCGCGCCAGGACGGGCAGTTCACGCAACCAACTCCAGCCGGGCCGCGCCCTCGTCGTCCGCGACCGCTTCGCGCAGGAAGCCACGCACTAGGAGCGCGCGCGCTGCCTCGTCGCTCAACCCGCGGGTCCGCAAGAAGAACACGGCCTCCTCATCGAGGGTACCCACGGTGGCCCCGTGGCTGCACTGGACGTCGCTCTCGAAGATCTCCAACTCGGGCTTGGCGTAGACCTCGGCATTGTCTGTCGCCAACAGGTTCTTGGTGTTGAGCGCAGCATCTGTGGCCTTCGCGCCGGCGGCGATGTGGATTCGCCCGTTGAGGACGGCGCGGGCACGGTCGGCGACGACGCCGCGGAAAGTCTGGCGGCTGAAGCCCTGCGGCGCGACGTGGTTGATGGCGACCTGGTTGTCGAGGTGTTCGCGACCGACGAGACGCCACGCGCCGTTGACCGTGACGCGCGCGCCCGTGCCGGCGAGTGTCACGACGACGTCGTTGCGGCGCAGTTCGGCACCACGGCAGCTCTGGGCCAGTTCATACCGGGCATCCTGATCTAGATGGACGGCGACCAGGCTGCATTCCCGGGTCGGCGCCGGACGCTGCCGACGCAGGTGGCGCAGGCGCCCTCCGGTTTCGACCACAGTTTCGACGATCCGGTGCGTGAAGCCGCTGGCCTCCTCGATGAGCGTGATCGAAGCCCCGCTTTCGACAATCAGCAGGATGTGCTGATAGGACGGGCCGCCGTCGGCGATGCGTATTGGTGCTTCTCCGCGCCAGTCGCCGGGCACGACGATGGCGACGCCCCCACCGAGCAGGAGACCGTTCACAGCGGCGAGCGGCTGCTTGGCCAGGTCGAACGCCTTGCCCCCGTGGGCCGCGGCAAGCGGCCGTGTGCGCGGATCGTCGAAGTCGACGACGAGGATGTCATCGGGCGCATCGATATCCAGCGCCGCGGGTTCTTGCCTCGTGAACGCAACGTCGTACCAGCGGTTGACGTTGGTGTACTTCCACGGCTCGCCTCGCGTATCCGGTAGTCCGCGGGCGATGACCGCCTGGCAAGCCGCAGGATCGAGCCAAGACGAACGACCGCTCGGTTCGATGTCGAGGAGTCGCTGCGCGAGGGCCGATCGGGGTGCGGCCGTGGGCGGAGCAGACCCTTCAGTCGTCGAGCCAGCCATAGCCTTCGTCCTCCAGCGTATGCGCCAGCGTGTGGTCGCCTGAGCGCGCGATCCGGCCGTCGATCAGGACGTGGACGTGGTCTGGCACCACGTAGTTCAACAGGCGCTGGTAGTGCGTCACCAGGACGATCGCGTTGTCCTCGGCACGGAACGCGTTGATCCCCTCGGCGACCACCTGCAAGGCGTCGATGTCGAGCCCGGAGTCGGTCTCGTCGAGCACTGCCAAGCGTGGCTCGAGGAGCAGCATCTGCAGGATCTCGTTGCGTTTCTTCTCGCCGCCCGAAAATCCTTCGTTGACTCCGCGCTTGAGGAAGTCGGCGCTCAAGTGCAACTGTTCGGCGGCCGCGCGTGCGCGCTTGATGAAGTCCACGGCGGAGGGTTCGCTTGCACCTGTGTGCGCGGCATGCGCGTCCACGGCCGCCTTGAGGAACTCCATGTTGCTGACGCCGGGGATTTCGATCGGGTACTGGAAGGCGAGAAAGAGGCCCCGGTGCGCACGCTCGTCCGGCGTGGCCGCGGTGAGATCCTCGTCGTCCAAGGTGATCGAGCCTGCGTCGATATCGTAGCCGGGACGACCGGCCAGCACGTTCGCGAGGGTGCTCTTGCCCGACCCGTTGGGTCCCATGACCGCATGCACCTCGCCGGCTTCGACGGTCAGGTCGAGGCCTTTCAGGATCGGCTTGTCGTCGACGTTGACGCGCAGATCGCGCACTTCGAGCAGGCTCACCCAACAGCCCCCTCGAGGCTCACTTCGAGCAGCTTGGCGGCCTCCACGGCGAATTCCATCGGCAGCGTGCGGAAGACGTCCTTGCAGAACCCGTTGACGATCATGGCAACGGCCTTCTCGGGGTCGATTCCGCGCTGCTGACACAGGAACAACTGCTCGTCGCTGACCTTCGACGTGGTCGCCTCGTGCTCGACCACGGCAGCGGGCAGCTTGCTCTCGATATAGGGGAACGTGTTCGCGCCGCAGGTGTCGCCGATCAGCAGCGAGTCGCACTGCGTATAGTTGCGCGCGCCGGCCGCCGCGGGATTCATGCGCACGAGGCCGCGGTAGCTGTTGCGGCTGTGTCCCGCGCTGATCCCTTTGGAGACGATCGTGCTCTTCGTGCGGGGACCGATGTGAACCATCTTGGTGCCGGTGTCGGCCTGCTGGCGGTTCCGGGTCAACGCGACCGAGTAGAACTCGCCGACGGAGTCCGCACCGCGGAGCATGACGCTTGGGTATTTCCACGTGATCGCGGAGCCGGTCTCCACCTGCGTCCAACTGATCTTGGAGCGCGCGCCGAGGCAGGCACCGCGCTTGGTGACGAAGTTGTAGATGCCGCCGCGGCCCTGTTCGTCGCCGGGATACCAGTTCTGCACGGTGGAGTACTTGATCTCGGCATCGTCGAGGGCGACGAGTTCGACCACCGCGGCATGGAGTTGGTTGTCGTCGCGCATCGGCGCCGTACAGCCCTCGAGGTAGCTCACGTAGGAACCCTCGTCGGCGATGATCAATGTCCGCTCGAACTGCCCCGTGTTCTCGGCGTTGATCCGGAAGTAGGTGGACAGTTCCATTGGGCACCGCGTGTGCTTCGGGATGTAGACGAAGGAACCGTCGCTGAACACCGCCGAGTTGAGTGCGGAGTAGAAGTTGTCGGGCTTCGGCACCACGCTGCCGAGGTAGCGCCGCACCAGGTCGGGATGCTCGGCGATCGCTTCCGACATGGAGCAGAAGACCACGCCCGCCTCGCGCAGTTTGTCCTTGAACGTGGTGGCGACGGAGACGCTGTCGAAGACGGCGTCCACGGCGACCTCGGGTACCGCCTGTTCGGATCCGTCGACGCCGGCGAGCTTGGCGCGCTCATGGAGTGGAATGCCAAGCTTCTCGTAGGTCCGCAGGAGCTCGGGGTCGACCTCGTCGAGGGACTTCGGGCGGTCTCCCTTGGGTGCCGAAAAGTACGAAATGGCCTGGAAGTCGATGTCCTGAAAGGACACGTGGGCCCAGCGGGGCGGGCGCATGGTCTGCCAGCGCCGAAACGCGTCGAGCCGCCACTCCGTCATCCACCCGGGTTCCTCTTTCTTGGCCGAAATCGCCCGCACCACCTGTTCGTCGAGCCCAGGCGGCAACGTGTCGGCGGCGATGTCGGTGACGAAGCCTGCGGCGTAGTCCTGGCTGACCAGGTCGTCGAGCTCCGGAGCGTGTTCGGGCAACGGCGGATGCCTCGTCCATGAAGGAGCCGCGATTGTAGCGAATAACTGACTAAATTACTTGGTTATTCGATTGAGGTAGCGTCCCCGCGTGGTGCAAGCGACGGATCTTGCGCGTCGAGGACGGACTGCTGCGCATCCACGATCCCCAAACGGGTCGCGACATCCTCGACATCCATGGAGCCGCGGAGGCGTTAACGCCAGGCCGAAGCCGCGCGACGACAAGCCGAAGTTGCGGCAAGAGGCGGAACGCCGCGCGGCCGAGGCCGAGCGGCGTCTCGCAGCGCTAGAAGCGCGCCAACGCCGCTAACCCCGGCGGCGTGCCGGACCGCGCCGGTTACTCAGGTCGTCGGAAAAGCAGGGTGAAGCGATCCGTGTTGCCCGTCACGCTGCGCCGCCCTACCTCGTAGCGAAGCTCGTCGTCCGGCCGGTAGTGCAGGTCCGAGTAGTCGACGAACTCGAAGCCCGCAGCCTGGACTTCCTTGATCGTGCGCACCGGATCCTCGCGCCGCCAGTTCTCGTCCGTGTCGCCTTGCATGTGGCGGCGGGTGTGATCCACGACGCCGTACAGGCCGCCGGGCTTGAGCGCGCGGAACACCGCGGCGTTCAGCATCGTCCGGCCGTCGTCCGTGAAGTTGTGCATGTTGCGGAAGGTCAGAGCCATGTCGAAGCGGCTTTCGCCGAAGTCCATGCCGGTCATCGTGAAGCGTTGCGTACCTTCCACGGGGACGTAGCCGTCGTTGGCGATGACATCGATGTCCCAGCCGGCCTCGGCGGCGACGGCTTCCACGTTCTGCGCGAAGATCGACACGGCGAGGCGACCGTTCTCCGCCAAGACGGGCGCGAGGATCTTGGTGTACCAGCCGCCGCCCGGGAACAGTTCCAGCACCTGCATGTCGTCGGTCAGGCCGAGGAACTTCAGCGTCTCCAAGGGTCTGCGGTTCGCGTCTCGGGCTCGTTCGGCATCGGTGCGGATATCCGACGCCAAGGCAGTGTTCACTTTGTCATCGATCTCGGCGGCGGGCACGGCAAGGGCCGTGGCGGCTGCGATGGTCGCAAGGACGGTTTTGGTGTTCATCGATTCGGACCTCTGTTCATGGGGTAGGGCTGCCAACGCTCGAGCGGCGTCTTGGGCAGGACTGTGGGATTGACGCAACTCATCGGCCACTTGCCCCGCAGCACCAGCGAGACTTCGCGCCCGACGCGGCGACGGGCCGTCGGACGCATGCGGGTCGATGCCGACGCGACATGCGGCGTGACGATGACGTTGGGCATGCTCAGCAACGGGTTGCCGAGGTCGGGCGGCTCCTTCTCGAGCACGTCCAGACCGGCGGCTTGCACCTTGCCGCTCAATAACGCCTGGGTCAGGTCGTCTTCCTTGATGATGGGGCCACGCGCAGTATTGACGATGACCACGCCGTCCTTCATCTGCGCGAAGGCTGCGGCATTCAAGCTGTGGTGCGTTTCCTCGTTGTGCGGAGAGTGCACGCTGATGTAGTCGGACCGGGCCAGCAGTTCGTTCCAACTCACCGGTTCGACACCTGCGTCGCCGATGGTCAACTCGCTGACGTAGGGGTCGTAGGCGATCACGTTGAGGCCGAACGCCTTGGCCCGCGCGGCCGTGCATCGGGCCACGTTGCCGAACGACACGAGGCCGAGCGTTCGCCCCATCAATCGCGGCACGTGGTTCAACTGCGGGCGGCCTTTGAACCAGTCGCCCTCGGCCGCAAGGATGTTCTGCTCCTTGGTGCGTCGGATGGACGCCAGCAGCAGCATCATGGCGTGGTCGGCGACCTCTTCGATGAACACGTCCGGCGTGTTCGTCACCACGATGCCTGCTTCCGTGGCGGCTTCCACATCCACCATGTCGACGCCGACGCTGCCAAGACCGATAACGACGCACTTGTCGAGGCGGCTGACCACGGACTCGTCGAGGCGGATTCCCCACGAGGTGATCACGGCGTCGCAATCGGCGGCGCCTTCGGCGAACGCGTCGGCGGTCGGGCTCGGAACCTCGACGATCTCGGCGATCGGTGCGAGTGCCTCTAGCTCCAGGGAGTAGCGTTGCTCTAGGTTCGCCACCTCGGCCGCGCGCGGCAGTTGCATGGCGACTTTCTTGCGGGTGGCCGCGGTCAAGATCGGGCTCCTCTGTTTTCCATGGGGCTGGCCCCTCGCGCGCCCCGGCTGAGGGCTCCTAATCGTTCCACGGCCTCGTCGCGAAGGCCGCGCTTGAAGATCTTCTCCGAAGCGATGCGTGGCAGGCGCTCGGTGCGGATCCAAACATGGTCGGGGACCTTGAACTTGGCCACGTGTTCCGCGGCGAAGTCCTGCACGTCCTTGGCCGAAAGCGTGGTGTCGGGCTTGGCGACCACCACCGCGGCCAACGTCTCGCCCAAGCGCTCGTCCGGGACCCCGAACACGGCTGCCTCGAGGACGTTCGGGTGGCCGTAGAGGACGGCCTCGACTTCCTGGCAGCCGATGTTCTCGCCGCCGCGCAGCACCATGTCCTTCAGGCGGTCGGTGATGAACACGTAGCCTTCCTCGTCGACGTGGCCGACGTCCCCGGTGTGCACCCAGCCTTCGGTCAGTCCTGCCGCCGTGGCGTCCGGCTTATTCCAGTATTCCGAGAAGTTCATCACGCCCCAGATCCACAATTCGCCCGTTTCCATCGGCGCGCAGTCGTGGCCGTCTTCGGACACGGCCTTGACGCGCACGATCGGCGGAACCGCGCGGCCGCAACTGCGCGGACGCTTAAGGAACGCCTCGCCGCCGATCGTGGTGGCCAGTCCTTGGGTCTCGGTCATGCCCCAGCCGGTTCCGGGTGCGCCTTTGGCGATCGTCTTGTCGATCTGGCGAGCGTGTTCCGGTGCCATCGGCGCGCCGCCGCCACCGGCGCTCTTGAGACTCGAGAGGTCGTACTTGCCCCGGTTGGGCGACTGCACGAGTTCCCAGGCCATGGTCGGCACGCCGTTGAATTCGGTGATGCGCTCCGCTTCGATGATGCGCAGAGCCTCCTCCGCGTCCCACTTGTACATGCCGACGAGCTTGCGGCCGCGGCGAAACGAGGACAGGGCCTGAACCACCAGCCCGGTCACGTGGAACAGCGGCACGGTAAGGATCACGGCCGGTGGATGCTCGGGCTGCGGTGCCGAGCGGCCGACGACAGCCGCCAGGGCCGGGTTCATCTTCATGGCGATGGCGCCGCCGCATTCCCAGCCCAGCAGGGCGTTGGTGATGGCGCGGTGGGTGGACAGCACGCCTTTGGGGTGCGCCGTCGACCCCGACGTGTACAGGATGGTGGCGTTGTCCTCGGGAGCGATGTCCGCATTCGGCATCGCGGTGGCCGCGTTGTCGATGAATTGCTCCCAGGTCGTGAGGCCGGGCTGCTCATGGCGGACGGTGATGATCTCGATCGAGAGTTGATCGCGGTGGGAAAGCAGGCGCTCGGTCCGCTCCACGTCCGTGAACAGGATCTTCAATCCGCTGTCCTCGATGCCGTAAAGCAGTTCTTCCCCGGACCACCAGGCGTTCACGGCTACGGCGACCGCGCCGATCGAGGTGATCGCCATGAACGCCGCAATCCACTCCGGATAGTTGCGCAGGGCGATGCCGACCCGGTCGCCGGGCTCGACGCCCCGGTTCCGCAACGCATTTGCGCACTGCGCCGCGCGGTCCCACATCTCTTGGTAGGTATAGCGCTCGTCCTGATAGACGTAGAAGTCCTTCTCGGCGTGGTTCAGCCCACTTGTGTACAGCTCGCGCAGGTTTCGCGGCGCATTCGCGAAGACCGTGAACTCCACACCACGGATGGTCTCGGTACGCGCCTCGTACGGTTCACCCTTAGCCGTCACCGCAGCAACGGCGGCTTCGAGTTCCAGTTGCATTCACGTCCCCCTGGCCCGCGGGAGCCTCTGCGGGCGCGCGAATTCTATACAATCGCCCGCGGCACACCACCTTCATGGGATTGTCGGGACGAACTGCATGAGAGAGAACAAATCGTTGGCCGCATGGCGGTCGGGCCGGAACACGATCGGCGGCTGGCTATCCATCGGCAACGCCTACACGGCCGAGACGATGGCGAGCCTCGGTTTCGACTACCTTTGCATCGATCTGCAGCACGGCCTGTTGAGCTACGACGACCTCACCTACATGCTCCCCGCGATCTCTACCCAGGACACCACGCCCATCGTGCGCGTCCCGTGGAACGAGCCCTACGAGATCATGAAGGCGCTTGACGCCGGGGCCTACGGGGTCATCGTCCCGATGGTCAACAATCGCGAGGAAGCCGAAACGGCCGTGTCCGCCTGCCGCTACCCGCCGGACGGCCTGCGCTCCTTCGGACCGATCCGTGCCGCGATGTACGGCGGCCGTGGCTACACCCGGGACGCGAACGGGCAGATCGCGTGCATCGCGATGGTGGAAACCGCCGAGGGCATCGAGAACCTCGACGAGATCGCTTCCACGCCTGGGCTTGACGCCATCTACATCGGCCCGGCGGACTTAGCCTACGCGCTGGGACTGACGCCGGGTCAGGACGACGATCCGAAGCACATCGAGACCGTCGCACGGATCCTCGCCGCGTGCCGCGAGCACGGCATCGCGGCCGGCATCCACACGGGCTCTTTGGAGCGTACGCAGCAATACCTGGCGCAGGGCTTCAACCTGGTCACGCTCGGCTCGGACGGCGGCTTTCTGGCGCGAGCGGCGGCGACCGATCTGGCCGCGGCACGTAAAACGGCTTAGGGACCAAAGGATAGGCCATGGCAACCGACACCTACGAGACGATCCTGGTCGACAAGGCCGACGACATCGCCGTATTGACGCTCAACCGTCCGCACCGCCTGAACGCCTGGACGGGGCAGATGCATGCCGAGCTCCACGCCGCGATCACCGACTGCAACAGCGACCCCGACGTGGGGGCGATGGTGGTCACCGGTGCCGGGCGCGGCTTCTGCGCCGGCGCGGACATCAAGGACAACTTCAAGGCACGCATGACAGGCGAGAGTCGCAACGAGACTGCGTCCAACCGCCAAGAGGGCGGCGGCGACTGGATCACCCTGTTACGCGCTTCCAAGCCCCTAATCGCGGCGATCAATGGCGCTTGCGTCGGTGTTGGCGCGACCATGATGCTGCCGATGGACATCATCGTCGCCTCCGAAGACGCCAAGTTCGGCATGCTGTTCGTCAAGATGGGCGTCACCCCGGAACTGGCCAGCTCGCACTTTCTCGTGCAGCGGGTCGGGCTCGGCAAGGCGAGCGAGATGTGCCTCACCGGCGCCTTGTACTCGGGGCGGCAAGCGTTCGAGATGGGCCTGGCCGACCGCCTGGTGGCCCCGGCCGACCTGATGGCGGAGGCCACGGCGCTGGCGCGCCAGATCGCGGCGAATCCGTCGCCGCACCTGCGCTGGGTCAAGGAACTGCTGACCGTCAACGGTGCCGAAACCGACATTGCCCTGGTGCAGCGACGCGAAGGCGAGGCGCTCGCCAAGGCCTACGCGTCCGCCGAGCACAAGGAAGCGGTGGACGCCTTTCTGGAAAAACGGCCGCCCGATTTCAAACGGGCGGTGCGAGGGAGCTAAGCGCAGCAAGGAACAACGCCATGGAAGGCATCGTATTCGGACTCGTTGGACTACTCGTCGGCGCATCCAGCGCCCTTCTGATCACCAGGCGGCAAGCACGCCGGACGCTCGATGCGGCGCTGGCGCGGCAACGCGAGATGGCCGCCGTCGACAAGAGCCTCCTCGAAGAGCGTCTCGACGTCCAGAAGGGCGCCGCCCTGCGCGCCGAGCAGGAATTGGCGAGCGCACGGGGCGAACTGCGCGAACTATCGGCCAAGCATGACGTCGCCAGTGCCGAGGCCGTTCGCCTCGGGGGCGCCAACGCCGAGTTGACGGACCAGCTCCGCGTCGCCCGGGACGAAGGCGCGGTCAGCCGCGCAAACGCCCAAGCGGCCAAGGTCGAATCGGCCGAGATTCGCACGCGACTCGATGCGGCGGAACGGAGCTTTCGGGACAAGGAAGCGCTCTTCAAGGAGGCGAGCACCAATCTCAAGCAAGAGTTCCAATTGCTCGCCAACCAGATCTTCGAGCAGCACGGGGCGCGTTTGCAGCAGACGCACACCGAGCAACTCGGCAACGTCCTCAGTCCGTTCCGGCAGCAGATCACGGACTTCAAGCGACGCGTGGAGGAGGTGTACACGACCGATGCCAAGGATCGCGCGTCGCTGTTGAACGAAGTGCGCAACCTGCAACAAGCCAGTGACCGGGTGAATCGTGAAGCCGAGCATTTGGCGCGCGCGCTGAAGGGCGACACCCGTGTTCAAGGGAACTGGGGCGAGCTTGTCCTGGAACGCGTGCTCGAGGACTCCGGCCTCCGGCGCGATCACGAGTACTTCCTGCAGGCGTCCTTCCGCAACGACGAAGGGGACCTCAAGCGGCCCGATGTCGTCATTCGTCTCCCCGGCAGCAAGGACGTCGTCATTGATGCAAAGGTCTCGCTCGCAGCCTACGAGGCGGCCCTTGCGGCGGAGGACGACGAGCAGCGCGACGCGGCCGTCACGCGCCATGTCTTGAGCCTACGCAACCACGTCCGCGGCCTGTCCGCACAGAGCTACGAGCGCCTCAAGGGCGTGCGCTCCCTCGACTTCGTGCTGCTGTTCGTGCCGGTGGAAGCGGCGTTCACCATGGCCATCGAACGCGACCCGGCGCTCTTCACCGAGGCGTTCGAGAAACGCCTGGTCATCGTGAGCCCAACGACGCTGATGATGACCTTGCGCATCATCGACAACGTCTGGCGCTACGAGAAGCAGAGCCGCAACGCGCAGGAGATCGCTCGTCGCGCCGGCGCGTTGTACGACAAGGTGCGCGTCATCCTCGAAGACATGGACCAGCTCGGCAAGAGCCTGGGAACGGCGACCAAGTCCTTCGATTCCGCCTACAAGCGGCTGGTCAGCGGCAACGGCAACCTCGTCCGCCAGGTGGAGCAGTTCCGCGAACTCGGCGCGGACGTGAAGAAGGCGTTGCCGAAGGACGTTCTAGAGTCGGACCTTTAGCTTGCTTGACCGCGGTTGGTGCTCGCAGTCAGTCGCATCTCTTCTGGCCGCTTCCGTGCCTTGCTGCGGGGCAGCCCGGCGAGCGCAGCGCTCGCGGCCGTTTTCATCCTGACCGCGTGACGGCGTTTCAACGTTTGCGACACGGGGTCGATCTCGATGCCGACCGACTCCAGCGCCGTGAGGCCGAGGATCGGCTCGGTGTCCTCCGGTCCGAAGCCCACGGTGGCACCGACGAACTCGCCCATGAACTCGATCTGCGCCACGGCAATGTCGACGGTCGAATGACGACCGTCGGCGAGTTCGTAGGTTCTCGATCCTTGCGGCTGCAATCCGACGCTGCGCAGCGCGTTGGCAGGAACGACACAGTCGGTCGACCCGGTGTCGACAAGAAACAAGCCGTCCCAGGTCCGATCCGGTGCGGCCGGGTTCCTGACGGTCGCTGTGACTTGGATGATGGCCATGGTTTCGCGCCTTCTGGTCCTGCGGTGCGGGGCTTTGTACCGGATGGAGGCGGGCGAAACAACGCACCGGGCGGATTCTCACGTGCGTGTAGACGATTTCCTACTTCGTCGGCGTCACGACGGGCGTTTCGCCGCGCCAGATCCGACGGTGTTCGGTTGATGAAGTCGACCGCGGCGCAGTTGCCGAAGGACCTCCTGAAACCGGACTAACCCGTCACGCCTTGCCCGATGAAAGCGGGGGTTTCGCACACCGCGTAGGGGTGGATCAGGCTCGCGTCGAGCAATTGGCGGTGCTTCTTGATCGGTTCGATCCGCTCGCGATGGCACTGTTCCTTCGATGGCGCCAGCACAACGCTGTCCAGGGGTTCCCAAATCGGATTCACCGGCTCGAGGGGCTCGAACGTACAGCGCGTCTCCCAGGCCCCCTTGTGCAGCTCCTGGACCTCGATGGCACGAACAAGAGCCCAGTGCGAGAACCGCAGCGGATTGTCCTCAACCGCAAACATCACCGGCATGCGCTGGCCGAGACTTGTCGCTTGGTCAAGCAGTTCGCGCGCGACCAGCCACGGATGGCTGTCGCGAAACATGCCTCGGCCGACGGTGCCCGGCGGTCCGGGCCTTTTCATGCGAGGGGCAAGCCCCTCGCGCTCCCCGGCTGAGGGCTCTCTGGCGGCCTCTAGCAGGCTCTCGAGGGCCTGCGCCGCGACCACGGTGCAGATGCAGTAATCGCTCACCGGCATCAGGGGTATTCATCTTGTTTCTGTCCGATGACTGTAGAGCCTTCCATGAAACAAACACCAGAGGGAGCGCAGCGACTGTCGGTGGTTGTTTCGTGGAAGGTCGGAGTGGCCTTGGGCCGGAGTCGGCGCGCCGCAGGCGGCGCGTTGCTGGCGCACAGCGTCAGCGAAGCGCCGGGTCGGCTATGGGGCGGCTTTCAATGGTCTTGCGTGGGTCGATCGGGTTACGGAGGCGGAACAGGGGGAGGGCTGTGCCGTACCGATGCAGCAGAACTGCTGTCGCACCAGAGGTAGTGGGCTGATTTGAAATAATCGCCCACCAACCCGACCGGGTTTTCGAGACTGCCCCCGTCAGTCGCCTCTTTGAAACCACCAAAGAGGATAGACAGACATGAACGACGACAAACCGCCACGTCTTACCGTGGTTACCGACCCTCCCCCTTGGCTATCAGACGATCAAGCTCCGCGAACAGAGCTTGCACGTCGTCGCGGCGGGCAGGATCGCGCATCCCGGACTGATAGAGACGCCGATGACCTTCCATCCGATCCCTCAGAGGGGTGGCTGATAAACCACGTCGCTGGTCTTCAAGATGTACTAGCGCCAGAAGTGCTAGAAAGTCTCCCAATCCTTCGGGACTTGATTGAGGCGTCGAAGGCTCACGCAGAAGAGCACGGATGGCGGTGATCTGTTCTTCGGGCGTCACGCTGCTACTCCCTCAGCCCGCTTTGCTGCGGGATCGTGATGGGCGCGAGCGGGTATCCCCCGTCCGCGTCCACTCCCCGCGACTCGCGCCAGTCCGCCATCGCCTCCCGCTCCATTTCCGCGAGCAGGGCTTCGGTGGCTATGAAGCGCTGGCGCATCGGCTCGAAGGCGGCTTCGATTTCCTCGCGGGTGACGTAGGGCACCGGCTCCGGCGGTTGCCGTTGCGCGACGGCGGGACGTGCGCCGACCATCGCCGTCTCGGCGTGTTCCGGCAGACAGGCCACGAGGATCATCGCGCCGACCTCCCACGACCCATCGAGCCGGGCATCCCATTCCCACAGCTTCCGCACCAGTTCCAGCGATTCGTCGTCGTTGCCGGAGCGGTAGACCTCCCGGTTCTGGTACAGATGCAGGACGCGGTTCTCCGGGGGATCGGTGAGGGCGCACCCGATGTAGATGCCAGCGGGGTTTTCCACCGGGTAGGCGAGCATGACCCTCTGGTCGCCCCCGTTGTCGATGATCCACACGCCGACCCTAAGCTCTTCGGCGCTCCCCGACACTGCCGCCGCCGCTACCAGAAAAGCGCAACCGAAGCAACGCATAACCGTGCTCCCATCGGCGGAGCACGACCGACACAAACGCGGGGCGTTCGTGATAGGGTGCGCGCTTCGCCAGCCTTGTCGTTGGCGAATCGCCGGGAGCGGATGCCTTTGGATTTGACGGTCTTTGGGGCATCCGCCCCGGCACCTTTCCACGGCCCGGATGCCGGGCCGTTGCAAACGCCGGTGGGTAGCCACAGGGTTCCCGCCCTTTCGCCACTGGCTTATGAGACGGGCGACCCGGCCCAGAGGACCGAGCAGCTACCGCTACGGCGTTTGCAGACGGAAATCTGCCAAGCCGGTTTTACGTTGTCAAGACGGCTTGCAACCCCTGCCCGGACAATTCAAAATGAACCACACTGACACGGAGGCTGCTATGGCACGACCGAAGCGCCCCGGCAACAATCCTCTCGCGCTTGCGAAGCTGGTCGTAGAGATCGGTACCAAGCAACGGGAGAACGATTCGCCGGGAAAGCGGAAGCCGCCCGCACGGACGCGGTAGAGGGCGGCGACAGTACGAGGCTTGGCGGCGGGATCACCGTCGCGGAGCTAACCCCGGAACAGGCCAAGGCGGTCACGGAAGGGCGAGCCTTGGCCGGGAAGAGCAAGGCGAAGGTCTTGACCGGGGAGGACAAGGTACAATAGGGTTTGCATCAGCGGTTCGGAGCTTGCCACCCGGATCGCGGGCCGAGGAACGGCAGGATGCCGGTACGGGATTCGAACCCGTGACGTAGCTCCGTTTGGGGGAGCATCTAGGGTTGCCAGCCTAGCGCATTCGATCGGTCTGCCAACCGGCCCGAAGCATTGTACGAAAGCCCCGGCACCTAAGACGTGCCGGGGCTTTCTCTTTTCCGGGCATTGACGATTTCAAACTTTACCACCTATAATCGGCAGCACTATGAACATGCTGCCACTGCATAAGCGCACCGCGATCCTGAAATGCCTCTTGGACGGCAACAGCCTGAGAGCGACCGGGCGGATAACGGGAACGGCCAAGCAGACGGTGTGCAGACTGTTCGAGGACGCGGCTGGCGTGGCGCTCCGGGAACAGGATCGGTTGCTCCGCAACATCCGGTGCGAGCGCCTTGAGCTTGACGAGATATGGAGTTTCGTCTACGCGAAGGCCAAGACGGTGAGGCGTCGCCCTGTTTCCTCCCCGGACGCGGGCAACGTATGGACGTGGATAGCCTTCGACCCGGACACCAAGCTCGCGCCGTGCTGGTGCATAGGCGACCGCACGACGCGAACCGCAGAACAGTTCATTGGCGATCTTCGCCAGCGCGTCAACCCGGACATTCAGATAACCACGGACGGCTACGCGCCGTATCTGTGGCCGGTTGACTACCATTTCGGCGGCTCCGCCGACTTCGCGCAACTGGTGAAGCAGTACGACGAGCGCGGCCACTACGCCGGTGCCGAAAAGACGATCATCAGCGGCGATCCCGACATGGACAAGGTTTCTACTTCGGGAGTCGAACGGTTCAATCTCACGCTGCGCATGAGCGCCCGGCGCTTCACCCGAGAAACCAACGCCTACAGCAAGAAGCTGCGGAACCACGAGCTTGCCGTTGCGTTGATGATGCTGCACTACAACTTCATGCGCCGCCACGACACCATCGGCGCGGTGCCTGGGGTAGCGGCTGGCGTCATAGAGGCCGCGTGGACAGTGGAGCGGCTTGCGGATATGGCGGTCGCGGTGCGCCCGAAGCCGAACAGGCCGAAGCGCTACCGGAAGCGGGCGGCGGTGGCGTAGAATGCGCGGCTTCCGAACGAGCGGAGGTCGCAGCTATGGGCCTGAACTACATGGATTTGAACGGCGCTGTACGCGGTCACATGGCGTCGGAAGTACAGGGCGACATTGACGGCGGAACCCTATACTTAAGCGCTCGGCTAACCCCGCAAGGTCGGGATCAGTACCCCGGATTGCTGTTCGATGCCGCTTGCAGCCACAATGACGACTGGCTCGCCGCGCAGCTACGTCGGAATGGTCTGCTGGCCAGCTTCGAAACACGAAGAAAGGAGGGCGGAGGAACAACGCAAGCCAAGGTTCCCGTAACCGCCGCGCAGAACGTTGGCCGAAGGCGAGTTCAACAGCTTCTATCTGCGCGGGCTCTGTTTGCACGCCATCGCCACAGGCCGGAGCGCCGTTCAAGTGTATCGGGGCAAAGAGGTAGCAAACCCGCGCCCCGACTCTATTCACTGGATAGACCAAAGGATCAACGCGCAGGAATGGTTGGACGCGCTTCGACAAGGTTTCGAGAACGTCGAGCTACCGCGTCCCAACACCGGGCTTACTGCGCGACTGTGACCAGCCTTTAACCCGCGTGTTACAGTGGGTGGACTCGGTTGAGGGCTTGACCGGGGGCGTAGGAGAGGCTAGGGTGTCTGCCGTGGATGGATGGCAGCCCCGGTAGGATTCGAACCTACAACCTTTGCCTGCGACAGCACTGCTCTTTCCAAGATTGAGCTACGGGGCCGTCCATCCATTCTACCAGCCCGGCCCGACACGCTTGGTCAGTTTGACCAACTGCGTGGCGGGATTTTCAAACTAGCCCAAAACCGCACCAGAGCCTACCTTGACACGCCAAGTGAAGCGGCGTATGAGTTCGGGGCCGACCGGGAAAAACACCCGAAAGTGGCGTAATGCCGCAGGTCCCGCCTTCTTGACATTTGCGCTCCGCGCGAGTGCTCGTCCCGGCCCCACCAGCCCATTGGGTCCGCGTTAAGCAAGGGAGGGTACCCAGAATGTCTATCAGCCATGCGAAGCAATCGCTCTTCCCACGCATCGCAACGATGCTCGTTCCCGTGCTGCTGGCCGTACCCACGGCCGCTCAAGGCACCGAGGAACCCGCCACGCGCATCACCGAGGAGATTATCGTCACCGCCGAACGGCGCGAGGAGAACGTGCTCAAGGTACCGATGAGCATGACCGTCCTGAACGCCACCAAGATCGACGAACTCGGGATCCAGAATGCCATGGACTTAGAGCAGCTCGTGCCGGGATTGCAGTTCGGCGATCCCACCGAGGGGCTTGGCCACGGCACCACCATGCGCGGCATGGGAACGGCCCGCGGCGGGGACAAGGCCGGCGTCGACATATCGCGCGACGAAGCGGTCGCAACCTATGTCGATGGTGTATTCACCTTCGCCGAATACGGTCTGGACGCGCACCTGTTCGACCTCGAACGCGTTGAAGTGCTGCGTGGGCCCCAGGGGACGATGTTCGGCCGCAACGCCATTGGCGGCGCTATCAACTATTACACCAAGAAACCCACCGACGAGTGGGATGCGCTGGTCATCGCGGAGGTCACCGATCAAATGACGCAGAGGGTGAACGTCGCCTTCGGGGGCCCCCTATCGGATCACTTTAGCTTCCGCATCACCGGCGGCTACTACGCGGGCGACGGCGCGCAGGAAAACATCGGCTTTGGCGGCGACTACGACGAGCCCGATCAACGCAGTATCTCGCCGCAGCTCAGGTTCAAGACCGATCGCCTGGACATCAACCTCCGTTATGGCTACGTGGAGGACACTGGTGCACCGCGCACCCCGATCTCCATTTCGGATCGCGTTCGCGACGTCGAGTGCGCCGAATTCCCCGGGCTGACCTATTCCGCCCTGATCGATGGGTGCCATCCCAACAACTGGTACCTGTATGAAGGCTCCGTGCCGTCGATCGACCCCAACTGTCCGCCGAACGTGGTGGGGTTTAAGTGCGGCAGGTTGAAGAACATTACCAATGTCAACGCGCCGGGCATTCAGGACAGCCACCGCGAAACGGTGATCGCCTATGCCATGTTCGATCTCACGGAGACCTTGACGCTGCGCTACAACTTCGGTTTGGCGGATATTCTTCAAAGCAGCAGTCGCGACAACGACAATACGAACAGAGTCAGTAGTGCGCAGGATGTTTCCCTGGCGAGCGACGGCCTGGTGCCGTTCATAAACGATCGACAGGAGAACTTTTTTCCGTATGAGGAGACCTCACACGAGTTGCAGCTCTTGTCGAACTTCGACGGCCCGTTCAATTTCGTAAGCGGCGTCTTTTACTACGACGTCGAAAACGCGTGGGACATGGAGATCGACAGTTTCAGCACGACTTTCCGCTTTCTCAACGCCGACGAGGCGGCCCAGGCCGCGGGCTTCGACGGGTGCCAGGCGATGCTCGAGCTCTTCGGGTTGGGGATAGAGTCGAGACTACCAGATCTGTATTTCACTTGTCCGCCGGGCAGCGATCACACCCATGCGTTTGAACTCCTATCGCGTCATACGTCGGAGACCTTTGCGGCGTTCTTCAGCGCTGATTACCGAATCGATGAGCGGTGGCTCGTGTCGGGCGGGCTGCGTTATTCCAAGGACACAAAAGACAGGCCCGGCTTCGATGGATCGACCACCATCGGCATCGCCGGTGTACCCGTGCTAGTCCATTTCGACATCTCCAACTTGTTCGGCCATTTGCAGCCCGGTGAAACCGTCAGCTGGGACAAGACCATCGGTCATGTCGGTATCGAGTACACGCCGGTTGAGAATAGGCTGTTCTATGGCCGCCTCTCCACCGGCTACCGCGCCGGCTCGTTCAACTACGACGAAGGATCGCCGAACACACCACCGGTACCCACCGATCCCGTCGAAGAAGAGACCAACATAAACTACGAACTGGGTGTCAAGGGGATATTCGCCGACGATCGGTTGCGGTTAACGGCGGCCGTGTACTACAGCGACATCGAGAACTACCAGATTCTCTTGACGCAGGAGGTGCCACCTGGCTTCTTGCAGCCCCACCACATCTCTCCCAACACCGAGTACACGGCCAACGTCGACGGGACGAGCCTCTCGGGCTTTGAGCTCAGCGCCGAGTATCGGCTCAGCGAGCAGTGGCGCGTGGACGGTTACTACAACTTCCAGGACTCCAGTCTCGGCCCGCATTCGGCCGCCATCCGCGGCAATCCGGACAACGATTTCCTGATTCACGAATACGTGACCCTTGCCGGTGAGCCCATGTCTCGCCCCTATCCGGCGCCGGAGGATGTGACCGGCAATCGGCTGCCCATGCAGCCGACGCACAAGGCGGCCCTGACGCTCGTGCACGAGCGAGCCCTCGCCGCCGGGGGCCGGTTGCAGTTGCTCTCGACCTTGAGCTATACCGGTTCGCGCTATCCCGACATCGGCAACCTCGATTTCTACAAGATGCCGGCGTATGAACGCTGGGACGTCCGCGCGAGGTGGACCTCGGCGAACGATGCCTGGTCGGTGACCGCGTACATGCAGAACCTGACCGATGAAATCGGCCTCGTGCAGTTCGTCCCCGTGTCCTACCACGAAGGCCGCGAATCGCAGACGATGGGCACGCTCACCGACCCGCGGCGGATCGGGCTGCAGGTCCGCTGGCGGCCGCGATTCTGAGCCTTGAACCGGGGTTACCCCCGCCTGATTGGGCGGGGGTACCCAGGGCGAGCCCCGCAATCTGCGTTCTTGCGACGCTGCTCTTGCTCGGTCCGGCGAGTCACGCCGATCCAGCGCCGCTCGAGTTCCAGCACGGCGTGTCGATTCTTCACGAATTGAAATATCCCCCCGACTTTCGCCACTTCGCGTTCGTCAACCCCGACGCGCCGAAGGGCGGCACGCTGGTCATGCCCTCCATGACCGACTTCAACACGCTCTCGCCGCTGTTGACTTTCGAGCGCGCGCCGGGATTGAACTGGGTCTACGAGACCTTGCTACTGCGCGCAGGCGATGAGCCTGCGGCGTACTATGGCCGACTGGCCGAGGAGATCGCGCTCGGCGCCGATCGCCGGTCGATTGTCTTTCGCCTGCACCCCGGAGCGCGTTGGCACGATGGGCTGCCAATCACATCGAGCGACGTCAAGTTCACCTTCGACGCCATGAAGGCCGACGTCGCCAGTTCGACCATTCGTATGGCCTCGCCGTGGTTCGAGTCGGTCGACATCGTCAACGACCGGGAGTTCGTGATTCGAATGATCGCGGATCCCAGCCTGAGCCTCACACCGCTCGCCGACTACATTCCCATAATGCCCGCGCACTACTGGGCGGACAAGGATCCCACCATCGCGACCCTCACGCCACCCCTCGGCAGCGGTCCGTACCGGATCACGGCGGTCGAGAAAGGGCGTTTCGTTCGCTACGAACGCGTAGCTGACTATTGGGGCCGCGACCTTGCCGTCAATGCCGGCAGGTTCAACTTCGAAACGATTGTCTACGACGTCTACCGGGACGCGACGGTGGCGCGTGAAGCACTGCGCAAGGGGCTGCTCGACGTGTGGTTGCAGTGGGGGAACGAGACCTTGGCCTTCGACATCCCGGCTCGTGACAAGGGTTGGTTGGTGCAGGGTAAGCGGCGTTACCGGGTCACGATCGGCGCGCGTTTCTGGCTGATCCTGAACAACCGCCGCCATCCCTTTGACGATGCCAAGGTCCGGGAAGCCCTGAGCTTGGCGTTTGATTTCGAGTGGCAGAATCGTGCGCTATTCGCCGGTCGACTGACCCGCGCCGACAGTTATTTTCAGAACTCGGTGTTTGCCGCCACGGGCTTGCCGAGCGAGTCGGAGCTCAAGCTCCTCGAGCCCTTTCGCGATCTGATACCCGCGCGAGTGTTCACCGAGGCCTTTCGATTTCCGCGCACCTCCGGCACCGGTGGCAATCGAGCGGGCCTGTCTCGGGCGCGTGCGCTCCTGGCAGAGGCTGGATGGCAGATGCGCGACGGCGTCCTTGTCAGCTCGGCGGGCGAGCCCCTGGAGATCGAGTTCCTGTCGAGCACGTTGGCGGATCAACGCAGGCTATTGCCGTACGTCGACGCATTGACCGTGCTCGGCATCGAGAGTCGGATCAGAGTGGTCGACCGCGTTCAGTACATCAGTCGACTGAGAGACCGCGACTACGATGCCATCATCAGGATCGGCGACTTCGGGTTGCCGCCGTGGGAGCTGCATCTGTCGTTTCATTCCGGAGCGGTCGATGCGCCGCTTTCGTTCAACCATGCGGGGATCAGTCATCCGGCAGTCGACGCGCTGGTCGATGCGGCAAAGGCGGCACCAACACTGGATTCGATGGTCGCCGCGTGTCGGGCCCTCGACCGCGTATTGCTTTGGAGTTTCTATCAGATTCCGTTGGACGCCGTGGACGACCAGCGCCTCGTCTATTGGGACAAGTTCGGCCGGCCAGAGCGGGAAGCCGAAGCGACATACATGTCGCCCTTTCCAGATGGCTGGTGGTACGACGAAGCCAAAGCGGCTCGCATAGATATGGCTCGTTGAACGCATGAGGGCATTGCATCCGTAGATGCACATGCTGTATATACATCCATGTGCGAATAGGCTCCCCAGAAGAGTTGCCAAGCGAAGATCATCATACGCCGATCGCCCATCTTGAGCCCGGCAAGGCGCCGCCCGAGCACTACTATGCGGAGAATCTGCTCACTGTGGTGCGCACCGTGTTGCAGCGCTACGGCGACCTGCTGGACTCCGCCGAACGCTGCTTTGGCGCGACGATCCTGGCGTTGCCTGCTCCGGCGCAGCGCCTGTACGCCCGGCTAATCGGGCGCCGCGGCCCGCTGATCCGCGAGGATCGGCTGATCTACGCCGAGGTCGGCGATCTCCAAGCCGCCTTGCGCTGCCTGGCTGACGCGGGATTGGTCGAGTGCTGTCCCGAGGCGCCGGCGACCGTCTTGTGCGGACTGATGAGGCGCCCCGAACTGGAGTTGCTGTTCGCCCCCGAACTCGCGCACGCGCCGCGTGGTGGCGGCAAGGCCGAACGCGTGGCGTGGTTGGCGGCGCGGACTCCGGTCGCTTTTCTGCGCTGGCGGTTGCGGCGGGCGTTCACCTGGCTCGCCGTGGCGTCGTTGGAACACTTGGACCTGTACCGGCTGCTCTTCTTCGGTGACCGCCGACAGGATCTGACCACGTTCGTGATGCGGGACCTCGGCGTCCACCGCTATGAGCCGATCGAACTCTGCCGCGAGACCCGGCTGTTTACCGACCGATCCAGCCTGACTCGATACCTGGATCTGACCGCCATGCACGACGAAGTCGCGGCGCTTGGCAAGCGTCCCGACATCGATACCTGCACTGAGCACGTGCGGGATCTCGTCGCACGCCTCGGCGATCCGATCGGCAATCGAACCCTGGAGCGCCGCCGCAGCCGTGTCCTGAATCAGCTCGGGCGCAACCTGGAACGCGTCGGTGCCGATGAGTGGGCGTTGCGCTGCTTCGGGCTCTCGACGCTGGCGCCGGCACGCGAGCGGCGCATGCGCATCCTGCACCGGCGCGGCGATCGCGGGGGTGTCGAGCGATTGCGCCGCGAGGTGCTCTCCGATCCCGAGACGACCCTGGAGGCTGACTTCGCCGCCCGGTTTGGTCATCGAGGCCGGCGCCCGGCGGTGCCCACGACCGAGGTCGAACTCGATACGGTTCCCGCCATGCCGATCGAGCAGTACGCGGCCAGCCTGTGTACCGCCTCCGGCGGCACCGCCTGGCACCTTGAAAACGACCTGCCGATGGCAATGTTCGCCTTGGCGTACTGGTCCTGGATGTTCGCACCTGTCGAGGGCGCGTTCCTGCACCCGTTCCAGGTCGGCCCGCAGGACCTCTTCTGGCCCGATTTCTTTGCCGCGCGGACGAGCATGTGCCGGGATCCGCTTACCCGGCCAATCAAGGCGAAGCTGAGGCGCGCGGCCCGCGCCAAGGTCGGAACGGCAAACCGGTTGTTCAGTTGGCACCGCTGTCCACTCGACGTCGTCGAAACAGTCCTCGACGCCATGCCCGAAGCGGACTTGCGCACCTTGCTTGCGATCGTCCGCGACGACCTCGCCGGCAAGCGCAGCGGCTTCCCGGACCTCACCGTCGTCTACGGGCCCGGCCGCTACGAGTTCGTCGAGGTCAAGGGGCCGACCGATCAACTGCAGGCGCATCAGCACCTATGGATCCAGGCACTCCGCGCGGGCGGTCTGCCCGTGCGCGTCATGCGCTTCCGGCTCAAGCACGCGCCGTGACGATCCTATCGAGCGATGGCGTTTCGGAGCCGACGGACCCGATCCGCCTCGGTGTCAAGGAGTTGGCGCAGTTCGTTCACCGGCACGGCGACATCCACTATCGCTACGAATACTCGGCGCTGGCACAGGAGGGGATCGCGCGCCAGCGGGACTACCAGCGCGACAGGGCACCGAGCTACCAGTCCGAGGTGAGCGTCAAGGCATCGTTCGGCGCGCTCATCGTCAGCGGCCGCATCGATGGCTGGGATCCGGCGGCGGCCCTGGTCGAGGAGATCAAGACCACGCGGGCGGACGCCCGCGAACTGCACGCGCGGATCGGCTCGGTCAACGCGGCGCAACTCAAGCTCTACGGCGCCATGCTCGTACTCGCGGATCCGACGCTCGGCCCGTTGCGGCTGCGCCTGGTCTACCTGCACCCGGACAAGCCGACCGAGACCGTTTTCGAGGAGTGTCTCTCCCGCCGCGAACTTCTCGGCTTCTTCGAGACGACCTGCGCAACCTACGCGCGATGGATCGCCTCAACGGACGCTCGGCTTGGCCGCCGCAATGAACGGTTGCGGGCCGCGTCCTTCCCCCATGACGAGTTCCGCGACGGTCAACGCCGTTTGGCGAAGGCGCTGTTCCGCGGCTTCCGCGATGCCGCCGACTGGCTGGTCGAAGCGCCGACCGGGTCCGGCAAGACCATCGCCAGCGTTTTCCCCGCGTGCAAGGCGATGGGCGAAGGGCATCTGGACCGGGTGGTGTTCCTGACATCGCGAACTACCGGACAGCGGGCCGCGGAAGCCGCCTTCCGGGATGCTGCGGGGGATGCCGCCGTCGCCGTTACGATCACGGCCAAGGACCGAATCTGTTTCAACCCCGGCATGCCCTGCGATCCGGAGCGTTGCGAGTTCGCATCGGGCTACTACGACCGCATGCCGGCGGCCCGGGAGGCCTTGCTCGGCGGGGGTGTGGCGGATCGGTCCGTCGTGGAGCGCGTGGCCCGCGAGCATCGCGTATGTCCATTCGAGCTTTCGCTGGATGCCGCCGCCTGGGCCGACGCGGTCATTGGCGACTACAACTACGTATTCGATCCGGTCATCCGGTTCAAGCGGCTGGACAACGAGCGCTTCCGCCGGATCGGACTGGTCGTGGACGAAGCGCACCAACTCGGCGATCGGGTCCGCGACATGCTCGGCATGCGCCTCAGCCGATTCGTTGTGAAGGCGGCCATCGCGGAACCCGGCTTGGCACCAGGCCTCGCCAAGGGCCTGCGCTCCGTGGATCGGGCGCTCGCCAAGCTCGACAAGACCAGCAGGGAGGCGGCGGAAGGTCGCGACGGCGAGCGCGAAGTGACCTGGCCCGAGGGTCTCGTCCGGGCCATCGACCGCTTCTTGGTAGCGTTTGCCGAGACGCCCGTCGAGGCCGACGACTTGCCGGCCGTGAGTGAAGCCCACTTCGATCTCCTGCGGTTCCGCCGTGCTTGCGAATGGGCGGAGGAAGGCACGTTCCACTGCCTCGGGCACCACTCCGGGCGGAGGTTCCAAGTCGAGATCGCCTGCACGGTGCCGGGCCGCTACATCCAGGAGATCCTGGCGCCATTCCATGGCAGCGCGCGCCTATCGGGCACGCTCACGCCGGCTGGCGTCTTCCAGCGCATCCACGGCTTCGCCCAGGAGTCGGATTCGCTGTCAACGAACGGCCTTGCGTTTTCGGAGCAGCTCGACGTGCTGCTCGTCCCGGACCTGAGCACGTTCTATCGCGATCGGCAACGCACAATGCCGGACCTCGTTCGGCTGATCGACGGCGTCCGCGGAACGACGCCCGGCAACATCCTGGTGGCCTTCCCGTCCTTCGCGTACGCGCGTGCCGCCGCCGCAGTGTTCGACCATCCGGCCTTGCGTTGCCAGGAGCCGGACATGACGCTCGCCGACCGGGAGGACTTCATCGCCTGGGTCAACACCGACGGCGGGCCGGACGGCGGTCGGGTGGCCTTCGTGGTCATGGGCGGTGTCTTCGCCGAGTCGGTCGACTACGACAGCAGCGCCGTCCGCGGCATCGTGGTCGTGGGCGTGGGCCTGCCGCCGCGCTCGCTCCGTCGCGATTTCATCGCGGTCGACAGCGTTGCCAACGACATCGCCGAGGACGGCTTCGAGATCGCCTATCGGCAGCCGGCCATGACCCGGGTCGTGCAGGCCGTCGGCCGGGTCGCGCGCGGCGACCATCGCGGCATCGCCGTCCTCGTCGACCCGCGTTTCCGCGATCCGGCCTACCAGGCGTTCATGCCGAACTGGTGGAAACCGCGTTGCCTACCGGCCCGCGCTGCAGCGGGGGAAGTGGCCGACTTCTGGGGCGGCTGATCGTGCGCCCCGTCGCCGTCAGGCGACGCTTACGCCCAGACCAATGGTTCCGTGCTGTGTCCGAACGTCTCCGTGGGAACGCCGAAGGCGCGCAGCAAGGTCACGAACAGGTTCGACAGGGGAGCGTCCTCATCGCCTTCGTGGACGACATGGCGTCCATGGGCGAACGGCCCGCCGGCGACGAGGATCGGCAGGTGCTTGGCGCTGTGCGAGTTGGCGTTGCCGAGGTTGCTGCCGAATAGCACCGTGGTCGAGTCGAGCAGGCTCGGGCCGCCGTCGGGACGTTCGTCGAGTCGGTCGAGCAGGGCGCCGAACCGTTTGACGATCTCTGTCTCGACCAGCTTGAGTTGGGCGATCTTCGCCTCGTCCTGGCCGTGATGGGATAGGCCATGGTGTTCGCCGTTCACGCCGTCGACCTTGGGCACCGCGCCATGGTCCTGGATCATGAGGCTTATGACGCGCGACGAGTCCGTGGCGAGGATCAGAGGGACCAGGTCGAGCATGCGTTCCACCCGACCGATGAGGTCCGCGGGATCGTCCACATCCTGGGGCGGACTGGCCTCCACGATCGGTTTGGGGCGGTCGAGCCAGGCTTGCACTTCGACGAGTTCGCGCTCAGCCGTGCGTACGGCCTCGAAGTAGGCATCGAGCTTGCGTGCATCGCCCGCATTGGCGTGGACGCGCAGCGCCTGGGCGTCCAAGCGCAGGCGGTCGAGGATGCTTCCGCCATCGGCGAGCCGCTGCTTCTCGCGAGCCACCGTGGCCGCATCGCCTTGCAGGAAGAGCTTGCCGAACAAAGTGGCGGGGCTGATTTCGGCCGGCACCATGACACCGCCGGTGGTGTAGGACTGGCTCTGCGGGCTCACCGTGCCCATGACGATGGACGGGTGGCGCGTGACGTAGCCCACGTGGTTTGCGGCCGCCTGGTCGAGCGAGATGGTGTTCTGGAAGCCATCGAGGCCAGGGTGCTCGGCCGATGTCAGCCAGGTGATCTCCGAGTTGTGCGCCTGCCGGCCCGTCTGGTTGGCGTGCGCGAAGCCGGAGAACACCGTATAGCGGCTGCGGTGGCGGTCGATCAGGGCGAGATAGTCGCTGGCCTCGTAGTCCGCCCCGGCTGTCTGCGGAAACCACGAGTCGGCATAGAGACCGAGCGTGGCGCAGATGTTGACCATGCGCGTGGGCGGGGGCCGGGGCGCGGCGTTTGCGACGGACAAGCTCGGCAGCCACGGCAGCGCGACGGCCACGCCGCTCGCTTTGAGAAACGTCCTTCGGTCGACTCTGCGGGGCATCGGTCTAAAGCCTCCTGAAGAGGTCACTCTTCGCGACCTCGTGGATCACCGTTCTGAGCGGATAGTCGTCGGTTGCCACCGCGGCGACGATGGCATCGCGCTCCCTGCGGTCGGCGAAGCCCACTTCCGCACCCGTCGCCAGCACCAGGAGTTCGGAGACGACATGGCGGGCGACCAGATCGAGCTTCTGACCTAGGAGCAAGCGCTGATATTCGGCGAAACCGGAGAACGCGACGCCTTCGGGCGTGATTCCGCTTGGATCCACCGGCAGTCCCTCCTTGTAGGGGCCGGGGTAGCGATCGCCATTGACCTCGACCTCGTCGCCCGAAGCCCGGTAGGTGGTGCGGAACCCGCCGATGGGATCGAAGGATTCGAGCGCGAGGCCCGGCGGATCGATCACCGTGTGGCAGGTCGCGCACATCGGGTTCTCGCGGTGCGCCTGAAGCTGTTCCCGGATGGTCGTCGCGCCGCGGGTGTCCGGTTCGAGGCCGGCGACGTTCGGCGGTGGCGGCGGGGCAGGCTGGCCGAGCAGATTGGCGAGCACGAAATTGCCGCGCGGCACAGGCGAGGACGTCGTCCCGTTGGCGGTGAGCTTGTGGATCGCCGCTTGCGCCAGTAGCCCGCCGCGCACGCTCTCCGCGGGCAGGTCGACGCGCCGCATGTGCTGGCCGGCGATGTCGTCGATCCCGTAGTGCTCGGCGAGGCGCCGGTTCACAAAAGTGAATTCCGCGTCGACAAGATGGCCGACGCTGCGGTTGTCGTCGATCAGTTCGCCGAAGAAGAGCTCCGTTTCCGCAGCCATCGCCTGACCCAAGCGCTCGTCGTACTCGGGATAGAGCCCGGCATCCGGCGTTGTGGCATAGAGCTCGTAAAGACGGAACGCTTGACCCGCGAAGTCCTTGACGAAGCGTTCGCTGCGCGGGTCGTCCAGCAGGCGTTCGACTTCCGCTGCCAGGGTCGCGTCGTCGGACAGCCTGCCTTGCTCGGCAAGCGCCAGCAACCGCGCATCCGGCGGGCTGCGCCACAGGAAGTAGGCCAACCGTGTGGCGAGTCCGTAGTCGTCGAGAAGCGCTTCGTCTTCCGTGCCGGGCGTGGCGCCGTGGAACAGGAAGGGCGGGGCGCTGAGTATGGCGCGTAGCGGCACGCGCAAGGCATCGATGAAGTCCCGACCTTCGGCGAGCAACGGCTCGGCGAGCCGCGCGTACGCTTCGGCTTCGCCAGGCGCCAACGGGCGCCGGAACGCCTTGGGCGCGAAGTCGGTGACCACTTCGAGGACGTGCGCATAGGGGTCGTTGTCGATCTGGACCTTGCCGTCCGCCACCTCGAGGTCGCCAAGCAGTGCGCGCGTACCCTGCGGTGGCCACGCATCAAAGAGCGGCCCCTCCACGGCGAGCCACTTGATGGCGATGCCCTCGCCCTTGTAGTCGCGTACGTTCTTGTCCGGCGCGTAGTAGTTGACGTAGTCGCCGGGAGGCTTCTTCAGATCGGCCACCGAGGGGCTGATGACCTGGCCTGGCTTGAGGAACGTCGTGACCTCCACCGTCCGACTCTCGTCGCCGACGAGGTCGAAAGAACCGATCAGGTCGGTGAGCGCCGCGGCCGCCGCAACGCCCTCGTTGCCTTTGAACAGCGTCAACGTGACCGGCGAGGTCGCCTGGTAGGGATAGGCTTCGACGGACACCCGGTAGCGGCCCGGCCGGGGCACCGCGTAGCCTTCCGTGTCCGTGTGGAACATGTATGTGGATGCACCATCGAAGAAGGTGGCTACGGCGTCGTCCACCAGCTTGGTGATGCCCCCGCCGAGAATCTCGGCGTCGTGCATGAATCCGAGATAGCCGGACTTCGCGTACTCGACCCGGAACGTCTCCGTTTTCGGCCGTTCACCGATGTCCAGCGCGACATCGAGGGCCGCATCCGCAGCGTCGAGATAGCCACGCACGTGCAGCGCGGAAATGCCCTGCTTCGCGGCGACCGTATCGAAGCCACCGGTATCCGCTTCGGCTGGGAGCGCCTCGGCAATCGCGCCGGCGATCTCGGGATCGATCTTCAACAGATCGCTGATGGTGTACTGGTATTCGAGGCGTGTCAGGCGGCGCAGCGGCGTGCGTTGGGGCCCGCGCGCTTCCAGGTTGGCCTGGGTCAATGCGCGGTCCAGGGCCCGGAGTGCGGGATCGGCCACCGCCGCCTCCGGCGTCGGCATCGGCGGTGGCGGCATCTCGCCGCGCTGCACGCGGTCGAAGACGCGCTCCCACGTCCGGAACGTCGCGCCGTCGGAGAGATCGAAACCCGTGGTCGTCAGATCGAGGGAACTGAGGATTAGGTTGCTGTGGCAAGCGAGGCACGACGACTCCAGGAGCGGTCGCACGTCGGATTCGAAGGCTTGCACGGAGGCGCAAGCGCCGCCTGCCACAACCGCCAAGGCTGCGCGGGACGCGTGCCAACGGCGCCGTTGAACGATGATCGGCACGTCCGCGGATCCTCCTCAACTCCAACTTGCGAAGCCTACAACAACGCTCGCTGCGCGGCGACACGACACCGCGGCTGAGGCGGTGCCAGATCGTGTGCGGGCGAACTTTCCGCGACCTTGCGGCGTCCAAGACGCTATCATCCGAAGGTGCTCAGACGCGAGCGGCGGGGTGCGCGGTGGCTGACTTGCCCGCACAACACAGCAATGGCGAGCCTGGTGTCCCGGCCGCGGGGCCGATCCTTCCGTTCGCCTTCGCACGGGACTTCGGCGTCGTCGTTGTCGGCGGGCACGACGACGACCGGTTGACGGTGGTCTGCAAGGCGCAGCCGACGCTGACCACGCTCGCCGAACTCAAACGCGTCACGAAGCGGCGCTTCGTCCTCAAGATCGTCTCCGAAGAGGAGTTCGAGGCCTGCCTTACAGATGCCTACGCCCGCGACGCGTCGGCCACCAAGCAAATGGTCGCCGACATCGGCGAGCACCTCGACTTGGCGAGCCTCGCCGACTCCGTGCCGGAGACGGAGGACCTCCTCGACGCGGAGGCCGACGCACCGATCGTGCAGTTGATCAACGCCGTGCTCTCCGAGGCCATCCGCGAGGGGGCGTCGGATGTGCACATCGAGACCTTCGAGAAGGTTCTCCAGGTACGCTTCCGCGTCGATGGCGTGATGCGCGAGGTGGTCCAACCGAAGCGCGCGCTGGCACCGCTCCTCGTATCGCGCATCAAGGTGATGGCGAAGCTGGACATCGCCGAGAAACGGATCCCCCAGGATGGTCGCATCCCGCTTCGAATCGGCGGGCGGGAGGTCGACGTGCGGGTGTCCACGTTACCGACGGGGAACGGGGAACGCGTCGTACTCCGCCTCCTGGACAAGCAAGCCGGCGCGCTGCAGCTGCCGAATCTCGGCATGGACGGTGCGACGCTCGCGCGGCTCCGCGGGGTGGTCGCCAGCCCGCACGGCATCTTCCTCGTCACCGGGCCGACCGGTTCCGGCAAGACGACCACCCTGTACGCGGCGATGGGTGAGCTGAACAGCGACGCCATCAACATCCTGACCATCGAGAACCCCATCGAATACAGCATCAAGGGCATCGGTCAGACGCAGGTGAACGAGAAGGCCGACATGACCTTCGCCCGCGGACTGCGCGCCATTCTGCGCCAGGACCCCGACGTCGTCATGGTCGGCGAGATCCGCGACTTGGAGACCGCGCAGACGGCCGTTCAGGCGAGTCTGACTGGGCATCTGGTCATGTCCACGGTGCACACCAATACCGCCATCGGCGCGGTCACCCGGCTGGTCGACATGGGCGTCGAGCCGTTCCTGATCGCGTCCAGCATGGTCGGCGTCCTGGCCCAGCGGCTGGTGCGCACGCTGTGTGCGGCCTGCAAGGTCCCCGTCGAGCCGAGCCCGCTGGAGAAGCGCTTCCTGAACGGCCTGAACCCGGGTGCCCCGATCTACCGCGCCGAAGGCTGCGACGCCTGCGGGAACTCGGGGTTCCGCGGTCGCACCGGCATCTACGAACTGGTCACCATCGACGAGACCCTGCGCGGACTCATCCACGACCAGGCCTCCGAACAGGCCATGGCCGAGTACGCGCGCCGATATTCCCCCGGCATCGCAGACGATGGACGGCGGAAGGTCCTGGATGGCATCACGACGGTAAACGAGGTGATGCGCGTCAGTCTCGCGGACGAGGGCGCCTCGGAGCCGGGCGACTCCTAGCCCTTGTAAAGAGGCAGCATGGCGGCGTTCGAATACACGGCGTTGGATGCCGGGGGCAGGCAGCGCAAAGGCGTGTTGGAGGGCGACAGCAGTCGCCAGGTCCGCCAACTCCTGCGCGACCAGGGGTTGTCGCCGATGTCCGTTGCGACCGCCAGCCGTCGCAACGGCGCACGCACTGCCAGCACGCCGATCCGTCGCCGGCTGTCGATCGGCGGCGCCGTCGCGCCTTTGGATCTTGCGCTCCTGACGCGGCAGTTGGCGACCTTGATCGCGGCCGGCCTGCCGGTCGAGGAGTCGTTGCACACGATCGCCCGGCAGAGCGACAAGCGGCGCCTGTCCGCCCTGGTGATGGACGTGCGCGGGCGGGTGCTCGAGGGTCATTCGCTGGCCGCGGCCCTCGGCGACTATCCGAACGCCTTCTCGTCGATGTACCGCTCGACCGTCGCCGCAGGCGAACAGTCCGGCTACCTCGATGCGGTGCTCGACAACCTCGCCGATCACACGGAGCAACGGTTCGAATCCGTACGCAACGTGCAGATGGCGCTTTTCTATCCGGTGCTGCTCTTCGTGGTGTCCGTGATGATCATCGCTGGCCTGATGATCTACGTCGTGCCGCGCATCGTGGACGTGTTCGCGGACACGGGTCAGACGCTGCCGTTGTTGACGGTCGTGCTGATCGACATGAGCGATCTTCTGAGGCAGTACTGGTGGGTGCTCGTGACCTTCCTTGTCGGCGCGGCCATCGCCGTGCGCTGGCTGCGCGCCAACGCGGGCTTTCGGCTGTGGTGGGATCGACGCAAGTTGTCGATGCCCCTTGTCCGTCGGCTCGCGCGCGGCAGCAGCGCTAGTCGCTATGCCAGCACGCTCGCCATCCTGACATCGAGTGGCGTGCCCCTGGTGGACGCCATGAAGATCGCCACCGAGGTCGTGTCCAATACGTGGCTGAAGCGCGGCCTCGGGGGCGCGGTTCAGAGCGTGAGCGAGGGCAGCAGCTTGCGCGCGGCGCTGGAAGCGGTGGGGTACTTCCCGCCAATGTTCCTGCACATGATCGCTAGTGGCGAGGCGAGCGGTGAACTCGACGCGATGCTGGCCAAGGTGGCGGACTACCAGCAGCAGGAATTGACGCGGCTGGTGACCACGCTGGTGCAGTTGTTCCAGCCGCTGATGCTGCTGCTCATGGCGGGCATGGTCTTGATGATCGTGCTGGCCATCCTGGTGCCGATCCTCAACATGAACCAATTGGTGGCTTGACCGGACTAAGCGAATCGCCTAGGGGCGATTTCGATGGAGGGCGTGATGCGAAAGAGGAGAGCGTTGGCGATGCACCGGCAAGCCGGCATGACGCTGATCGAGATCATGATGGTCGTGGTGATCATCGGCATCCTGGTCGCCGTGATCGTCCCCAACGTGATCGGCTACGACGACGACGCCCGGGTCGCGGCGCAGCAGATGGAGATCCGCACGATCGGCAATGCGCTCGACATGTACCGGCTGCACAACGGCAACTATCCGTCGACGGACCAAGGCCTCGAAGCCTTGGTGTCGAAACCGAGCGGCTTCCCCGAGCCGCGGAACTGGGGACCGGATCCGTATCTCAGGAAATACCCGCTGGACCAGTGGGACAACGAGTACGTCTACGTCAGCGAGGGCCGCTCGTACCAACTGGTGTCGCTCGGGGCCGACGGGACCGAAGGCGGCGAAGGGGTGGACGCGGACATCAGTTCCGCGGACATCTGAGCCTACCGGGCAAGCCCATGCCCGGTCGTCATGCCGGCTTCACGCTGCTGGAACTCTTGCTCGTGATGACCATCATCGGCATCCTGGCGGCCACGGTCACCCTCGCCGTGTCGGATCCGGGAGCCCGCCAGCGCGTTCAGACGGAAGCCGAGCGCATAGCGCTCGCCGTCGAGTTGGCGCGCACGGCGGCGTTGACGCGCAACGAGATCTGGGGACTGTCTGTCAACTCGGCAGGCTACGCGTTTCAAACCTACGACCGGGAAGCAGACGAATGGCAGGTTCTCGACGAGCCGCCGTTCCTGCCGCGCCGCGCCGAGGACGGTTTGCTGTTCGCGGTACAGGCCGGACTCGGCGAGCGTCGGCAGAGGGACGAGGGCGGTGACGCCGCGCCGCCCTTCCTCGCGCGCTCGGACGACGATGCGGCGTCTCCGGCGGGACTTCCGAGCATCGCGATCCTGCCGGGGGGCGAGATCACCCCGTTCGAAGTCGTCGTCTCGAGTGGCGACCTGCCGCCATGGTCGGCGCGTTCCGACGGGATTGCCCGCGTCCTGGCCGCGCCCCAGGGCGCATCGGTGGACGAATCGACCCGTGTCCGCTAAGCCCACCGGACCGTTGGGTATCACGGCGCATCGCAGTTTTGGCCGCGCAGCCCGTTCGCGCGGGTTCACCTTGCTCGAACTCATGGTGGCGCTGGCCGTGCTGGCGATCGTCGCGATGGCCGTGTTCGGCCGTGGCGGCGACTCGGTACGCGACCTCTACACCATGGAGCAGCGTACGCTGGCGCGCTGGGTCGCGGAGAACGAAGTCGCGCGGATGCGTCTTGAGCACCGTGGCAGCATCCAGGCCATCAGCCTCGGTACGGTGCGCCAGCGGGTGCGCCAGGGCGCCCGCTCGTGGCAGGTCGTCAAGGAGACGCAGTCGACATCCCATCCCTCGTTGCGCCGGGTCGAAGTGACGGTCTACGCCGTCGAGGAAGGCCGGGAAGTCGGGCCGCTGGACACCTTGGTCGCCTTCGTGGGGCGCTACTGATGGCGCGGCGACGACACGGGTTCACGCTGCTGGAGATGCTCATCGCGCTCGGGGTATTCGCCGTGATCGGGGTCATGTCGAGCCAGATCCTCTCGGGGATCGTCGACCTGTCCGATACGGTCCGCGACCGTTCGGAGGAGTTGGAGGAACTGCAGCGGGCGATGTTCATCATCTCCCGCGACATCGAGCAGATGACGCGCCGGCCGGTGCGTGACGCGTTTGGCGACTCCACCGCCGCGATCATCATCGGCGAGCCACTGATCGAGTTCACACGGCGCGGCTGGCAAAACCCCCTGCGATCACCACGTTCGGAATTGCAGCGGGTCGCCTACACGGTGGCCGACGGCGACCTCGTGCGTCAGTTCTGGCCGTTGCTCGACCGCGGGCCCGACACCGAGCCCATCGACCAGGTGTTGTTGCAGGGTGTCGCGGACGTCGAATTCCTGGCCCACGCGTCTCGGGGGGACGAGTTCCGCTATTGGCCCGTGGCCGTGAACGCGGACGACGATGAGAACGCGCTCGAGGCCATCGAGTTGCGGCTGGACCACGCGGTCTACGGTCGCTTGGACCGACTGTGGCCGGTGGCGCCACCCGGAGACTTCCTGTCAGCGGGTGATCAGCCCGGCTTGCCGGGCACCGAGCGACGGGACTCGGACGGTGAATTGGATCCGGACATGGAGCCCACGTCGTGAGCCGCCGGCAAAGGGGAGTGGCCCTTGTCAGCGTCCTGCTGGTCGTGGCCATAGCCACCGCGTTGGCCTACGCCATGGTAGACCGCCAGGGATTCACGATCGCGCACAGCCAGCAGACCCTAGCCGGATCCCAGGCCCGCCAGTTCGCCTTGGGCGGCGAGCAGTATGCGCGCCAGATCCTCCACTCCGATTGGGAAGACGAGGAGACACGCGAGATCGACACGTTGCTCGAAGAGTGGTCGGCGCCCGGCGAAGCGTTCGAGGTGCGTGGCGGCGCCCTTGAGATTCGCATCCAGGATCTCGAACGACGCTTCAACCTCAACGCCGTGGCCGGTGACCGCGAAGGCGCTCAGAACACCGCGCGCTTGAAGCGTCTGCTCACCGCGCTCCAAATCGATGCCAACCTCGCCGATCGCTGGGTGGACTGGGTCGATGCCGATCAGGACGTCACGGCGCTCGGCTCCGAAGACGTGGCCCACCTGATGGGTGATCCGCCACGCCGGGCCGCCAATCAACGCGCGGCCCACGTGTCCGAGTTCGTCGTCGCGACTGGTCTCGACGCCCAAGCCTTCGAACGGCTGCGACCGCACATCACGGTGCTGCCGATCGACGATCTGCACGTGAACGTCAATACCGCCAACGAGATCGTGCTCGGCACATTGGCGCCGAATTTCACAACCAGTCGGGCCCTGGGACTGGTCGAGCAGGAACGCGAAATCGCCCGCGTGGAAGACATCACCGGCACCCATCCGGAGCTCGGCGAGGCCGTGGCCGTGCTCACGGTGCAGAGCGCCTTCTTCAGGGTCCAGGCTCGCGCGGAGGTGGATGGCGCGCGCAGCGAATTGACCTCGCTCCTCCATCGCCATCCGGAGACCGGGGCGTTGACGCTGCTCTGGCGGAGTTACGGCGAGCGCTTCGAGGCGCTGGCCTGGCACGAACACGAGCCCGAGGAATCCGAGGCAAACGGTACAATGCGCCAGCCGGATCGCCGGGGTTGATTCGAGAACTGCCGATGCTGCGACTCTTTGTACGGTTCACCAGCCCCGTCGATGGCATGCAGGAAGCCCTGCTCGACTGGCTGATCCGGGACGACGCGGATGGCGTCCAGGCCGAGGGGCGGACCGACCGGGCGGGGCTTGCGACGCTGGTCGCGGATGATGCGCCCTGGGCGACGGACCCGGCGCGCGTCGTTGCCTTCGTCCCGACCGCGGAGGTCGTCGCACTTCGCTGCGAAGTCCCGGGGCGTACAGCCGCCCAGTTGCGGCGCGCTGCGCGTTACGCGGTGGAGCCTTTCGTCACCGAGGACATCGACACGATGCACGTGGCCTGCGGCGCTTTGGCGCGTCACGAGCCCGTCCGTTGCCTGGTCACCCCGCACGCCGCCATGTGGGCCTGGCTCGATGTCCTTGGCGAGGCCGGCATCGCACCGGGCTGCATGACGCCGGAGGCCATGGCCCTGCCGACCGACGCCAATACGATCGCCGTGTTGTACGACGGCGACGACGCGCTGGTGCGTGCCGGCGATCAGTTGGCGAGCATCGACGCGGCGAATCTTGCCGCTGCCTTGACGTCCTTGCGCACGGATCTCGACGACGCCGACGGTGTCATGCTGCGCCAGATCAACGGCAGCCTGTCGGCGGTCGACCTGCGCGCGGCAGGCTTCGCCATCGACGAGGTCGAAAAGGTCGGGTCGCATGGTTCGGTGCTCGCGGACCTGGCGAGCGCTTTCGACGCGCGCCTCGCGATCGACCTGCTGCAGGGCGAGTTCACCGTCAAGCGGCGTGCCGGCGGGGCTTGGGCACGGTGGCGTCCGGCGGCCGTGCTCGCCGGAGCGTGGTTGGTGTTGGGGCTTCTCATTGCCGCGGCACAAGGCTTTTGGGCCAACCACCGGGCCGATGGCTACCGCGCCGAGGCCGTGGCGCTGTATCGCGACATCTACGGTGTCGACCGCGCGCCCGGCAACCCGGCGACCCGCATGCGCGTGCGCCTGGGCCAGGCGCCCGAGACGCGCCTTGGTTTCCATCGCCTCCTTGGCCACCTCGGCGTCGCCCTGTCCGATCTCTCCGGGAAGTACGAGCTGCGCAGCGTCTCCTACAACGAGCGCAGCGGTTTCGGCGCAGACGTCCTGGTGGCGGACTACGATGTCCTGGACGAGTTGAAGGCGGCGCTCGGCGAGCGCGGTGTGGATTTGGAGATCGTGTCCGCGGAGCAGCATGAGGATCGCGCGCGGGCCAGCATCCGCATCGCGGACCACTGGATCGGTCCGGGCTGGGCGGGCAACCGGCGGGGCTAGCAGGTGCTCAGAGCGCTCATCGACACGGTGCAGCCTTGGCGGGCTCGATTCAATGCCTTGTCTCCCCGCGAGCGGATGCTGGCACTCGGGTGCGCTGCAGCGGTCGGCATCGCGCTCCTCTATGGCGCGATCGCACCCCTGGTCGAGTTCCGCGCAACGGCGATCGAGCGCCAGGCCCGCGAGTTCCAGGACCTCATGTGGATGCAGGACAACCGTGCCCAGGCCGAGGCCCGCGCAGCGGACGCGGCAGCCACGTCGCAGGCGAGAATGTCGACCATCAACGCCGCTGCCAAGGCGGTCGATCTCCCGTTGCGACGCATCCAGCCCGAGGCCAACGGTTTCAGCGTGCAGGTCGACCGCCAGCCGTTCGACAAGGTGATCCGCTGGACGGACGCCTTGGAGAGCCGGCACGGCATCGAGATCGTGAGCGCGACCGTGGACCTGCACGAACCCGGGATCGTGAACGCCCGGTTCAGTCTGCGCTGAGCTCGGCCTTGAGACTCGCGTACGCCGCAGCGGCACTGCTGCTGTCTGTCCACGGGGCCGCGGGACCCTTGGTTCTGCAGACCGACTTCGGCCTCGAGGATCATGCCGTCGCCGCCATGCGCGGCGTGGCCCGGCGGGTCGCGCCCGGACTCGTTGTCGACGACCTGACCCACGAGATCCCGGCCTTCGACATCTGGCAAGCCGCCTACCGGTTGCACGCGGTGGTCAACTACTGGCCGTCGGACACCGTCTTCGTCTCGGTCGTCGACCCGGGGGTCGGCTCGGACCGCGAGTCGGTGGTCGCACGGTTGGCGAACGGACAACTGGTCGTGACACCGAACAACGGCACGCTCACGCTGCTGCACGACGGCGTCGGCGTCGTTGCGGTTCGGCGGATCGATGAGAGCAAGCATCGGCTGCCGGGGTCGGAGCGATCGCATACCTTCCATGGGCGAGACCTTTATGCGCATGTCGGCGCGTTGCTGGCGAGCGGCAAGCTGCGTTTCGAGGAGGCGGGCGAGGCGACGCAAGCCGTGCGCCTCGACTACCAGCGCCCGACGATCGAAGCGAATCGACTGGTGGGCAATATCCCGGTGCTCGACGTGCACTTCGGCAACATCTGGACGAACCTGCCGGCCGACTGGAAGGCGCTGACCCTGGGTGTGCGCTACCGGGTCACGATCACGGGCCCGGACGGGGCGCGTCGATTCGCGGATGACGTGCCGTTCGCGCGGACCTTCGCCGACGTTGGCATGGGCGAAGCCGTGCTCTACGTCAACAGCGTCGGCAAGATCGCAGTGGCGCTCAACCAGGCGAGTTTCGCGGAACGCTTCGACATCGCGTCCGGCCCCGGGTGGCGGGTGCTCGTCGAGGCGCTACCGGCCTTGGAGTGACGCGACCCGCTAGCGCGACACAGGCCGCCGCGGCGTGCGCTTTGCGGTGTACCAGGTCACCGGCAGGGCGTGATCGTGCACCTGCTCGGCGATGTCGAGCACCATCGCGAACAGCGCCATGCGCACCACGACGCCGTTGTCGGTCTGGCGGAAGATGGCGAGGTTGGGATTCGCGTTGAGGTCCTCGTCGAGTTCCTGGGCCTGGGCACGGGAGTCGCGCGGGAGCGGATGCATGATCACCGTATTCGGCTCGCAGTGCTCCGTGTAGATCTCCTCGTTGACCCGGAACAGCCCGCGATAGCGATCGGCATCGGCGCTGCTCCCGAAGCGCTCCTCCTGCGTGCGGGTGACGTACAGGATGTCCACGTGCTGGATGCCTTCCTCCAACTCCTGGTAGGTGGAGACCGCGTGTCCACGGTCGCGCAGGGGGGCGGTGACGTCGTCCGGCGCTTCCAGTCCGGGAGGCGAGACGAGGTGCACTGAGACGTCGTCGAACAGGGCCAGCAACTTGAGAAGCGAGTGCACGGCCCGTCCGAACTTCAGGTCGCCCACCAAGGCGATCCTGAGGCCGTCGATTCCGGCGGTGGCCCCTTGCCGCGCCGCCCGCGCGCCGATCTCCCGGCGCACCGTGTAGAGATCCAGCAGAGCCTGGCTCGGGTGCTCGTTGGCCCCATCGCCACCGTTGATTACCGGTACCCGCGATGCCGACGCGAACTCGGCAACCGCGCCCTCGACCGGATGGCGCATCACGATGATGTCGCTGTAGCCGGACAGCACGCGGGCGGTGTCGTGCAGGGACTCGCCCTTGGCCAAAGCCGACGCCTTGACCTCGGTGGTCTCCCGGACGTCGCCGCCGAGCAGGTTGAACGCGCAGCCGAACGACACCCGTGTGCGCGTGCTGGGTTCGAAGAACATGTTCGAGAGAATCGCCCCTTGCAGCACGCGCGTGATTCGGCGTCGGCGGGCGTACGGGACCATGTCGTCGGCCACTGTGAACAACCGGTCGATGTCCTCGCGCTCGAACTGGTCAACCGAGAGGATGTGGCTGCCGACGAATTCCAAGGGGACCTCCTTGGAGCATGGATTGTAAAGGAATCGGACAGACGCAAAACGGGTCCTAGACGCAAAACGGGTCCTACGCGGTCGATGGCGGATCTCCTACAGGCACAGCGCGGTGGGACTACTCGGTCAGTGTCACGAAGCCTTCGCCAAGCGGTGTTACGGTTGCAGGCATGCGACGCAAGACCAAGATCATCGCCACGATCGGCCCGGCCACGGGTTCGTATCCGGCAATCGAGCGGATGTACGAGGCCGGGATGTCGATCGTTCGCCTGAACATGTCGCATGCGACGCACGACGAGGCCGCGAGCGTCATCAACTGGGTCAAGACCCTGAACCGCAAGGTGCGCTATGCGGTTCCGATCATGCTGGACACGCAAGGGCCGGAGATCCGCACGGGCGTTCTGGATGAGCCCTTGCGCGTCGCAGCCGGCGAGACGGTTTTCTTGGACGTCGAGCCGCAGCCAAAGGCGATGTCTCGGCCACCATCGGTTGTGGTGGACTACCCGGAACTCCCTGACGCCGTCGGGGTCGGCGACCGCGTCCGCTTGGACAACGGTCTACTGAACGTCGACGTGGTCGAGCGCGTCGGCAAGCGCCTGCAATGCAGCGTGGTGGACGGCGGCACACTCGGCAGCCGCAAGCACGTCAACCTCCCCGGCGTCGCACTCAACCTCCCCGCGCTCACGGCCAAGGACCGCGCCGACATCGCCTTCGGCATGGAACACGAGATCGACTACGTCGCCCTGTCCTTTGCCCGCTCTCCCGGGGACATCGAGGAACTACGCGACCTGCTAGGGCCGAAGGGGGCGAGGACGGTGAAGGTCATCGCCAAGATCGAGAACCAGCAAGGTCTCGCCAACGCCACGGGTATCGCCGAAGCGGCAGATGGGGTGATGGTCGCCCGCGGGGATCTCGGCATCGAAACCGACATCGCCGCGTTGCCGAGCGTGCAGCGGCGCCTCGTCGAGACCAGCGTGCAGCTCGGCAAGCGCTGCATCGTCGCCACGCACCTGATGGAGTCCATGGTCGACAACCCGATCCCGACGCGCGCAGAGGTCACGGATGTCGCCAACGCCGTGTACGAAGGCGTCGACGCCATCATGCTGTCCGGCGAGACCGCCATCGGGAAGTACCCCGTGCGATGCGTCGAGCAGTTGGCGAACATCGCCGAGGCGAGCGAGCGCCAACAGGGGTTCGGCCTGCATCAGGCACTCGCCATCGACACCGACAAGCAGCATCTCGCGCGTGCCGCGGTCCACTTGGCCGACGCTCTCGGTGCCGAGGGTATCGTCGTCATCACCCGGCGCGGGATCACCGCGGACGCCGTAACCAATTGCCGGCCCGAACGCGTGCCGATATTCGCGTTCACGAACTTGAGCCAGACACGTCGGCGCCTGATGCTGAACCGCGGCGTCTTCGCGCACAGGACTGCCTTCAGCAGCGATCCCGAGAAGACGATTCGGACGGCGCTCAAGGTGTTGCGGGAGCGTGAGGGCGTGCCGCCGGACGGACGCGTCGTGGTGATTTCCGACGTCCTGGCACAGACCGCGGTCGACGCCATCCAGTTGCGCCGAGTGGGCGACGAGTAAAGGGAAACGCCGCTATCCGGGCCCCGGGCACCACCACCGGAGAGGCGACGGGACGCAATGCGGTCGCTGCTGTTCGCTCAACTCATCGGGGCGCGTCGTCGAAGACAACCGGCACCCCGGCACCCGACCTTCTCCTCACGACCACCGTCCCTGCGAGCTTGTCGTGCCAGCCCTGCTTCCGGCTATCGAACGCAACCCAGATCAGGCCGAGCCCAAGCGGCAGTGTCGATACGATGTAGCCGAAATAGCGACCAACGAGTTGCCCGGTCGACGGTCTTCGACCCGTCCGGGCATCCACGATGGTGGCGGAGATCACCATCTTGCCGGGTGTCGCCAGCCAATCACGAGCACCGCGGGAAGGACGTACCGGATGAGAATGCCTGCTGGTCCTCCCGTCAGTAGATCAGGACCGAGGAAGTAACGCTCGCCGTAGGCCCACCACATCAGCGGGACGATGATGATCGCCACGAGCACGGAGTCGATCACAACCGCCCCGACGCGAAGCCAGAATCCGGCGTACTCGAGATCCGAACCGGGAGTATCTGGCCACGCCATCGACCCCACCGTCACTCTCTTCGGCTCAATTCGGTGTCGGCAGACTACAACCGACCTTGCACCCTGGCGCGTAGGCCTAGAAGAAGACGAAGGACCGGACGACGACGTTTTTCCGGCACGGCGCATCAGCGGGCGCCGTGGGATCCACGCAGGCCGTGTGGAACGACCACCGCGAAACCGAACCGTCCGTGACCGAGTCGTAGCACTTCAGCATCGAGACTTCGGTGGCCTTCTGCTGCGGGATCCAGTACCACTCGTGGTCCGGGCGGTACGTGAAGCGCGTGGTCTCGCCGACCCGGTCGTCGTAGATCCGGTAGTTGGTGATGTACGGCTGGTCGGCGAACGAGGGCCAGGCGCAGAGCACGAACGGATTCTGCCCCACGGTCTCCATGGGCTTCGCCAGGTTGATGGACATGAAGCGCCGGGACATCTTGGCGTCGGCCTCGGCCTCGGTGTAGTGCTGCGTGCGACCGAAGTTGCGCAGGTTCTGGGTCAGCAACTCGCGGCAGCGCACGCGGCCGCTGTTGTCGTTCAGGTCGTTATGGACGAGGTTGGCGTAGCCGCGGTTCACGCCTGGATCCTTGTTGTCCTGGTCCTCGGTCCGGTCGCCCGTGTAGTCCTTGTTGAATACGTCGTGGTTGTAGACCAGCGCGTCGGTCGAGCCGGGGAAGAAGTCGAGAAGGAGCTTCTCGATTTCCAAGTAGAAGACGCGCTCGACTTCGTGCGCGTCGTAGAAGTTCCGGCACTTCGACTCGAGATGCGCGAGCGCGACCCCGAGCCTGTCCATGCACTCCGGGCTGTTGGCCGAGAGGCCGGGGTGGTACTCCTCCATGCGCCGCGCATCGCGGAGTATTTGCGGGAAGTAGAGGCACCGTCGACCGTGATTGCGCTCGTATTGCCGGACCGCGTCCGCCTCGGCCTTGCGCGCGGGATCCTGCCAAAGCGCGTTCGACGAGACGATAGAGTAGGTGGGGTCTTCGTGGACCGTGTAGCGCAACGGTAGCGCCAGCCCCCCTGCCGGCGCCTCGATGTTGTTCTCGTGGATGTAGGCCATGCACTCGTCGTATTCGCGGAACCCGAGCCCCCACTTGGTCTGGATCGGGCCCGGCGGCGCGGTCTCGAGCAACTCGATGACCTCGTCGCCCGTGCCTTCGGCGACCTGGGCGAACGCCGCCTCCGTGGCGGCCGCCGTGCCGGCGTCGCCGTCGCGGTCGAGCATCATGTAGGACCGCCCCCCGTTGTGCGCGAACGGCGGCGGCTGTCCCTTCGTGAGCTGGAACGGCGGCACGTAGGCGGACGGCGTCGTCGCCGTGTCCGCCGGAAGCTCGTTCTCGACAACGTTGGTCTGATCCATGGCGTAGCTCCGACCGAAAGGGCGATTATGGCATACGTCCGTCGTTCAGTAGGTGCTTTGGACGATGTCGTCGACGAGTGCAGCCGCGCCGCCGTCAACGAACCCGGTGAGGAAGGTGACCGGTCCGCCACCCAGTTTCGGGCTGGTCTCGAGCCAGCGCACGTCTGGATCGTCCGGCGAAACGCCGATTCGCCAGCCGCGGTTCTCGCGCATATAGCGCTCTGGATGGAGTAGCCAGTCGATGGCCGCGGAGTCCCAGGGATGGAACCCGTCATCGCCGGGGAACGTACGCTGCCAGTGCTCCAGCCAAGGGCGCGTCCGTGCGAGGAAGTGCTCGCGGATGGGGGAGGCGGGGAGCGCTTCGAGATGGGCGCTGCCAAGCGCGACCTGGCTCGTCAACTCGAAGCCGGCCATGGTGACGGGAACGCCGTGTTCGAGCACGGCGCGAGCAGCTTCGATGTCGTTCTCCACGTTGAAGTCGTTCACCGGACCCTTGCCGTGGAGCATGAACCGGTTGCCCGCCGTGCGGCCGCCGACGATGGCCACGGATGCAGCGTTCGCGAGCCGTTCCGGATAGCGTCGTGCCAGCAAGCCTACGTTGGTCAGTGGACCGATGGCCGCGATGTGCGCTGACTGCGACTTCAGCGTATCGGCCATGAACTCCACCGCGTCGTTGGTTGTCGGTCCGTCGCGCGAGAGCGGTTCCGCGGCACCGGTGGCGACCGGCGCGGTGCTGCCCTTCATCGCCACGATCTCGCGTGCGATCGCGTCGGTATCGGCCAGCGGCGCGTTGCCGAACACGGTGGTGATCCCGACCACGGCGATCGCGGCGCTGTTCAGCGAGGCGACGACGGCATAGGCGTCGTCGACGTCCCGCGGACGGCCGTCGTGGACCGCGCCGAGTGCGATGTCCGTGTCGATAATCAGGCGCATTGCCAGTGAGCATAGCGCAGGAATGGGCGATCGAAGCCGCCTGTGGGAAAACCCGCGCCCGAACGGTGCGTCCGTCCCGTCGCCGGGTGTAAAGTCGTTCCGAGGCAGTCGCAAAGGGGAGCCGATGCCATGAATCCCGAGGTTGTGATCACCTGTGCGGTTACCGGCGCCGGCGACACCGTCGGCAAGCATCCCGATATCCCCGTCACGCCGGCCCAAATCGCGGCCTCCGCACTCGACGCCGCCAAGGCCGGTGCCGCCATCGTGCACTGCCATGTGCGCGACCCGGCGACCGGCAAGGGCTCCCGCGATGTCGCGCTGTATCGGGAAGTCGTCGATCGGATCCGGGACGCGGAAACCGACGTGGTCATCAACCTGACGGCGGGCATGGGCGGCGACCTGTTCATCGGCCCGGACGACGCACCCACGAGGTTCGGCAACGAGACCGACCTCGTCGGCGCCGTCGACCGCCTGCCGCACGTTGCGGAACTCCTGCCCGAGATCTGCTCGCTGGACTGCGGCTCGTACAACTTCGGCGAGGGCAGCCTGGTGTACGTGTCGACCCCCGACATGCTGCGTTTGGGCGCGCGCCGGATTCGGGAACTCGGTGTCAAGCCGGAGTTGGAGATCTTCGACACGGGCCATTTGAGCTTCACGCTGCAGATGCTCGACGAGGAGCTCTTGGACGATCCGCCCTTGTTCCAGCTTTGCTTCGGCATCCCGTGGGCCGCGCCCGCCGACGTCGGCGTGTTCAAGGCGTGCGTGGACATGCTGCCGCCGGGAGCGAATTGGACGGCGTTCGCGATCAGCCGCAACCAGATGCCGTTCGCCGCGCAGTCCGTTCTGCTCGGCGGTCATGTCCGCGTCGGCCTCGAGGACAACCTGTACCTCAAGCGCGGCGTCTACGCGACGAATGCGCAGCTTGTCGAACGTGCGCGCCAGATCGTCGAGTTGCTCGGGGCTCGTGTGCTCGGCCCGGACGAGGCCCGCGACAAGTTCGGCTTGGCGCGTCGCTGACGCACTCGGAGACGAGCACTGGCCAATCGGACCCTTGCAGTCATTGGCGCCGGCGTCATAGGCGCCGGTTGGGCAGCACGCGCGCTCGCGAACGGGCTGGACGTCGTCGCCTGGGACGTAGCCCCGGACTGGGAGGGCAAGCTCCGGTCGGCGGTTGACAACGCTTGGCCAGCGCTCGCGAGGCTGGGCCTCGACGAAGGGGCCAGCACCGCCAGGCTGCGTTGTGCAGACGCCTTGGAATCCGCATGCGGCGGGGCGGATTTCGTCCAGGAGAGCGCCCCGGAGCGTGCGGATCTGAAACGCGCCCTGATCGCCCGGATCGACGCGTCGACGGAACCCGAGGTCTTGGTGGCATCGAGTACGTCGGGACTTAAGCCGAGCGACTTGCAGGCCGACTGCGAGCATCCGGAGCGGATCGTCGTCGGCCATCCGTTCAACCCCGTCTACCTGCTGCCGCTTGTCGAGGTCCTGGGCGGCGAGCGCACCGCGCGCGAATACGTCGATCGAGCCATGGCCTTCTACGCAGACCTCGGCATGCAGCCGTTGCGGGTCCGCAACGAGATCGACGGCTTCCTGTCCGACCGGTTGCAGGAGGCGCTGTGGCGCGAAGCGCTGCACCTGGTCAACGACGATGTGGCGACCACCGAGGAACTGGATGCCGCCATCACTCTCGGGCCCGGTCTTCGCTGGGCGTTCATGGGCACCTTCCTAGCCTTCCATATGGCTGGCGGCGATGCCGGGATGCGCCATTTCATGGAACAGTTCGGCCCCGCCCTGAAACTGCCCTGGACACGCTTCGAGGCCCCCGAACTGACCGACGGCCTGATCGAGAAGCTGGCTTCCGGCACCGCGCGGCAAGCCGGGGGCAGGACAGTGAAGGAACTCGAGCGATTGCGCGACGACTGTCTCGTTTCCATCATGGAGGCGTTGCGGCGGCACGGTGTCGGTGCCGGAAAGGTACTCGCGGGCAGCGAGGCTACGAGTTAGGCAAGGGAGGCAGGCATGGCGAATCCGGTCAAGACCCGTATCGACGGGACGGTGCTCGAAGTGACGCTGGACCGCCCGAAGGCGAATGCCATTGATCTCGCCACGAGCCGCGCCATGGGCGAGGTATTCGTCGATTTCCGGGACGACGCCTCGCTGCGGGTGGCGATCCTGCGCGGCGCGGGCGAACGATTCTTCTGTGCCGGTTGGGATCTGAAGGCCGCCGCGGCGGGCGATGCCGTCGACGGCGACTACGGCGTCGGCGGTTTCGGTGGCATCCAGCGGTTGCCGGACCTCAACAAGCCGATCATCGCGGCCGTGAACGGCATGGCGGTGGGCGGCGGCTGGGAGTTGGCGCTGTCCTGCGACCTGATCCTGGCCGCAAACACCGCGACATTCGCACTCCCGGAGATCCGCGCGGGAACGCTGGCCGATGCTGCGTCCATCAAGTTGCCCAAGCGCGTTCCCTACCATGTCGCCATGGATCTGCTGCTCACCGGCCGCTGGTTGGATGCCGAGGAAGCGCACCGGTGGGGCGTGGTCAACGAGATCGTCGAACCGGGCAAGCTCATGGCGCGCGCCCGTGAACTCGCCGCGTCCTTGGCGGCCGGCCCGCCGCTGGTCTTCGCGGCGATCAAGGAGGTGGTTCGCGAGGCCGAGACCATGCGTGCCCAGGACGCGCTGCGCCACGTTGCCGAGCGCCGGTTCCCCACCGTGGACCGGCTCTATGCCAGCGAGGACGAGCGCGAGGGGGCGCGGGCATTCGCCGAGAAGCGCGAGCCGGTGTGGAAAGGCCGCTAGCGCAGGGGACGAACGCGGTCAGTCCTCGTCTTCCGCGTGGCGTCGTGCGATCTCGTCCAGCTTCGGCCCGATGGAGGACATGACTGCCGCGAACAGCACGACCGCCCAACCGGCCGAGATGATCAGGTGCGTGCCGACCAGGATCCTTGCTCCCACGGAAACCGGTTTCGCGGCCGCGAACTCCTGGCCGAGCGCGGTGAAGAATGCGAACGAGAGCCACTCGGTGATCCCGGTGCCGGCGTCGGCGAAGGCGCCGGGCTGGAAGCGCTCCAGCATGCCGTAGAACCCGGCGAAGAGGACGATGATCGTGAGGTAGCCGACCGCAAAGGCGCCGATCGGCACCCACATGACATTCAGGTAGTCGGCTAGGTAGCCGTAGACGCGGATCCGCGGCTGCAGCCACGTGATCACGCCACGCCCGAGCAGAAACGAAACCGCCGTGAGGCCAACGGACATACCGGCGATCGCGAGGATGCCGAGTACGAGGTAGATGCCCGAGAGACCACGACCTTCCTCCAACTCGCCGGTGTACATCCCCCAGGCGACAGCGACGGGAATCACCAAGGCCGTCAGCACCAGCACCAGAGGCGGCCGGTTGTCGCGCCATCCCTCGCGGCGGTGGCTCAGGAGGCCGCCCGCGAGGGCAGTCCAGGAGGACAGCACTAGCGTAGCCGCGATGGCCAGCGTCCCGTAGGACCAGAAGCCGTCAGCGAAGTGTCCCTGGACGATCCAGGCGGGAAGAAAACCCAATGTGACGAGAACCGCGACGATGAGCGCCTCCTTCGCCATATCGCGATAGCCCGCGATGGCCGCCCCGCGGAAGCCGGTGATCAAGCCGACGGCCAAGGCGAGAACGGGTACGACCAGGAGGCCGTACGCATTGCCGGGCACCAGGCCCGCGATCAGCGCCGTTGCCACGCCGACGATCACGCCGGTGAGGATGCCGGTCCACGGCCCGCTCTCCGGACCGCCTCGCAAGCCGACCCCCATGCCGACGGCTACGCCGCAGCCGACCCCCATCAAGACGTCGGCATGAACGCCGGTGATCGCGTACCCGAACGGCACGACGACGGCCGCGACGACGACGCCGATGCGTGCGGCGAGCCAGATCAGTCGGGCGGTTACTTTCATGCGCGCGCCTATGTTAGCGCCGCATGGCGCACGAATCGGCTGCGTCTCAGGGAGTCGACCGGAGACGCTCGGCGAGTTCCGTGCTGAGCGCGTCCGGATGCAGGTCCTTGGCGAGGACTCTCCGGTCCGTGTCGAGCAAGTAGGTCTTGGGCAGGTGCGTGACCCCGAAAGCCACGGCCGCGGGACTGGAGAAGGCGAGCTGGTCCCCGAGGTCCACCCACGTCAACTCGTGGTCCGCACTGGCTTCGCGCCAGTCCTCCTCGTCGGTGTCCAGGGATACCCCGACCACTTCGAAGCCCTGGTCCCCGTATTGCGCGCGCAGTTCCTTGAGATGCGGGAACTGCTTGATGCAAGGCCCGCACCAGGATGCCCAGAAGTCCACGAGCACGATCTCGTTCGCGGCGACGACGGTGGACAGGTCCGTGGGCTCTCCGCCCAAGGACTCAGCCGCAAAGTCCGGTGCGATCGCGCCGGGCACCAGGGCCGCATTGTTCGCGGCCAGTTCTTGTACGGCCTCGATGCGCTTGCGCTTCTGCGCCACGCGCCGAGTGAGGCCCAAGTCGGAGAGTCCGGGTGCCAATACGTCCAGCCGCTCGAGAGCCGCCGTCGTTGCGCCCAGCGCGCCGAACTCGATAGCGAGCAGCGCGGTCAGCGGTTCCTCGTCACCGGCCAGCGCATCCAACGCCGTCCGCCTGATTCGATCCAGCTCGCCGTACAGCCGGTTCGCATCCGCCAGCAGATCCTCGTGTTCGGGGCCTTCCGGCGTATCGCGCTTCGTCGTCATGACCTCGGTGTATTGCGCCAAGGTGTCGCGGTACGCGTCGGTGTCTCGCCAGGACAGGATTAGCCGCTGGTGATAGGGGCCACCGCCCGCGGTGGTCAGCCCCGCGACCCAGCCGCCCCACTGGATATCCAAAAGAGAACCGGGCTCCACGATAACCTGGCTGGCGGTACGCGTTTCGTCGTCGACAAGGACCTTGACCTTGCCGAGCCAGGCGGGTCCGGTCTCCCCGAGCAACTCGAACCGGCCGTCGCGGATCGGTGCCGTGGCGTAGACGCGCTCTTCGCCCGGAACGGAGGTACTACCGACGAGGACCGCTTCGCCCGTGGTGACGAACGTCCCGATGTCGCCCTGGATCCGGAAGCCCGGCTCCTGCGTGCAGGCCACGCAGCCGGAGAGCATCGCGCCGACGGCAATCCGCCGGCCCAGGGAGCGAGCCGAGGAGGGCAAGGGTTTCAGTTCAAGAGCTCTTCAAGTTTCTCGTCGAGATGATGGCCGCGCAGATCCTTGGCGACGATTTCGCCGGTGCTCGACTCCACCAGGTAGTTCTTCGGCACCCCGGTCACGTTGTAGGCCAGCGGCGCCTCGGCATCCCGGCCCATGCCTAGGTTCGGCCAAGGCAACTGTTCCTCCTCGGAGGCGATCTCCCAGTCCTCGCGGTCGTCGTCGATCGTGAAGGAGACGATCTCGAAGCCCTCGGCCCGGTAGCGGTCGTAGGCTTCCTTCATGTGCGGGATCTCGACGCGGCACGGGCCGCACCAGGACGCCCAGAACTCGAGGAGCACATAGGTACTCTCGGCGCGAACGTCCGCCAGCCGAACGGATTCGCCGTCGAGCGTGTCGGCGACGAAGTCGCGAATCCCCGCACCGACTGCGAAGCGCTGCCGCTCCTCGGCCCGTTTCGCGGCGCGTTCCTCGGCGCTTGCGAGCTTCTCCCGGACCCACGGGTCATCCGGCGTCAGCACCGCGAGGCCACGCCACGCCTCGAGCATCCAGTCTCCCCCGAGCCAAGTGGTCTCCAGCGTCAGGCGCCGGACGAAGGGATCCGGATGGGTGGTGGCGATGCGCGCACGTCCTTCGGTCTCGAGGGTCAGCATCCCATCGAACACCGCCGCCGCCTGGTCGACGCGCCGGCGGCGCTCGTCCTCGGTCTCGCCGTCGACCCTCCGGATGAGCCGTTGGTACTCGGCCTGGGCTTCCACGAACGGTGCCGAACGCCGCCAACTGTTGTAGACGGCGTCGTTCAACGGCCCGCCTTCGATGTAAAACTGCCCCGGCCGACTCATGTGCAGGCGCAGCCAGCCGGGCTCCAGGATGAACGCGTTGCCTTTCATGGGGGCGAGGCGCCGGCCCTCGTGGCCAACCGCGTCGAGCACGTAGAAATAGGCACGCCGTGGCGTCTCGACGGTTCCTTCCACCCCTAACGTGCCGTCCGCTAGCAAAGGCGATTCGGCGATCACATCGTAGGGCCGTGCCGCTTCGGTCGGCCTGTCGGCCGATATCGCCTGGGTCGGCTTCGCGGCGGTGGACGCAGCCGACATGCTCAGGCCCGCGGCGGAGGCGCCTCGCGCGGATTGCTTCGGCTCCCAAACGACGAAGTTGCCGCTGGCGTAGAAGGCCGACAGATCGCCCTCCAGGACGAATTCCTCGGCCTGGACGGACACCGGAGCACCGGCCACCAGGCCGAGGACGAGCGCGGTTCTGTAAAGCGGATTCACGGCAAGCTCCGGACTACATCGACATGTGCAGCGACAGGTTGAATACGCGGCCGTAGAGCAGCGAGCGGGCGTCGTTGTTCGCGTCCAGCGCTTCCCCGTCATCGCTGACGCTTGACGTCGTGCCAAAGCTATCGCGCAGGTTGTTGATCGTCAGCCTGACGCGGGTCGTGCTCGCCCAAGCCGGCGCGGGCAACCACCGGGCCTCCGCGAAGTTGTAGCTCAAGCTGAGATCGACGATGGTGGCCGGGTCGTAGGTGGTGATGACGCCACCGATTTCCGTGGTGGTCTCGGACCGCGACGACACGTCCACGGCAGCTTCCATCCCGCGGTAGCCCCAACTGAACTGGGCCGTCGACGCCGTTTCGGACACCACGCCGATCGCGGTGCTCCCTTTGGTGTGTCCCACGACGCTGATCGGGTCGTCGGTCGCCGGGTCGAGCGTGAACTGGTAGTTGTCGGTGCGCGAATGCCGGACTTGCGCCGTGAAGTCGCCGACGTCGGTGGATGTGCGGTAGTAGGCCTCGTAGTCGACGCCTTCGCGGTCGACCGACGACACGTTGATCCAACGGCGTTCCTGGAACCAGATGTCTTCGCCGGCCAAGTAGCGCGTATTGCTCGGCGGATTGTCGGGGTCGATGATGAAGGCCGAAAGCAGGCTGATGCGGTCCTCGTACTGCGTTTCGTTCCAGGTCGCCTTCAATCCGAGTCCCGGCAGGAAGCGCGGGTTGAACTCGACGCCAGCGCTCAGGGTATCCGCCGTTTCCGGGCCGAGTTCGGAATTGCCCCCTTCCGTGATCAAGGCGTCGGCGAAACCCAGCGACCCGTCCGGATTCTGGATCAAGAGTCCCCGGAAACCGCTAACCATAGCCTCGCTGGTGCGCCGCAGGATCTGGTTGAGTTGCGGTGCCACGAAGGCGGTCTGCGCGTTGACGCGGAAGGTGATGTCGTCGACGGGCGTGAACACGAGGCCGGCGCCCCAGGTGGTCTTGGTGCCGGGGTCGCGAATGTCTTCGGCGGTCTCCGGTCCTTCCTCGGAGTCCCGGTAGAGGACGTCCGGTTTGTCGTAGGAGTCCCACCGCGCCGAAAGGGCGAGCGTCAGCGCGTTGAAAAGCGGCACGAGGGCTTCGCCGAAGACGGCTTGGTTGACGCGCTGGGCATCGGTCTCGAACGTGTCGATCTCGCCGATCGGCGCCCTCGTTGTGCCGATCTGGAACTCGCTTGCGCTGTTCAGAGCGGTCTCGTGCCAACTGTAGCCGACGAGCAACCGCACTTCGCCGGCCGGCAATGCCCCGAGTCCGCCGCGCAGTAGCGCATCGACACGCTTTTGTTCGTTCAGGCTGCCGGCCCGAAGCGCGTCGTTGAGATACGGCGACAGATCGCCGAACGGGTTGATCGGGTCGAGCGGCGGCAGAGTGATCCGGCACAGACCGAAGAAGAACGTGCCGCCCACCTCGGCGCACGACGCGGCGTCGTGCCCGCCCAGAAACTGGCTGCGGGGCGTCACCCCGTCCGACGTGAGGCCCGCGCCCAACGTCTGGGTGTCAAAAGTGTTCAGGCGCTGGCTCCTGGAATCGTCGGAGCTGAAACCGAAGCCGGCCTCCCAATCCCAGTTGTCGCCGAGCGAGCCCTCGAAATCGATGCCGACGTTGAAGATGTCCGCGATCGTCTCGGTGGCGACGGCGCCCATGTCCGGCCGCTGGCCACGCAGGTGGACGCTGCGGCCAAGGGGATTGAACGGGTTGCCGCCGCCCAGGGTCTGGCCGGAGAATCCCACGAAGCCTCGCCGATAGGTCGTGTCCCGACGCTCGTAGCGTGCGTGCATTTCCGCGCTCATGCGGTCGTTCAAGTCCCTGTCGAGACTTCCCGAGAAGCTGTTGCGCACGGTCTCGGGCAGGACGTCCCAGCCGGCCTGCGTCGCCGAGCCCCAGTTCGGTGGTCCGAAGCGCGTGATCTCGTCGACGCTGGAACCGGCGTTGAACCCCGGCGGGAGTACCGCGTGGGTCTCCGCCGACGCCCGGGCCTGGTCCTCGGGGGAGAGCGCGTCGTATTCGGCCTGGGTGAACACGTCGCCACCGAGGCGAAACAGGATCGGGACGTGGATCGGCCCGGGCAGACAGCAGAAACGAATGTCGTACTGCGGCCCCGCGTAGTTGGAACGTTGGAACAGGGTGGCTTCCCGGTCCGCACCGTCGAGACCGGAATGCACGGCGCGGGAATATGTCGCCCGGACGCGGGATCCGTCCAGGTTGCCGCCGGCGGAAACCGTGCCGCGCCATTCGCCGTACTCGCGGCCGCTCGGCGTGTTGTAGTTCAGGTCGATCTCCACGCCCTGGTAGTCCTTGCGCGTGATGATGTTGACCACGCCCCCGACGGCGTCCGAACCGTAGATGGCCGACGCGCCGTCGAGCATGACCTCGACCCGCTCCACGATGGACAAGGGAATGCTGGAGACATCGGTGACGCCGCCCAGGAACCCGTTGTGGCCGACGCGCTTGCCGTCGATCAGGATGAGCGTGGACTCGGCGCCGAGACCGCGCAGGTTCACGGTCGATGCACCCGTGAAGTTGGCCACGTTGTTGAAATCGCTGAAGACCTGCTCCGTGGTGGAGTTGAGGTTCTGTGGCAACTGGCGTAGCACGCGTTCCAGCGTCACCTCGCCGGTGGCGTTGATGAAGTCCTCGTCCAGGATCACGAGGTTGCCCGCGAGCTCTCCCGGGGTGCGCGCCAAGCGCGAACCGGTGACCACGATTTCCTCGACGTCGGTCATCGGCACCACGGGTGCGTCCTCGAGTTCGGTCGGCGCGACCACCGGCGCTTCTTCGATCGTGTCGGCCGGCACGGTCTCGGTGTCGCCGTCCTCCTCCGCATCCTGTGCCGCCGAGGCGACGGCGAGGAAGCTTGCGAGGGTTACCGCCAAGGGCCACCGGCGTGCGCCGGTTGAGATGCAAGACGCTCGGAACGGGTCGAATCCCACGACATTATCCAACTGGCCACCCCGTCCCGGATTATAAGCTTATTGCATCGGGGCATTTCGATCCGAGAACGTCCGCATTGTTGGGCGGGTCGCGTACCCGGGAGCCGCGTACCTAGACGCGGAGCTTCCGGTAGCGGACGCCGCCTGGCACCCACCAGCCGGCGATCTTGCGCACGGCCGGGTGCGGGTCGTGCTTGTGTGCATGCGCGATGGCGGTCTTGGCGGCTTCGCTGCGCAGGACCGAAGGGCCGAGCAGGCCGGCCGCCTGCTGGCGCACCTGTCGGTCCTCGTCGTGGAGTAGCGCTTCGGCGACGATCGGTATGACGTCCTCCTCGCCCGGACGGCACACCCCTTCCTTGCAGCGGTCGCAGGCCAGCGCATGGATCGCCCAGGATCGAACGCCTGGATGCCGATGGTCCAGGTTCGCGATCAACTCCGGAACAGCAGCTTCGTCCATGAAGTGGTCGAGAACCTTGCAGCACGCGATGCGCACGTCCGGGTCCTTGTGCTTGAGACCGGCGCGAACGACCGGCGTACCGGTACGTCCCGCGGCCATCAACTTGCGCATCGCGACCTTCCGGCGATGCGGACTCGCTAGCATCTCGATCGTCTCTTCGAGCGTATTGCCGGACAGGTCGACGACGGGGCGGCGAGCCGTCGGGGCGCTTCGCATGTCCCTAGCTCGAAGGTGCGTAGTAGGGCGTCCTGCGCGAGATGTCGTGGTCGAGGATCGTCAATCGTTCCATGCGCCGGCGATGCGGCCAGAAATCAGCGCTGGCGCTGTGCAGAACGGCCCGGTTGTCCCACATGGCGATGGACCCTGGCTCCCAGCGGAAGCGGCAGGTGTACTCGAGCCGGCCTTCCTGGCGCTTCATCTCGGCGAGCAGCGCACGTTCCTCGTCCTCGGGAACGCCGTGCTCGGGCGCGAACCGCTTGACGAAGCCTTGCTGGACATACAGCGTGGTCTTGCCCGTTTCGGGATGCGTGCGGGCCACCGGGTGTTGTGACACGGGCGTCTTCCCATCCATCTGGTGGACGAGCCCGCCTTCATGGATCGCGGTGAGGTGCTGAACGCGTTCCCGGGTTGCCTCGGACAAGCCCTGCCACATGCTGTAGCAGTCGCAGAAGCACGTGTCGCCGCCGACCGGGGGCGCCTCGCGGCACATCAGCACCGAGGCCATGGGCGGCCGCTTCTGCCAGGTGGCGTCCGCATGCCAGCCGGATGCCGCGGCGGGGACCTTCTCGTCGGAGATCAGTACCAGCATCTCCGGCACTCCTTCGATGACGGCCGGACCCCTCATTTCGCTCCGCGAGTTCGGCTCGTGGCCCCGCTCGCCGTACTGCACGCCGACCTCGCCGAAGTGACTGGCGAACTCGAACTGCTGGCGCGGGGTCAGGTGGTTCTGGTCGCGGAACATGATCACCCGGCGCTCCAGCCAGAGGCCGCGTAGGAACGACACCATCTCCGGTTCGGCGAGATCGCGGGCCAGGTCGATCCCGTGCACGACCGTGCCGATGCTCGGTTGCAGCGGTTCGAGCTTGAGCTCAACGCCTGCCACTGTCACCGGCTTGAAGTGGATGGTGCCGAAACTCGCGGAGACCAGATCGTCCTCGGCCCTCAACTCGTCGGCCATGGCGGCCCGTGTCTTGTTCCCGGGGACTCGCGATCCGGCGACCGCACCGAGCGGCGTCGCCGTTGACGGCGGCTTGTTCTCCCGTGCGCGCCGGGCGAGGTCGACGTAGCCCGGATGCTCATCGAGGTTGAGGGCTTTGCTCTCTGCCATGGGATCCTCCAACGTGTTTTTGCCGCTGCCTGGTTTCAGGCGAGCCCCTAGTATTCCACGACCCGCGTGCCTGCGCTTCGCGCCGAGGACCGGGTGTTAGTCTTTCCCGGACGACGATGATCGGGCCACAGTCCATGGACAACTGGCGGGCGCTTAGGACGCTCGAGGTCGCCGGGTCGCAGGGAGAGCGCCTCTCGGCGTGGCGCGATCACCGCTTGTGGTACATGGCGGAAACCGGCTACCTGGTCGACGGCTTCGAGAACCGCCCGGGGGTCCACCCGTGGCAGGGCGAGCACGTCGGAAAGTGGTTGCACGCGGCAACCCTCGCCTGGACGATGACCGGTGACGTGAGACTCGCGAGCGAACTCGAACGGACCGTGGAGCGACTGCTGGCGACGCAATTGCCGGACGGCTATCTCGGCACCTATGCGCCTGAAGCCACGTTTGTGGCCGTGCCCGAGAATGCGCCATCGGCCGTGCCGCACGACGACGTCGATGCGCCGAGGACGAAGCGTCGCGGCGGCTGGGACGTCTGGACGCACCGCTACAACCTCTACGGTCTGCTGACCTACGAGAACGCCTTCCCTAGCGAACGGGTGGTCGACGCGTGCCGGCGAATGGCCGACCTGCTGATCGAAGTCTACGGCCCGGATGGCGCGGACTTGACGAAGTACGGGACGCGCAAGGGGATCTCGGCGACGACGCTGCTCGAGTCGGTCGTCATGCTCCACGAGCGCACCGGAGAGTCGAAGTACCTGGATTTCGCCGAGCACATCGTCGGCAGGATCGAAGCCAACCCGGATCTCGAGCTGATGGGAACGCTCCTGCGCGGCGGCAGCGTCGTCGGTCCCGGGGAAGGTAAGGGCTACCAGCTCATGGCGAACCTGCTGGGGTTCCTGCGCCTCTATCGATGCACGGGCAATCGCGACTACCTCGACACGGCGCGCAACGGCTGGCGCGAGATCCGGGATCGCCACATCCTCGTCACCGGTGGCCCATGGACCCGGCACAGGGACTACAACGGCAACCGCGAGTGCTTCGCCCGGGCGGAAGACTTCGATCCGTGGCAGATCTCGGTGGAGGGTTGCTGCGACGCGACTTGGATCCAGCTTTGCGTGCAGCTCTTCGAAATCGAAGGCGAGAGCCAGTACCTGGATGCGGCGGAAATCACCCTCTACAACAGCCTGCACGGCCACCAGCACGCCGATGGCATCCGCTGGTGCTACTTCACGGCGCCCAACGAGGCGAGTACCAAGTACGTCGACACCATGCACTGCTGCGGCTCGAGCATGCCGCGTGCGATGGAGATGCTTGCCGGCCACCTAGCCGGCGAGATTGACGGTCGTCTGGCGGTCTGCACGCTGGCGCCGTGCACCGTGGAAGTGAGCGAAGCGCTCGGCGGCGGGACGGTGGTTGTCGAGGGCGAGTTCCCGGACGGGCCCACGACGCGCATTCGCTTCAAGCCCAAGAGCCCGCACACGTACACCTGCGAATTCAGACTCCCGGCGGACACCGCTCTACGCCGCGTACGGGTCAACGGGAGTTACGCCGAGGTCGCACGCAACGATCGGGGGTTCTACGCGTTGCGGCGGCAGTGGCGTGGCGGGGACGTCCTCGCGATCGAAGCCGAGTACGAGTTGAAGGTCCATCTGCAGGCATCCGATGCCTCAGAAGGCGAGCGTTGGGTCGCGTTCACCCATGGCCCGTTGGCGTTGGCCCAGAAGATCTCGGCGAGCCCGCGCAACGAACCTTTCGCGGGGCGGCCACCCGAGGAAACGTTGGCGATGCTGGAGCCCTCGACGCAAGGTTCGTTCAAAGTGCTGGGGACCGACATTTCGCTCGTGCCCTATCACCTGGCGTGTTCCGACAGCTCGGGGCCAAGAACCTATTTCAAGGTGTAGATGTTGCTAGTTTCGATTCACAGGAGTAGACCGATGCCGAATGCCGCAGCGATCCTCGTCAGCCTGACGGTGCTGGCCTTGGCCGGCGAGGCATTCGCCCAGACCCGGCCCAGCGTCGTGCTGGTCATGGCCGACGACATGGGCTGGGCGCAGACCGGCTACTACGGTCATCCGGTCATGAAAACGCCGAACCTCGACGCGATGGCGCACAACGGTCTCAGGATGGACCGTTTCTATGCCGGCGCGCCGAGTTGCACACCGACCCGGGCCTCGGTGCTCACAGGCCGGACCAACGACCGAACAGGCGCGTTTCGTGTCGGACACGCCATCAACAAGCAGGAAAAACTGCTCTCGACGGCGTTTCGGGACGCCGGCTACGCAACGGCCCACTTCGGCAAGTGGCACCTGAACCAGGGTGGCCCGAAAGGCCATCCACTTCCGGCCGATGACCCACACAATCCGGGCGAGCTCGGTTTCGACTACTGGCTGAGTGCGACCAGCGGGTTCGATCGATTCGACCTCGAGGGGGGCCGGTTCGAACTCAGCCGCAACGGCACGGTTGAACAGTTCCAGGGCGACGGCTCGGAAGTCATCGTCGATGAAGCCCTCAAGTACATCGCAACCCAAGTTGCCGACGGCAAGCCCGTGTTCGTCGTCATCTGGTATTCGGCGCCCCACGGCCCATGGGAGGCTTCCGAGGAAGACATCGAGCCGTTCCTGGGACGCGTCGACCGAACGTCGGCGCACATGCACGGCGAGATCGTCGCCATCGACCGATCGATCGGGCATCTGAGATCCGGCCTCAAGGATCTAGGCATAGCCGACAACACGCTCATCTGGTTCACGAGCGACAACGGCGGCACCCCCAACATCGACTACCCGTCGAACTGCAGCGCGGCCTTGGATCCGGACCTGACGAGCGAGGAGACCAGGGCACTGGGCTGCTACCGGGGCGTCCGTCCGGACAGCACCGGTCACCTTCGCGGGTTCAAGAAGGACTTCTACGAAGGCGGACTGCGCGTCCCCACCGTCGTCGAGTGGCCCGCCGGCATAGACCCGCGGGTGTCGAACTTCCCGGCCGGGACCGTGGACATGTTCCCGACGTTGATCGACGTGGCGGGCTTAAGTCCGGACGCCATCAACGAGGTGCACGATGGCATCTCGCTCGCCGAAGTCTTCAAGTCGGAACCGGCACGGCGCGATCAACCGTTGGGATTCCGGGCGAGCGACGGCCGGATGTGGCTGGACAACGACTGGAAGCTGGTTCAGAACGTCACCTACGCGGACGGGGAGTTCATCACCGAGCCCTTCGAGCTGTACAACGTCATCGGCGACCCAAGCGAAGAGCAGAACCTGATCGGCTTGTATCCGGAACGCGCGGAGCGCATGGGCAGGCAACTGGATTCCTGGAGCCTTTCGGTGAGCCGCAGCGCTTTGGGCGCCGACTATCCCGAAGGCAAGGTTCTTCCTTCGGGGCGCGAGCCCGACCCCGATGTCGACGAGCGCCGGAGAACGCGGATGAGGGAATGGGCGGAGGAAGTGGAAAAAGCGGCAAAGATCCCAACTCGACGAAAGCAAGCCGACATGACCGACAATTCGAACCCCGGCAACCTGGTCCACTATCCGGACTTCCCCACCGAACTCCTTGCACCACGTCCCGTGGACGTCTGGTTGCCCGAGGCGTACGAGGCCGCGCCGAACGATCGATTCCCCGTCATCTACATGCACGACGGCCAGTTCCTGTTCGATCGCGGCCACTCGCCTTACGTGGGTACCGACTGGTTGTGGGATGTGGACCGAACCATGACGCGGCTCATCCGCGACGGGGAGATCCGACCGGCGATCGTCGTTGCGGTGTGGATGAACGAGACGAAGAAGGCCAGTCGGGGCGCCGAGTACCTGCCGCAGAAGATGATGACTGACGAGGTCACGCAGCGCGTGTTCGCACAGCACCCCGACTTGGCGAGCCAGGAACTCGCATCCGACAGCTATCTCAAGTTCCTGGTCGAAGAGCTCAAGCCGTTCATCGATCGGAACTACCGCACACGGCCGGGTCGGGAAGACACGTACCTCATGGGGTCGAGCATGGGCGGCATGATCTCCGCGTACGCCATCGCGGAATACCCCGATGTCTTCGGGAGTGCTGCCTGCCTGTCGACCGACTGGACCTTCGGGGACGGGGCCTTCGTCGATTGGCTAAACGACCACTGGCCGGCGGCTGGATCGCACCGTGTCTATTTCGACCACGGTACTGCGACGTACGACGCCGCCTACGGACCGCACCAACGGAAGATGGATGGCGTGTTGCGCAGCAAGGGCTACCGAGCCGGCGAGGACTGGGTCACGCGACGGTTCGAAGGGGCCGACCACACACCGAAAGCCTGGGCTAAGCGCCTGCACATTCCACTGCAGTTCCTACTGGCGCCGCCGGGCGCCAAGACGCCGAAAGCACACCCGACGCATTAGTCCTCAAGGAGGCTGAAGAAAATGGCGAACAACCACGTCCGGCACGGTTTCGGCACCGTGAGGCCTTACCTCTACGGGCCCTACGAACTGCCCGGATTCCTAGCGTCGGTGTTCGATGCGCGGGAGATCGGACGGCACGAGGCGCCAGGACGCCGCGCCGCGCACGTCGAGCTGGCGATCGGCGACGGCATGGTCGTGGTCGAAGCCGGAAAAATGCCCCCCGAGGTCAATCCGACGGAAGCGTCCGTCTACGTGTACGTGGAGGACGTCGACGCGGCCTATCGGCGCGCCTTGGATGCTGGCGCGGAGGCGATCACTGCGCCCGAGGACAAGCCTTACGGGGAGAGGGGCTGCGGATTCCGGGCTTGCGGAAACACGTGGTGGGTGGCCACGCACCTAGGGACCGGGTAGGGGAGGACCAACGGGGATCGCATGACCACCGAAGATCGAACGGTGCGCGACAGCATGGGTGAGCTGAGGGTGCCATCCGATGCCCTGTGGGACGCGCACACGCAACGGGCCGTCGTGAACTTTCCGATCAGCGGTCTGCGCATGCCCCGGCAGTTCATACGAGCGCTGGGCCTGATCAAGTGGGCTGCTGCAGCGACGCACGACGAACTCGGGCTGATGCCGGCCGAGTTGGCTGCCGCCATCAAGTCGGCCGCGATGGAGGTGGCCGAAGGGCGGCACGACGACCACTTTCCGGTGGATGTGTTCCAGACCGGATCCGGCACAAGCTCGAACATGAACGCCAACGAGGTCATCGCCAACCTGGCCTCCCGCGTTTGGGGCGAGCCCGTGCACCCCAATGACGACGTCAACAAAGGGCAGAGCAGCAATGACGTGATTCCGTCTGCGATCCACGTCAGCGCGGCGCTCGGCGTCACGGAGTCGTTGCTGCCGGCGCTGGATCATCTGGCGAGCACCATCGAGCGCAAGGCCGAGGCGTTGCCGGGGATCGTCAAGACGGGTCGAACTCACCTCATGGATGCCATGCCGATTCGACTCGAGCAGGAGCTGTCGGGGTGGTCTGCGCAGATCAGGACCGCCCATCAGCGCATTGCCGGTGTCCTGCCACGTCTGAGCGCCTTGGCGCAGGGTGGTACGGCGGTCGGCACCGGCATCAACGCCCATCCCGAGTTCGGCACGCGCGTGGCAGAGCACCTGTCACAGCAGACGGGCATCGCGTTTCGACCCGCGGACAACACCTTCGAAGCCATGAGCTGCCAGGACACGGCCGTGGAACTATCAGGACAGATGAAGACGGTCGCCGTGAGCCTGCTCAAGATCGCCAATGATCTGCGGTGGATGAACAGCGGCCCATTGGCGGGCTTGGGCGAGATCGAGCTGCCGGCGCTGCAGCCCGGCAGCAGCATTATGCCGGGGAAGGTGAATCCGGTGATTCCCGAGGCGGTCGCGATGGCGGCGGCACAGGTCATCGGCAACGACACGACCATCACGGTGGCCGGGCAATCGGGCAACTTCCAGCTCAACGTCATGCTGCCAGTCATTGCTCACAATCTCTTGCAAAGTATTGAAATATTGAGTAATTCATCCGAGCTGATGGCGGACACGGCCATTGCTGGATTCACCGTCAACGAAGATCGCATGCGGTCCGCTCTACAACGCAACCCCATACTGGTCACGGCATTGAATAACCTCATCGGGTACGACAAGGGGGCCGAAATCGCCAAGCGCGCCTACCGGGAACGGCGTTCCATCATCGACGTGGCCGCCGAGGAAACGGACTTGAGCCGGGACGAGCTTGAAGCGCTGCTGGACCCTGCGGCGTTGACGCAAGGAGGCATCAAGGGCTAGGCCACCTCACCTCGGCCGGGGGATCTTGTGCTCCTCCGGCAAGGTGCAGATGCGTTCCATCCGCGTGACGCTGCCGTCGACGTACTCCCACACAAGCTGCTCGCCGTCACGGTAACGCCGCACCACAACAGGCCCCCAGCCGAAGATGTGGAAGTCCAGAACACCGTCATTCCAGATCATGCTGGCGGATGATCGAGCGCAATAGGGCCTCCCGCCGATTCTGAACGCCACCGAGCCCCGGGTGTCGTTGGTGTTCTCGCCCAGCGTGCTGTTCGGGCCGTAGTCGTGAATGACGCCGCTGCTGGTGACGACCACCCGGCGGCCGCACTGTTCGATGCGTTCCACATGACCCACGCGTCCCTCGACCCCCAGCCACAGGCCGCGGATGTCATCGGCCCCGGCAACAAGCGGCTCGGTGCAACGGCCGAGGATCGGCAACGGGAAGTGGGTATAGCTGCAGTCCGGCGTGTTGCCCTTGGGTATGTCCCGGGCCAGCTTGCCGCTGCCATCGAGCTTGGGGAGTTCGCAGTAGTCGATCTCGCTCCCGTCGCCGGCAAGCGTCGCCGGGTCGGTCGTGAGGGGTGGTCTCGGCGAGAGGAAGATCCCCCAGAACGCAAGCAGGACCAGGGCAACGAGGACGCCCACGGCCCATCGGACGATTCGCCAAATCATCGTGCCGTTACCTCGTTGCGCCTTCTACGAACGTCGACTCTCCCAGATCGCTCGAATGTGAGCGTCCGGGTCGCCAATCACTTCGCTGCGCGCATTCAACATCATCGTCTGGCGCCGCTCCGCGTCGAACTCGGGCCATTCGGGTAGTCCTGACGCCGTGGGTACGCCCGTCCGGGCGAACGCGGCCCATGCATCGGTCATGCTGTCTGCCAGAGCCTGTGCCTCCGCTACATCGGTTTCGTCACCCAGGCACGCTCCCAAGGTCGACAGGTTGTTGAACATGAACGCCGCGTCGAAGCCGTGGAACGCGCCGAAGGCACCCTTGAGGCCCTTCGTCTCGTACTCGAACTGGTACATGTAGGTCTTGCCGTTGCTGGTGTCGCTGTGGATTTCGGCCGCTTGGATCGATCGCATACGGTACAGGACGTCCGACTGAATGCGCTCGAGAACGGTGTAGCTGTCACTGTCCGGCAACGAGGATTTGTACTTGGCGATCAATGCCTTGCGTTCGGCTTTTGTGTTCCCGATGAGGCCGTTGAACAGGCTGTTGCCGATCTGAATCGCCAGCACCTTGGGCAAGGGCATCGGCAGCACGGCAACCCGTCCATCGTGCCGGCAGTTGCCCACCAAGAGATCGATGTTGCGCACCCTGGCGTTCGACATGGCCACGAGCACGTCCTCAGGCATGAACTCCGTGTGGTAGGCGCCGGCGGCGGGGAGGCGAATGCGGCTCATCTCGCCGTAAGGTTCGCCCCGGCGGTAAAGCATGGTCTGCATCTTCGAGCCGACGATGACGTCGTTGGACACCCCGGCAAGCGCCTCCACATCGCCAACGGGGACTTTCATCGCCTTCAGCACGTCACGCGTGAACCTGTGATGATCGGCGATATCGATCATCACGATTGGACCGCTCATGACGACCGCCCGATGGAACAAGCCTTCGCTCGTCGGCGAAGACAGCAAGGCCCATACGCAGGTCCCGCCCGCCGATTGACCGACGACCGTCACGTTGTTGGGGTCACCGCCGAATTGCTCGATGTTGTCCTGGACCCACTGCAGCGCAGCGACGACGTCCATGAACCCGCGATTGCCGACACAGACGTTGTCGTCAAAGAGGCCGTCAGCGGCGAGGAAGCCAATCCCGCCAAGGCGGTAGTTGATGCTCACGACGACGACCGTCCCTCGCTTCGCCAAGGCACCGCCGTCCGCGGTGGGGGGACTGCTGCCGCCGCTGGCGAGTCCGCCACCGTGGATGAAGAAGATCACGGGCTGTTTTTCGTGCGAAACGGAAGGCTCTGCTGAAGTCCAGACGTTGAGCGAGAGACACGCCGGCCCGGGTTCGGTCATGCCGCCCAGCATCTCCATCATCGCCGCCCCCGCCTTGGGCATCAGCCATCCGGGCACGGACGGCACGTTCTGCGGTGCAGACGGGCCGAACTGTGTTGCGTCGAAGGTGCCCGCGAGGACGGGAGGCGGCTTTGGTGCAAGCCAGCGGTTGATTCCCTCTATGGGCGCGGCGTAGGGAATACCCTTGAAGCTGTAGATGCCATCCGCGAACCGGCCCCGGATCAGGCCATCGCCCACAGCAACTGCTGGGTCAGGTGCGGGACCGGATGCGGTCACCAGCTACTCCTCGTTCAAAGCGGTTTGGTGCCGTTCTACCATCAACGTCCGGCTCCCGCCAACGCGCCTGCTAGGCACGCGCGCCTGGCCGGCAGGCGTTCTACCGCGTCGGGAAGGCAATCGTCCCCGCCATTCCCGGTTCGCGGTACGCCGTGTTGGCGGCCTGCCACGCATCGCTCGCCAGCATGGACCGCAGAGCGTCGAGCGACGGATAGCGCACCAGGACGAAGTGCTCCCACTCATCGTCGCTGACCATCGCCTGGTCCGCGACCAGCGACATCTCGACTTTGCCGCCGAGATCATGAACGAGCCGTGCGGCGACCTCGCCGTAACGGAAGAACGACGCTCTTCCTTCGTCGCCGTGGTAGCGCAGCAGGTTGACCACGAAGACTTCCTCGTCGGACGTTCGCTGCACGTCCTCGAGCGACGGCGGGGTCACCGGCACCGGGCCGGTGCCGTGCGCGAAGGCGTAGAGCAGACGCGCGGACAGGCCCGCGGTGCGGTCTGAGATGGCGGCCTGGTAGGCGGGGTTGTCCTGCATATCGAGCCAGGCCGCCCGGCGGGGGTAGTAGACGAGTGCCACGCCGTCCCAGTCGTCCCCGGCCAGGCTGGCGCCGCTGTAGAGCACACGCCCGCCACGGGCGCTGATCTCGCGGCCGGCAACGGCACCGTAACGGGCGTAGCGTTCACGACCGCCGGGTTCGGCGTACTTGAGCAGATTCACCATGACGATCGGGTCGTCATCGGGGCGGGCGCGAAGCGCCGCGATGCTCTCGTCGCTGGGGTTCACGGCGCTCGTGGGGTTCGTCATCGGATCGCTCCAGCCATGGTTTGGCCGGCGCGAGCACGGTCACGTTAAGATCGCCGCCGTTCTCCGCCGTGTTAGCGCCATCCCGACTGATGATACGCACGCGAGGCTTCGTCTCGGCAGCCCTTCTAGTAGCTGGCGCGTGTACGTCCGCAAGCGAGGCCGCACCTGAGCAATCGGCTCCCGACGTGAACCCGGTGCGCGTGGTCGTCGTGACCATGTGGGAACGGGGTGCCGACGAGGGCGACGAGCCGGGTGAGTTCCAGTTCTGGAAGGCGCGGAGGTCGCTTACGGAGCGCTTTGCTCTGCCGCAGGGCGATCATGACCTCTACTACAACCGCGAGTCGCAGATCCTTGGCATGGTCACCGGGGTCGGCACCGCGAAGTCAGCGGCGACCACGATGGCCGTCGGCCTCGATCCGCGCTTCGACCTCACGCGCGCCTACTGGCTCGTGGCGGGCGTTGCCGGCATCGATCCTGAGGACGCCTCGATCGGCTCGGCGGTCTGGTCCGCCTACCTTGTCGATGGCGACCTGGGCTATGAGCTGGACGCCCGGGAGATCCCCGCGGACTGGGAGACGGGATTCTTCGCGATCGGGTCGACTTCCCCGACGGATCCGGACAAGCGGGCGCCGCGCGGCGAAGTGTTTCTCGTGAACCCGGGTCTGCGGGACTGGGCCTTTGAGCTGACCAAGGACCTGACCTTGCCTGACGATCCGGCCCTTGCGGCGGCCCGGGCACCGTACGTCGACCACCCGAATGCCCGGAAGCCACCGTTCGTCGCCCGCGGCGGCCACATCGCGGCGTCGACCTTCTGGCACGGTGCGCTCAAGAACGCCTGGGCCAATGACTATGTGCGCTACTGGACGGAAGGCCGCACCGATTTCTTCACCTCCGCCATGGAAGACACCGGGACATATCGGGCCATCGACTACCTGGACCGTGCTGGCCGCGTCGACGCGAGCCGGTTCATGGTGCTGCGCGCGGGCAGCAACTACACGATGCCACCACCGGGTGTCAGCGCGGCGGAGTACCTGGTGCGGGAGAGCGAAGGCTACTCCGGGATGATCGCTTCGCTCGAGTCACTCTACCTCGTCGGTTCGACCGTCATCGACGAGTTGCTCGGAAACTGGCCTCACTACGCCGAGCACGTGCCGGGCGTGGATGCCGATTGATGACGACGTTCCTGGGGCTTGAGAGCCCGGTTGCCATTGCCCACCGGGGCGGCGCGGCAGAGCACCCCGAGAACTCCATGGTCGCCTTCGAACACGCCGTGAACCTCGGCTACCGCTGCATCGAGACCGATGTCCGTGCGACCCGTGACAGCGTGGCGATGGTCTTCCACGACGAGAACCTGGACCGCCTGACCGACCACACCGGACCGCTGGTGGAACGAGATTGGGCGCAACTGGAGGACGTGCGGATCGATGGCCAGGAGCCCATAGTCCGCCTCGACGACCTGCTCGGCGCGTGGCCGGATCTCCGCCTCATCATCGACCCGAAATCTGACGACGTCGTCGCACCGTTGATCGAGGTTCTCCGCCATACGAACGCGCGCGACCGCGTCTGCATCGGTTCGTTTTCCGCCCGCCGCCTGCGTCGGGTCCGAACCGAATCCCCCGGCTGCACGTCGTGCAGCCCCGCGGAGGTCGTGCGGCTGCGCGCGAACTCCTGGGGCCTCCCGATCGGCAAGCTGGCTGCCGACTGCGCGCAAGTGCCGCCGCGTCACCCGCTCATCGGCGGCCTATCGATCCCCGTCGTCGATGCTGCGTTCCTTCGCGCTGCCCACGCGCGCGGCATGCCGGTGCAAGTCTGGACGGTGAACGACGACGCCGAGATGGAGCGGCTACTTGACCTCGGCGCCGACGGCATCATGAGCGACCGTGTAACGGCGCTTAAGGACCTGTTCGAACGGCGCGGGCTCTGGCGCTAAACGTCGGCTTCGAAAACGCTCTACCATGGTTGCGGGGGATGCGCGTCGATGGACTCGTGGTTCCCGCGTTTGCCGATCTCGGGGGGACCATGAGCGACGACTTCAAGAATATCCGCAGGAGGCTCCGGCTCGCTGTCGTCGGAATGGCGCTGGGCATGTTCCTGGCGGTCCTGAGCCAGACCGTCGTTGCCACGGCGATGCCCGCGATCATCGTCGACCTCGGCGGATTCGGCCGTTACGCCTGGGTCGCCACGGCCTACCTGGTCGCGGCCACCGTGACCATGCCCATCGCGGGCCGCATCGCCGACATCTACGGCTTCAAGCGTGTGCTTCTCGCGGGCATCGTCCTATTCACCATCGCGTCGATCCCGGCCGGTTTGGCGCAGACGTTGAACGAACTGGTGGCCTATCGAGCGCTCCAGGGAATCGGCGGCGGGATCGTCATGATCGGCAGCCTCGTCGGCATGGCCCAGTTGTTCCCACCCCAACGGCGCGCCCGCTACCAGGCGCTGGTGGCCGGGGTCTACGCGCTGGCCTCGGTGCTGGGCCCCGCTTTGGGCGGGTTCATCACGGATGGAATCGGGTGGAGTTGGGTGTTTCTGATGAACGCGCCGCTTGGCGTGATCGTCTTGCTGGTCGTGGGTCGGACCCTTCCGAATCTCAAGGCGAGTGCCGATGTCAGCAAGCTGGACTACACGGGAATGGTGTTGCTGGTGCTCGCCGTGACACCGCTGATGTTCGCCCTGTCGTCCGGTGGCGTCCTATTCGACTGGCTCTCTTGGCAGATTGTCGCCTGCCTAGCCTTCGGCGTAGTCATGACGGCGGCTCTGATCACTTTGGAGATGCGCACGGAGAGTCCGATCTTGACCGTGGACATCTACCGCGTCCGAGGGGTTCCGGTCTCGTTGGCGGCGTCGGTCCTGACCGGATTCGGGTTCTACGCGGCGCTGTTGTTCGTGCCCCTGTGGCTGTTCTCCGGGAGCGGCATGTCCGCCAGTGCAGCCGGGAGCCACTTGACCCCGATGCTGCTTGGTATGGTGGTCGGTGCGGTGGTCATAGGCCGTCGCCTCTCGCAGGACAAGGGAACCCACCGGAGGTCGGCCTTGACGAGTACGGGCGTCGCATTCGTCGCGCTGTTCCTGATGTCCACCACCCTAAACGAGGGCGCGAGCATCCTCGCGACCGACGGGGCCATCGTCGTGCTTGGGCTCGGACTCGGCGGCATGTTGGCGACTTTCGGTTCGGCGGTGCAGGGCGCCGTACCCGAGAACATGCTGGGTGCCGCGACCTCTTCGTTGTCGTTCTACCGGTCGGTGGGCGGCATGGTGGGCGTCGCCGCAGCAGGCGCCGTGCTGACCAATCGACTGCGCGACGGTCTTTCGGACGCGTTGTCCTCCGATACGTCATCGACCGGTGCTTACCAGCAGTTGCCACCGGATTGGTTGGGCAGCGTCCAGTTGGATCCGCGATCGCTATCGGATGGCCAGTCGTCCGAGGCGGTCGTCGCCGAGTTGGAGCGATCAGGCCTCGATCAGCAAGTCGCCGAAGCGTTGGCCGAGGCGTTTCCGTCCGCCCTCACGGGTGCCATCGGGGAGGTCTTCCTCGTCACCGCGGCGGTCGTGGTGCTCGCGTTCGGGCTGTCGCTTTTCCTGCGTTCGGGGAACGAAGAGGCCGGGTAGCACGCGGGCAGCCGGATCCCGCGCCAGCTTGACTTCCCGCGCGCGACAAATCGAAATTGACGCTTCACCCGGTCGCTTGCCGCACGAGGAGATCTGATGCCCGACAACGACCAGGCGATGCGGACCCACGTCGCGACGCTGCCCGTGCCCGAGTTCGCCGAGACCGCCTTCACCGAGCCGAGGGCGCTGCGGGACGCGCGGGTGGCGATCGTCACCAGTGCGGCCCTGTACCGCGAGGGCGACCCGCCGTTCGCGGTGCCGGATGTGCACTTCGAGACCATCCCGGACAGTGCGCGCGACCTGAAGCTCGGGCACGTGAGCCCGAACTTCGACCGCGCCGGCTTCGCGGCGGACCTGAACGTCGTCTACCCGGTCGATCGGCTGCACGAACTCGCGGATCGCGGAGCCATCGGGAGCGTCGCCGACTTCCACTACTCGTTCGCCGGCAACCAGTCGGACACGGTTTCCGAGGTCCGCCTCGACACCGGTCCAGCTTGCGCGCAAAAACTGCGCGAGGACGGGGTGGACGTTGTTCTGCTCACACCCGTCTGACCCCTTTGTCCGCGTACGGTCTGTACGCTGGCGCACGTCTTCGAAGCTGCAGGGCTCGCTACCGTCGCAATCGTGCCGATCCGAACGGTCGCGGAGCGCATGCACCCGCCGCGGGCCCTCTACGTCGAGTTCCCGCTCGGACTGCCGCTCGGAAAACCGGGGGACGCCGACTTCCAGCACCGCGTCCTCGGCGCGGCCTTCGCGCTCCTCGGGGAACCGGCGGGTCCGGTGCTCGCGGACTTCCCGGAAGCGATCAAGTCCGAGGACACCGAACCGCTCCAGTGTTCCGTGCCGCCCCGCTACGACCCGGAGTTGCATCCCGCCGTCGACGAGGCGCAGGGACTGCGCTCCGCGCACGACCGCGCGGTGGCCAGAAACGGACGCACCACGGTGGGTTCGCATGTGAGTCGCGACGACATCCCGGACGCGATCGGCAAGTTCGCCAGGATCGCCGCGGGCGAACCGTGGGACGCGGTGGGTCTCGACGGCTCGGCCGGCCGGGTCGGGCAAGAGATCAGGACGTACTACGAGGAACTCGCCTGCGAACTCGCGGACGGCCCCGCCGGGCCGTGGGCCGTAGAACGGTGGTTCTACGAGCGGACGCAGACGGGCAAGGTGCTGCTCGAGGCGCGCCGCAGGATGCGCGATGCGGGCGCTCCGCAACTGGCGTGGTTCCTGCTGGCACCGGCGTCGCGAGAGTAGGGGACGCCACCCCTCCGAACGACCTCGGAAGAGCTAGAAGGTGAACTTCATTTCGACTTCGTCGGTACTGGTCAAGTCCCGGCTGTACTTGAAGCCCATCCGCTCATAGAAGCTCCCGCTGTTTCCGTCTACTTTGAGGTAGCTCGTGATCAGGACCCTGGGATTGCTGGATCGGCGAATGCGCTCGATCAGCAACTGCACCGCGCGCCTTCCGTAGCCGCGGTTCTGGAAACGCTGATCGATCATCAGCCGCCACAGGAAGTACTCGCCCTGATCCGGCGCCTCAGAAGTCATGATGAATCCCACCGGCGTTTCCCCGGCATAGATCGCTCGCAGCCACACGGGGTCGTTGTCGGGTGGGTAGTGGGCTTCCGCGATGGAGTAGGCGTTCGAGCGAGGGTAGGCCTGAAGCTGATGTTCGGCCACGGAGAGTTCTAGAATCGCCCGCAGATTCTCGCTGGTGACTTCTCTGAGTGTGACGGGACTCAATTCATCCCCAGACTGGCGTTGGTTCCTTACAGATAGGGCGTGCTCGGGAATCCACCCGCATCAGTCGAGCGGCGGAGTACTCTGCGGCAGCCTCCGCACGGGAACGAGCTGCTCAACCGTAGCGGCCAGGTTCAGGAGCTTCTGCTCGGCCCAGGCCTCCGCCAGGAACTCGATCGCCACGGGCATGCCATTGGCGCCGAAGCCGGCAGGGACGGAAATCGCCGGGAGACCCGACGCAGCGGCGAGCTTGCAGTTGAAATGACCTTGCTCCTCACCGAGTGGAACAGCTTCTTCCGTGGCGGTGGGATAGACGAGCACGTCGACATCGTGATCGTGCATGAGCGCGAGCAGTTGGCGGCGGAGGGCGGCGCCGGCGGCGTGCGCCTCGAGGTAGGCGGTCCGCGATCTGCGCTCCGGATCGGCAAGGATGTTGGCCCAGTGGCCGGCGACGACCGGCTCGAGGCGATCGTGTGCGGCAACGGATTCGAACGATTGCACCGGGAGATTGGGGTGGCGGCGCAAATAGGCCGTCAGGTCATGGACGATGTCGTAGTCGTCCACGAGAAAGGCGGTTGGTCCTCGGCTGTCGGTCTTGAGTTCTGCAAGGTCCGCGATCTCGACTATGGATGCGCCGCCTTTGGCGAGGGTCGCGAGAACGTGTCGAATACGCGCGTTTGTCGATGCGTCGTCTTCAAACCAATCATTGAGCACGCCGAGGCGCAACCTCGTGAGGTCAACGTGGCGGAGGTCTGCCAGATAGCTGTCCGGGATCTTGCCGCGCGACTCGGTGGTTTGGGGGTCCGCCGGGTGATAGCCGACCGTTAAGTCCAGCATGATCGCGAGGTCGCGCGTGCTGCGTGCCAGCGGACCACCGATATCGCGTGAGCTCGAAAGCGGCACGATACCGTGCCGGCTGCTCAAGCCTTGCGTGCCCCGAAGGCCCACGAGGTTGTTGTGTGCGGACGGCACACGGATCGAGCCGCACGTGTCGCTGCCCATCCCCGCGGCGCCGAAATTGGCGGCAACACCGGCACCGGTGCCGCCGCTCGAGCCTCCCGCGTGACGGTCGGGATCGTAGGGGTTCTTCGTCATGCCGAACGCGGAGCCGCGAGTCGTCCACCCGAACGCGAACTCGTGCATTGTCGTCTTGGCCAGGATGATCGCGCCCGCGTCCTTGAGCCTCGCGACTTGCGTCGCGTCGTTCTTCGGCCAGTGACCTTCGATGATCGCCGAGCCTGCGGTGGTCGGCGCGTCGATGGTCTCGTAATTGTCCTTGACGAGAACGGGAATCCCGTGCAGCAGCGAGCGCGGTCCCGAGCGCCCGCGCTCGTCGTCGAGCGCCTGCGCCTGGGCACGGGCGTTGTCGTTCATGTGCTGGATGGCATTCAACGCGGGGCCTTGCTGGTCGTAGGCTTCAATTCGGCGCACGTACCAATCGACCAAGTCCACGGACGAGAAGGTATCGGACGAGAGTTGTGCCTGGAGTTCCTCAATTGAGGCGTCCAACGGGTCGGCGCTCACGGCGACGCTCCAAACAACACAGACAGTCGACAAGATTCGTTGCATTGATGCGTGCTCCTCGAACATCTGACGCCACTGTTCCCATCTACGTGAGGAAACGCAACTGGGCAATGGCATTTCATGCCGTGAGCACTGCCGCAGGCCAACACTGATCCCCGATAGTTGGCGCCATCGGTCGTCGGGTGGCACCAGACTCCTAGACAGCGTGTGCGGCGGCGGTTGTCAGTCGGCCCTGCGTGCCGTCGGCCGGTTACCGCGTGCGGCGCGTTCGCGGCGCGCCCGTCGCCGCCCGGGGCGCCAACCGGCCGCGGGAGCGCCTGTTGCGACCGGAGCCCGGTTGATACTCTTGCCCGCTCACCATGAATTCTCCCCGGAACGTGTCGCCGTCGCCGGCGCCTTCGCTCGGCGCAACGACCCTGTCCGCCGCGGTGCTGTCGATCGTGCTGATGGGCGATGCGCTCATCTACGTCGTGCTCCCGGTGAGCGCCGGAGCCTTCGGAATCAGCATCGTCTGGGTCGGGGTGCTGCTTTCCGCCAACCGCTTCGTCCGAATCGTGTCCTACGGCGCGATCGCGCGGGCGACCACCGCCTGTGGATTGCGGCAGACGACGATCGTCGCGTGCATCGGGGGCGCATCGTCGACGGTGATGTACTGGCTCTTCGATGGCGGATGGCTCCTGCTCGTCGCACGGCTGCTATGGGGCCTCTCCTTTGCCGGCCTCACCCTCACCACCCTCGCCTATGCCGTCGCGGACCGTCGCCGCGCGGGCACCCGGGTTGGCCTCAGCAGCGCCATCCAGCAGTTCGGCTCCGTTTTCGCCCTGACCGCGGGAGCGTGGATCGCCGGCCAGTTCGGACCCAAGTCCGCCTTCCTCTTTCTCGGGCTCGCCTCCTTCCTCGCGCTGCCGTTCGCGATCGCCCTCCCGCGCGAGCGAGCCGGGCCGGGCGCGAGCCGGCCCCGATGCCTCCCGAAACCCCATGCGCTCGACTGGCTGTTCTTTGCCGTCGGATTCGCCGTCGATGGCGTCTTCGCGATGACGATCACGATCATCCTCGCCGACCTCGTGTCCCTCGAGGCGGCGATCCTCGGCGGGGGCATCGTTCTGTCGCTCCGGCGCGTGGGCGATGCGGTGTTCGCTCCCATCGGCGGCTGGCTCGGCGACCGGCTGGGCACCGAAGCGGCGCTCTTCGCCGCGACGACCTTGACCCTGGGGGGCCTCGCCGCCATCGCGCTCGGCGGGGTCTACGCCGGCGCGGGAGCGGTCATCGTCGGCCGGGCGGCGATCGCGGCGCTCGGTCCGGCGACGGTGGCGGTCCGAAGTCCGTCCGAGCATCTGATGCACCGGATGGCGACGATGCAGACCTGGCGCGACTTCGGGGCCGCGCTCGGCCCGCTGCTCTCCGGCTTCTTCCTCGCCGGCTTCGCGATTTCCGCGATCTATCTCGCGCTCGTCCTCATCCTGGCCACCGCGCTTCTCGTGCAGCTCTTCCGCCGCGTCTACCCCGACAGGACTTGCACCGATCGGTCGGACGGGTGAGGGTTCCGGCCACCAGCACCGGGGTCGGCGCATCCGCCGAGCACGACCGGCCCAGGGGAGGAGAGGGTGTGGAATCTTCGAGGTTGCTTTACAAACTGAACATTATGGGCAATTGTCCGGTTGTAGAGAGCAGATGGCTTGAGCGATATGGCAGAGTCGCCAGAAACGATGTTGGGCTTCCTCGTGAAGAGACCGCCGAAGCTGTCGAGCAGCGCCCGGGAGTTTGTCCGCGCACATCCCGATGAGGCGCGCGTCGCGGTAGCAGTGGCTCTGGAAACGGCCGCGGTACAATCTAGGGCGGAGCCGACGAGATCAACGGGCGATGTGCCTGCCCGGCTCCGGCGGTTCGTGGTGGATCGGACCGGCGAGGGTCTGATTGGCGCTACGGAGGCAGCGTCACGACTAGGTGTGTCCCGTACGACCGTTTACGACTGGGCAGCTAGGAACACGTTGATCGCCTGGCGGGCCACGAAACGCGGACTGAACATCCCGGCAGGTCAGATCGTCGGGCCCGGTCGGGTCGCTGGCGGATTGGCAGAAGTCGTGGACGTTGTTGGGGAGCCAGAGCTTGCCTGGACTTTCCTCAGTCAGGAATGGCCCTTTGCGGACGGCGTGGCCCGGCCTATCGAGCGCTTGCAGTCCGGTAGGCTCGACGAGGTTCTATCGGCGGCAGCAGGATTCGGCGCGACCTTTACGTGACCGACAACCGCTACCCGCGGAGCCTGATCGAGCCGCTGCTAGTCAGGACAGCGTTTCCGGAAAGCTACCGGATCATGCCGCGGCCACATGTCGGATCGCCTTTGGGAACAACCCCCGCAGATTCCCGTTTCGCAACCCGGACCGGGAGTTATGCGGTCCTGTATTCAGCGGCCACCTTCACCACGGCGTTCATCGAGACAATCGTCAGGGATCGGTTCGTGCATCGCCGAACGCGGAAGGTCGCGTTTCGCGAGATCACGGAACGGGGGTGGGTCCGCGTATCGGTGAAACCAGGCACGGGGCTGATGCTTCTCGACCTTCGCGCAGATGGCTGCACGCGCATCGGGGCGCCGACGGACGTCGTTCAGGCGAGGAATCATGCAGCCGGGCGCGCCTTGGCAAGGCTATCCATGCTGCACATGAGGATGTCGACGGATTGGTCTACTCGTCCCGCCTGATGGGTGAAGATGTTTACGCGATCTATGATCGAAGTGTCGTAAAACTGGAAGCGGGCGACGTTGGGCAACTGGAGGAGCACGTGGAGCTACCGGATATTCTGGAGCACCACGGGATAGGACTCCTGCTTTAGAGGGGGCGTGCGGTGGATTTGTTGTGGGCCGTCCGCTACTGAGACTTGACGCCGAAATGTGAAGGAATCGAAGCGCGTTACAGACGACGGCCTTGACCCCACATTCGACCCCACAAAACGTACTCGTCTAGTAGCGTTTCGGAGAGGTTAACAAACTCCGAATCGTCGTCCCGCGCTCCTTCAAGAAATTGTTTCTAGGAGATTTTTAGGACGTCGATAGCCTTCATGAAACCCCATGAATGTGCATGATCCTGGCGGAAGAGGTAGGAGTCGAACCCACCGGGCACCTATCGAGCGCCCCGACGGCTTTGAAGGCCGCGCGCCCCACCGGAGACGATGCTCTTCCGCGGGCCATTGTACGACCTTGTCCGATCAGGCGGCGACTGCCGATGGCGTCCCGACTACCGTTCGCGTATCGCCTTGGCGCCGCGTGAAGCCCTTGGCGTCGAAGTGTTCGAGCACTTCGATGACGACGTTCCGGCCGACGCCGGTGGCATCGCGGAACTGGCGGACGGTGAACGGGCCGGCGCTGTCGAGGTTGATCGCGGTGTCGGCCAGTTCGAGGAGGCGGCCAGGCAGGTAGTAGCGCGTTGGGCTGATGCGGACGGCGAGTCCGAACGCAGGCAGGGCGCGCATGTCTTGTTCGAAAGGCGTGAATGGGCGTTTCAGGCGCTTGGCCAGGTCGCCCAGGCTTGGAGGTTGTATTGAGTCGAGCATCTGTTCGACGCTGCCGAACAGGCGGCTGACGTCGTCGGGCAGAGTCGCGCGATGGGCGGCGTCGGCGTACAGGCCGTTGCCGACTCTTACCGATCCTCTCTCAACTAATTCGGCGAGGACCAGCCGGCGTGCGGGGTCGCGGCCGGTGAGGGCTTCGAGCGTCATGCCTTCGCTGTCGGGATGTGCTTGGTGATGGTCGGACAGCGCGGTCTCGACGTGCTGCCGGGCTGTCGCGATCAGCGCGGGTGCCAGCCAGTGGCCGTCGATCTGCTCAAGACCTCCTTGGCCGCGCGCGAGGGCATCCACACTAGCGACCTTTGCGTTCCAGTCTCGGGCGAAGGCGTTGCCTTCGATGGGTTCCAGTGCCGCCTGGTGGGCCAACGAACCGGTCGGGTCACTAGGGTCGAGACCGCTTAGCAAGGCACGTCGCACGTCGCCACGTCGCCGTGTCCGCGGCACGCCGAGGTCGACGACGCGTCCGCCTCCCAACGTGCGTTCGAGGTCCTGGTCCCGGAGGACAACGCGGTCACCCACCTTGACGTGAAGCGGCGTATCGCAGAGCACGTCAACGAGTGCCTCGGCGCCAGGGGCCACCCGCGCGCTGTCGAGCAGAAGCAAGCGGCCGTGGGCATGACTCGTGGCGTGGTAGACGTGAACCGCCGCGTTGTGTCGGACCGGGCGCGGGAAGTCGTCGATGACGCTCAAACGCGCGGCGAAGCCGGTCTGTGGGTCGCGGACGTCCGGATCGAGCAGCCAGTCGCCGCGCCCGACTTCGTCGACGGCGACGCCGGCGAGGTTGATCGCGGCGCGATCGCCCGCTGTGGCACGGCTGGCCGACTCGTCCTGGACGTGCAAGCCGCGGACACGCGCTGCCGCGCCGGTCGAGGCGAGCACTAACCGGTCGCTGACGGCGGCGGTGCCCGCGGTCACGGTGCCGGTTACGACCACGCCGCTGCCGCGGATGGTGAAGGCGCGGTCGATCGCCAGGCGGAAGGGTGCATCCTGCTCGCGGTCGGGTGTTTGGGCGGCTGCGTCGGCGAGGTGCGTGCGTAGACCGTCGAAGCCGGTTCTGGTTTCGCAGGACAGTTCAATGATCGGCGCGTCTTCGAGGAACGAGCCGGAGCCCAAGTCTCGGACCTGCCGCCGCACTTCGGACACCCGATCGCCGTCGACTCTGTCAATCTTGTTCAAGGCCACCAGGCCGCGCTGCAAGCCCAGCAGCCGAAGGATCTGCAAATGCTCACGGGACTGCGGCATTACGCCGTCGTCCGCCGCGACGACGAGGAGTGCGAACTGTCGCCCGGCCACGCCCGCGACCATGTTGTGGATGAACCGGTGGTGTCCCGGCACATCCACGAAGCCGACGCGCTGGCCGTGGATGTCGGTGTAGGCGAAGCCGAGGTCGATGGTCAGCCCGCGGCGCTTTTCTTCCGCTAGGCGATCGGTGTCCACGCCGGTCAGCGTGCGTACGATGGACGTCTTGCCGTGGTCGACGTGGCCGGCCAGCGTGACGATCACCGGAGGGTCTCCAGGATCGCGACGAGTTCGTCCAAAGGCTCTGCGCCGCGCATGTCGAGCACCAGCCTGTCTTCGGCGATCCGGGCGATCACGGGCGGCTGCAACCGTCGAAGTGCCGTCGCAAGCGAGCGCAATTGCTTCTCTTGCGCGAAGCCCACTGTCACGGCACGGCTTTCGAGCAACTCCCCGGGCAGCGCGCCGCTCCCGAGTTGCGCCTGACTAGGACGGGTGTCCACCTGTGCGCGTTCTATGTTTTTCAATGCTTTGGCGACTCTATCTGCGCGCCTGTCGAGATCTCCCATCGACACGGCGAGATTTCGCAGCAGCGGGATCTTCGCGACCGCCTCGTCGTCTTCGTAGGCCTTGAGCGTGGCGTCGAGCAGGGCAAGGGCAAGCTTGTCGAGGCGCAAAGCGCGCTTGAGCGGATTGGCGTTTACCTGTTCGACGAGGTCGCGGCGACCGACGATGATGCCGGCCTGGGGACCCCCAAGAAGCTTGTCCCCCGAGAAAGTCACTAGGTCCGCGCCGGCTGCCAGAAAGTCCTGGGGCAGCGGCTCGCGCGGCAGGCCGAAACGGGAGAGATCGATGAGTGCGCCGCTGCCGGCGTCGATGCACACCGGCAGGCCTCGGCTCTCGGCAATGCTAGCCAGCTCGCGCACGGAGACTTCGCGGGTGAAACCCTCGATGCGGTAGTTGCTGGGATGCGCCTTGAGCAGCAGGGCCGTATCGGGGCCGATCGCGCGCCGGTAGTCGTCCGCATGGGTTCGATTCGTCGTACCCACTTCGCGCAGCGTGCAGCCCGCGCGCTCCATGACCTCTGGCAACCGGAAACTGCCGCCGATCTCGATGAGTTCGCCGCGCGAGACCGGCACTTCCTTGCCGCGGGCCAGCGTGTTCAGCACGAGCAGCACCGCGGCTGCGTTGTTGTTGACGACGGTGGCGGCTTCGGCGCCTGTCAGCAGCCGCAGTCGATGCGCGACGATGCCCTCGCGGTCGCCGCGCCGGCCAGCGGCGAGGTCGTACTCCAGCGTGACCGGCCGGGTTGCCGACGTGAGGACGTCGCTCAGCATCTCGGGATCGAGCAGACTGCGCCCGAGGTTGGTGTGGATGATGGTCCCGGTCAGGTTGAAAACCGGTAGGTACCCATGCCCGACATGTGCGCCGAGCCATGCCCGGACGTGCGGGTCGTAGGCTCCTTCGTCGGCGGACCAGTCGGGGATGTCGCTCGCGTCGGCGGCGCGAAAATCGGCCTGCAAGGCGACGACGGCCGATTTGACGGTCTTCAGGCCCCAATCCCGAACGGCATCGCGCATCGCAGCGTGCTGAAGGATGCGATCGACGCTGGGCAGACGGCGGCGGGACATGCGCGGAGCCTAGCGCAATCGGGTTGTAGTCGCCCATGAAACGCCGCTGTGGGCGGTGGTAAGGTGCCCGTTTGCGCCCCCGCACCTGACTCAAGGACCGCTAATGACCGACAGCAAGGACGTGGCCTTTGTAGGCCTCGGCATCATGGGCTACCCGATGGCCGGGCACCTCGCGGCGGCCGGGCACCGCGTCTGCGTCTACAACCGCACCGCCGCTCGGGCCGAGGCTTGGTTGCAGGACCATGAAGGCCGGTCGGCACCGACGCCGCGCCAGGCCGCGGAGGGTGCCGAGATCGTCTTCATGTGCGTCGGCAACGACGACGACGTGCGCAGCGTGAGCTATGGGGACGAGGGCATCTTTGCGGGAGCCGGGGAGGGCACCATCGTGGTCGACCACACGACGGCGTCGGCCAAGCTTGCGCGGGAATTGGCGGCGGCCGGTGCCGAGCGGGGTGTCGGCTTCCTGGACGCGCCGGTCAGCGGTGGCCAAGCGGGGGCCGAGAATGGACAGCTTTCGGTGATGGTTGGCGGCGACGCCGATGTCTTTGCCCGGGCGCGAGTGGTCATCGATTGCTACGCGAAGATCGTCAAGCTCATGGGCGATGTCGGCAGTGGGCAGCTCACCAAGATGGTCAACCAGGTGTGCATCGCCGGGATCGTGCAAGGGCTCTCGGAAGGCCTGCATTTCGCCGAGAAGGTGGGGCTGGATCTGGACGCGGTGGTCGATGTCATCTCGCAGGGCGCGGCGCAGTCGTGGCAGATGGACAACCGGGCGGCGACGATGGCGCGCCGCGAGTTCGAGTTCGGCTTCGCGGTCAACTGGATGCGCAAGGACCTCGACATGACCCTGGCCGCCGCGCGCGAAGTGGATGCGCGCATGCCCCTCGCGGCACTGGTCGATCAGTTCTACGCCGACGTGCAAGCCTTCGGCGGCGGGCGGTGGGACACCTCGAGCCTGATCGAGCGCTTGCGCCGGGTGGAGGGGTCGTGATTCAACGCCGCCCACGGTTTCCGCAAGCGGAAGACGACTATCCGGTCGTCACCTTGGAGGACACGGACAAGCCGCTACCCAAGCGCATCAATCCCCATACGCGCTATGCATACTTCAAGACCATCGCGCGGGGTGGACGGTCGATCATCCAGTCCTGCAAGGACCTGCACCTGATGCGCGTTGTCTGCTACAAGACGCTGAAGCCGGAGTTCGCCGAAGATGCCGACCACCAGCGTCGTTTCGTGCGCGAGGCACGCGTGTCGGCGATGCTGCAGCACCCGAACACCGTGCCGACCTACGAGATCGGGCGCGACATGGTCGGCCACTACTACTTCACCATGAAGCTCGTGCACGGCTACACGCTGCGCGAGATCTTCGACTTCCGCGAACGCTACGACCTGACACGCCTCGTGGAAGTCGTGATCCAGGTGGGCCATGCGCTCGAATACGCCCACGGGCACGGCGTGGCGCACCGCGACATCAAGCCCGAGAACGTCCTGGTCGGTCCCTTTGGAGAGGTCCTCTTGATGGACTGGGGACTCGCCAAGGTCTGGCATCCCGACGGCGAAGCCGAGGCGGTGGATCGCACCGCGGCCGGTGCGCAAGGGAATCGACGAACCGACGTCACGGATCAAGGACTCGAGGGGACGATCTCTTACATGTCGCCGGAACAGATTCGCAACGACGGCGAGCTGGACTATCGGACCGACATCTACAGCCTCGGCGCCGTCCTCTACGAAGTCCTCACGGGACGTCCGCCGGTCGTCGGCGAAACTGTCGATGAGATCCTCAATCAGACGCTGGCCGGAGACCTTGCGCCGCCGTCACAGGTCGCCAACACCCTCGTTCCGTCGCGCCTGGAGACGATCTGCATGCAATGCCTGCGGCTGGCTGCGGACGAGCGCATCCAGACTGCCGGTGAACTGATCAGGGAGCTCCAGGAAGACTGGTAACGGTCTACTCGGACGTCGGCACCTCTGCCGCCACCGCGGCGTCGAGCCTCTCGAGCGCGCGGGCCGCGCGTTCCCGCCACGACGCTTCCGAGTCCCAGTACTGGGTCTTGCGCAGGTGGCGGCGGGCCAGGTCGACCACGCCAAGCATGCCGAACGCTTCCCCGAGATAGTAGTTGACCCGCGGCGACCAGGGCGCGCGGGTGTAGGCCATCGCCAGGTATTGGAGTGCTTCCTCCGGCTGTCCTTCGCGGAGGTACACCATGCCCAGGCCGAATGCGGCATCGGCGCGGTCCCGGTCGGGTCCCAAGGCGACCTGGTAGAACGCCTTGGCCGCATCCCAGTCGCGGACGCAGTCGACGACGCCTTCCTCGCAAGGCGCGACGCTGAGTTGGGCCATGCGCAGGTTCACGGCCGGGTCCTGCGGTTCCTCCGCGTAGGCTTGCTGGGCTGCCTGCTCGCGGAGCTCGCTGTCCGGGTGGACGCGTGATCGGCCCAGCAGGGCGCCGACGTGCCGCGGCTTGCGGGCGAGGATGTCGTCATAGAGTTGACCGGCGAGGTCCGCGCGCCAGAACCCGACGGCATCGGCGAGGACCTGGCGCGCCTCGACTCCGTCGAGGCAGGTGCGGTCGAACGCCGGCATCTCGTAGTCCTCCACGGCGTACTTGTACACGCCGAGCGTGCTCTCTTGGCTGCCATCGTAGTAGCGGCGCATCAGGCCTTGGAGTTCGCTGGGCTCGAAACCCAAGTGTTTCCGCATGGCGTCCGCCGACGATGCGCCCTGGTCGATCGCGTCGAGCATGTCACCGAGTTGCGCGGCGTACATGGTGCCGTCCGACCGCCGCGCATGGTGCAGGAAGCGCACGATGCCCCAAGCGAGGGTGTAGACGTTGGACAGGTCGTGCCGCTGCCAATCGAGCCGGAAGCGCTCGGCGATGATGTCCTCCAAGGCCAGTTCCGGCTGCTTGACCGCGAACGCCAACAGCGGGGCCGGTCCCCGCCCGACGGTGACGACGCCTGCCGGATCCATGTCCAGGGTGGAGAGATACGAGGCCAGCCCTTCCTCGTACCACACCGGTAGGTTCACCGTGGCCCGGCTGCGCACGAGATAGTGCGTGTACTCGTGAAAGGCGATCGCGTGCAGGTAGCGCCCGTTGCGGTCGGGTCCGAACGCCAGGAGGCTCTGGTTGAGCGTCGGGCGCATGAACCCCGCGATGTTGGGCGAGCGGTAGAACAGCGCGAAATCCCGGGTGCTCTTGAAGACCAGGATCTTGAGCGGGGCCGGGTGCTCGGGCGGCAGCCCGGGCAGTAGCGCCGAGGCCGCCGCCCGGAATCGGTCCAGGGAGTAGAACAGCTCGGCCGTGCGCCGCAGATCCAGGTCCGTGACCAGGTCGAAGTGCTCGGTCTTGGTCCGGCACCACTGGTGGTCTTCGATCGCGCCGTAGACCGGCACTGCCGCGAAGGCAAGGGCCGCGGCGAGCGCGCCCGTCCACGCCCGCATTGCGCTTACGACCCGCTCAGCCATGCGCGGCATGGTGGCGCAAGCCTCGGCCGATGCCGATGTGATCGAAGCCCCGCTCGCGGAGCATCGCGGGGTCGTAAAGGTTGCGGCCGTCGAATACCACGGGTTGGCGCAACGCCGCCTTCACGGCGTCGAAGTCGGGACTGCGGAACTCGTTCCACTCGGTGACCACTGCCAGCGCGTCCGCGTCCTCAAGCGTCTCCTGCGGGGTCGCGCACAGCACGAGGTCGGGCCGTTCGCCGTATATTCGGCTGGCCTCGCTCAGAGCCTGCGGGTCGTACGCGCGAACGCGTCCGCCAGCCGCCCAGATCGCAGCCATCACGTCCTGGCTCGGCGCCTCGCGCATGTCGTCCGTGTTGGGCTTGAACGCCAGTCCCCACAGCGCGATCGTTCTGTCGCGCAACGCGCCGAAGTAGTCGATCATCTTGTCGACCAAAAGCGACTTCTGCCGGTCGTTCACGGCCGCCACGCCGCGCGTGATCTCGGTGTCGTAGCCAACGTCGCGGCCCATGCGGATGAGCGCCCGGACATCCTTGGGGAAGCACGAGCCCCCATAGCCGCAACCGGGGTAGATGAAGTGGTAGCCGATGCGTGGATCGGCGCCGATGCCTTGACGCACGGCCTCGATGTCCGCGCCGAGGCGGTCGGCGAGATTGGCGACTTCGTTCATCAGGCTGATCTTGGTGGCGAGCATGACGTTCGCCGCGTATTTGGTCAGCTCTGCCGAGCGCACATCCATGTGCAGAACCTTGTCGTGGTTGCGGGTGAAGGGCGCGTACAGGCGTTCGAGGCGCCGCGCGGCGTCCGTGTCGAACTCGACCCCGCGGTCGCTCCCGATCACGATGCGATCCGGCTTCATGAAGTCGTTGACGGCCGCGCCTTCCTTCAGGAACTCGGGGTTCGAGAGCACGGCGAAGCTTATGTCGGCACCGCGCTCTGCTAGAGCGCTCGCGATTGCAGCGCGAAGGCGGTCGGCGGCCCCCACCGGGACGGTTGACTTCGTTACCACGACACTCGGCCTGGTCATGTGCGCCCCGATCATGCGGCCCGCTTCCAGGACATGGGCCAAGTCCGCGGAGCCGTCTTCGTCGGAGGGCGTGCCGACGGCGACGAAGTTGATCTCGGCGTGGTCGACGCCGACGGCGGCATCCGTGGTGAACAGCAGCCGACCGGCATCCTGGTTGCTCGCCACCATGGCCGTGAGTCCTGGCTCGTAGATAGGCAGGACGCCGCGCTTCAGGCCGGCCACCTTAGCCTCGTCCACATCGACACAGACGACTTCGTTGCCCATCTCCGCAAAGCAGGCGCCCGTTACAAGCCCGACATAGCCGGTGCCGAAGATGGTGATATTCATGAAAACCGGGCGACGGCGGCAGTGGTGTGGGGTGGATTGTAGCCGCTCGGAAGTCGGTAGACTCTCGGACAACCAACCACGGAGCCGCCGTCCGATCCCATGGCTCACTACGACTACGACCTGTTCGTCATCGGCGCGGGGTCCGGGGGCGTTCGTGCCGCGCGCATGTCGGCATCGTTCGGCGCCCGCGTCGCGATCGCCGAGGAACGCTATCTCGGCGGCACCTGCGTGAACGTCGGCTGCGTGCCCAAGAAACTCTTCGTCTACGGCGCGCATTTCGCCGAAGACTTCGAGGACGCCGCGGGCTACGGCTGGCAGGGCAACGGCGCACAGTTCGACTGGCCGACCCTGCGCGACAACAAGACCCGCGAGATCGAGAGGCTGAACGGCATCTATCGCGGGCTCCTGACGAACGCGGGCGTAGAGATCCTCGAGGCGCGGGCGGTGCTCGAGGACGCGCACACGATCCGCGTCGCCGGTTCGACCGTGACGGCCCGCGACATCCTGGTCGCCACAGGCAGTTGGCCCAGCGTGCCGGACTTCCCGGGCCGCGACGCGACCATCACCTCGAACGAGGCGTTCTACCTGCCGGAGTTCCCCGACCGCGTGCTGATCCTCGGCGGCGGCTACATCGCGGTCGAGTTCGCCGGGATCTTCGCGGGCCTCGGCGCCGAGGTCACCTTGGCCTACCGCGGGGAGTTGTTCCTGCGCGGCTTCGACGAAGGCATCCGCCGTTTCGTCCTCGACGAGATGACGACCAAGGGCGTGACCGTGGCCACGTCCAAGCGCATCGAGTCCATCGAGCACGCCGATGGGACGAAACGGTGCCGTTTCGACGACGGTACCAGCCTCGACGTGGACCTCGTGCTTGTCGCCACCGGCCGGCGCCCCGCGAGCACCGGGCTGGGGCTGGAAGCCGCCGGCGTTGCGCTGGCCGAGAACGGTGCCGTCGTCGTCGACGATGCCTATCGGACCAGCGTGCCCAACATCTACGCCATCGGGGACGTGATCGACCGGATGCAACTGACGCCGGTCGCCATTGCCGAGGGGATGTGCATCGCGCACAACCTGTTCCGTGGCGAAGAGCGCCGTATCAACTACGCCAACGTGCCGACGGCGATCTTCTGCCAGCCCAACATCGGCACGGTCGGCCCGACCGAGGAGGAGGCGCGGCAACGCTACGCCAACCTCGTGGTCTACGAATCCGCGTTCAAGCCGATGAAACACACGCTCTCGGGTCGCCCCGAACGCACGCTGATGAAGCTCCTGGTCAACGCCGACGACGACCGGGTTGTCGCCGCGCACATGTGCGGCCCGGAGGCGGGCGAGATCATCCAGGGCTTGAGCGTGGCCATTACGGCGGGCGCGACGAAGGCGGACTTCGATGCCACGATCGGCATCCATCCGACGGCCGCGGAAGAGTTTGTGACGATGCGCGATGTGACGAGGTAGATCCATGAAAAACAACTGGTTGAAACTGGTCCTTAGTGTGTTTTGTGCCGTCTTTGGCGTGGCGGCGGGTGCCGCGCCGACAGACGACGGGATTCGCAACGTCATCCTCTTCGTCGGCGACGGCATGGGCGTCTCCACCGTCACCGCGGCGCGCATCTTCGCTGGCCAGCAGCGCGGCGAGCCGGGCGAGGAGGGCTACCTCTCGTTCGAGGAGTTCCCGCATCTCGCGTTGATCAAGACCTACAACGTCGACGCCCAGGTGCCCGACTCGGCCGGCACGATGACGGCGCTGGTCACGGGGCACAAAGCCCGGGCCGGCGTCCTCAGCATCGCGCCCGCAGCAGCCCGCGGGGACTGCGCCGCAGGTGCTCAGAACGTCCTGACCACGTTGCTCGAAGAAGCCGAGCAGCAGGGCTTGAAGACCGGGCTCGTGTCGACCGCGCGCATCACCCACGCCACACCGGCTGCGGCCTACGCCCATGCGCCCGACCGCAATTGGGAACTCGACGCCGCGGTACCCGAGAACGCGCGGGAGGGCTGCAAGGACATCGCCCGCCAACTGATCGAATTCCCGTACGGCGACGGCGTCGACGTCGTGCTCGGCGGCGGTCGTGCGATGTTCTTGCCCGCGACGATGGCGGATCCGGAGGACGAGGGCCTCACCGGCTACCGGCAGGACGGCCGCAACCTGATCGAGGAGTGGCTGGCCGGCGACGACGCCCGGCGCTTCGTCCACGACCAGGCCGGTTTCAGCGCGCTTCCGGCCGAGGGCCAGGTGATCGGCCTCTTCGAGGTTTCGCACATGGAACACGAAGCCGATCGCCCCAACGACACGGCTGGCGAACCGGCGCTGGCTGACATGACGCGCTTCGCCATCGACCGGGTCGCTGGTGGGCCTGGCTACTTCCTGATCGTCGAAGCCGGTCGCATCGACCACGCCCACCACGCCGGCAACGCCTATCGGGCCTTGACCGACACCGTCGCATTCGCGGACGCCGTCGCCGTTGCCCAGACCATGACCGATCCCGGCAGTACTCTGATCATCGTGACCGCGGATCACAGCCACACGCTGACGATCTCGGGCTACCCGGCGCGCGGCAACCCGATACTCGGCTTCGCCGCGAACGCAGCGGGCGAGGCGCTAACGGACGCGGCCGGCATCCCTTATACGACGCTGGGCTATGCCAACGGTCCCGGTGCCGAGCGGGGCGCGGAGGAACTTAAGCCCACCGATCGGGACTATCGGCAAACGGCCACGCATCCGATGGCGGCGGAGACCCATGCGGGCGAGGACGTTCCGGCGTATGCCTACGGCGTCAACGCGGCCCGCGTCGGCGGCGTGATGGATCAGCACGAGTTGCACGCGGTGATGCGCGAAGCCCTGTTCGGCGCACCTTAAGCGGCGCTGCCGGGGAGGGGAGATCATGGCCGCTTTCGAGGGCTTCCTGCACACCCTCGACGGGCTCTTGGGCGCGGCGGTCTACTTCCCGTGGGTGCTGCTTCTGGTGGGGCTTTTCTTCACGCTCTACCTCGGGTTTCCGCAGATCCGCTACTTCAAGCGGGCGTGGGGCATCCTCTCCGGTCGCCACACCCGTCCCGACGCCGAAGGCGACACGTCTCATTTCCAGGCCTTGTCGACCGCCCTGTCTGGGACCGTCGGCACCGGCAATATCGGCGGCGTCGCGCTTGCGATCTCCCTCGGCGGCCCGGCCGCGCTGTTCTGGATGTGGGCGACCGCCTTCGTGGGCATGACGACGAAATTCGTGGAGGTCACCATCTCCCACAAGTACCGCGTCAAGGACGACCAGGGCCGGATCGCGGGCGGCCCCATGTACTTCATGGAGCGCGGCTTGCCCCTCGATCTCGACCTCGGCGGCGACCGCGTCCTGCGCTTCGGGAAGTGGCTGGCGGTGTTCTTCGCCATCGCCACGGTCTTAAGCACGCTCGGCTCCGGAAATATGCCGCAGAGCAACAACATGGCGTCCGGGCTTAACGCGTCGTTCGGCATCCCCACCTGGGTGAGCGGCGCCGTACTGGCGACGGCGATGTTCCTCGTCATCATCGGCGGCATCAAGTGGATCGCGCGCGTCGCCTCGACCATCGTGCCGGTGATGGGCGTGCTCTACACGATCGGCGCCTTCGCGGTGATCGCCTCGAACCTCGACCAGGTCGTGCCGTCGTTCGTGGCCGTGTTTCGCGATGCGTTCACTGGGTCGGCGGCGGGTGGCGGGTTCCTCGGCGCGAGCTTTGCGTATGCCTTCAACCGCGGCGTGAACCGTGGCCTCTTCTCCAATGAGGCGGGGCAGGGGTCGGCACCGATCGCCCACGCCGCCGCGCGGGGCGACGAGCCCGTCTCGGAAGGCATGGTGTCGCTGCTCGAGCCTTTCATCGACACGCTCATCATCTGCACTCTGACAGGCCTTGTGATCCTGTCGTCCGGGGTCTGGAAGGAGAAGTTCGACAACGAGTTCCAGGCCTTCGACACCGACTTCATCGCCGGGGTCTACTCGGACGACAACCCGGCGGACGTGCAGGTCCTGTTCGACCATCTGCACGGCCACGCGCCGCTGGCGGGGGCCGATGGCACGTTCGACGTGGTGGACGGCCGGCTCGACGGGGCAGCGGTCACGGTGCTGCACAACCGCTCAGTGGCCGAGGACGTCGTGTTTCTGGCGGACGGCGTGCCCCTTACGGGCGAGATCACCATCGCGGACGGCGTGCTGGTCGACGACGTCGCCATGCACGGCAAGTCGCTCCTGCACTCCGTGCCGTTGACGGCCGAGGCCTTCAAGCAGAGCTTCCTCGGCGACTACGGGCAGTACGCCGTCACGCTGGGGCTGGTGCTGTTCGCGTTCAGCACGGCGGTCGCGTGGTCGTATTACGGCGACCGGGCGGTCACGTACCTGTTCGGCGGCTCCACGGCGGCCGTGTTGCCGTACCGGTTGCTCTACGTGGCGGCGTTCTTTCTGGCCACCGTGGTCGACACGTCGCTCGTCTGGCTGGTCTCGGCCGTCACGCTGGCCCTGATGGCCTTGCCGAACCTGTTCGGCATCGTGCTGCTGGCGCGCGAGATGAAGGCCACGGTGCGCGACTATTGGCGTGGGCTGGACTCGTCCTGAGACGGTGCAGCGGCGACGCGCCTAATCATCCAGTGTGCAGGCCTCGCACAATGCGTAGACGTGTCGCGGATCGTTGAACGCGACGATCGGCCGCAACTGTTCGGCCAAGTGGCTCGCGATGCCGGGTGACTGGTCGGAGTTCCTTGCGAGGCCGAGGTTCTCCATGGCCTGTTGCAGCAACATCTCTTGCGGCGACAGAGGCTCCTCGATGTAGCGCACTTTGAAGCGCTCGACATCCGCCAGCGCCGCGGCGCTGTCGACGGCGTCGGCGAGATGGCCGAGGTGGTCCACGAGGCCCAGTTCGTGCGCGCGCTCGCCAGTCCAGACGCGGCCTTCGGCGACGGCTTCGACTTCCTCGGTGGTCATGTCCCGTCCGCTTGCCACCAAATCGATGAACTGCCGATAGCCGTAGTCGACCGTGGCCTGAAGAACGCGGGCCGTGGCATCGCTGATCCCGCCGGTGGTGGAGTCGCCCACGAGCGGTCCGGTGCGTACGCCGTCGTAGGTCACGCCGACGCGGCCCAAGGTCTCCTCGAACGTCGGCACGAGCCCAAAGATGCCGATCGATCCCGTGATCGTCGTCGGCGCCGCCCAGATCTCGTCAGCGGTCGCCGCGATCCAATAGCCACCGGACGCCGCCGTGCCGGCCATCGACGCGACCACGGGCTTGCCCGCCTCCTGCACGCGCACGACTTCGCGGCGGATGATCTCGGATGCCAAAGCGCTGCCGCCTCCCGAGTCGATGCGCAGGACGACGGCCTTGACCGCGTCGTCCTCGCGCGCTTGGCGGAGCAGTCCGGCCATGGTCTTGGCGCCGATGGTGCCGCGCGGCGCTTCGCCCATGACGATCGACCCCGACGCCGCGATGACGCCGATGACGTCTCCGAACAGCGGCGGGATGCGGGGCTGGACGTAGTCGCCGAATCCCACGCGGCGATAGGACTCGCCGTCTTCGCCGACGACCTCCCGGAGGCGGTCCGTCACTTCCTGGTTCACCAGGATCCCGTCCACGAGACCGTGCTGCAGGGCCAGTTCCGCTGCGTTGCCGCTGAGCCCGGCGAGCAGTTCGTCGTACCGGGCAACGTAGTCGATGAACGCCTCGGGCTCGATGCCGCGGTTCTCGGCGACCCGTTGCACGTACCGCGACCACAGGCTGTCAACGAGGGCCTGGTTGGCTTCCCTGGCCGCGGGGGACATGTCCGTGCGCGTATAGGGCTCGACGAACTCCTTGTACGTCCCGACGCGGAAAACGTGCACGTTGACGTCGAGCAGGTCGAAAAGGCCCTGGTAGTAGTTGCGGAACATCCCGTAGCCGGTGGGCATGACATCCCCCATGGGATGGACGTAGATCTCGTCGGCGAAGCTCGCGAGGTAGTACTGGTCGCGGCCGTAGAAGCGACTCTTGGCGACGATCGTCTTGCCCTCGTCTTCCCGGAACTTCTGGAGCGCGGCGCCGAGCACCTCGAGTTGGGCCGGCGCGACGTAGCCCAGCGAGGTGACGTCGAGAACCAGCGTGCTGATGCGGTCGTCGTCGCGCGCCTTGGCGATGCCGTCGAGGAGATCCGGGAGGACGGTCTGGCCCTGCATCCCGCCGGTGAGCAGCGAGAGCGGATCCTGGGCGCCGGCCTGCTCGACGATGGAACCGCCGGGGGCTGCCACCAGGGCGCCGCCGTCCGGCACTTCGACGGGGTCGGGCCCCGCGAACAGCAGCACGATGCCGAGAGCGATGATCGCCAGGATCAGCAGGTTGGCGATCGTGACACGCAGGAATGCCAACCCGCGCCCGATGCCGACGAAAAAGGCCTTCAACATGTCAAAGATGGACATGGCACGCGCCTCAACAGCATAAGACGTCGAATTGTAAACAACGGCGCACTACCGGAGTGTCAGGATGTGCACGACGGCATCGCGCATGGCTGTGCGCAGTTCCTCCGCGTGTGTCAGCCAAACCGTGTGCGCCGCCCCCTCGATCTCGACGTAGCGCCCGTTCGGCATCAGGGCCGCCAATTGCCGGGTCGGCCAGCTTGGCCGGATGTCCTCCGCGCCGTTGATGAACGTGGCGGGAATCGCGAGGTCGGCGATCTCCCGGAACATCTCGGGGCGCTTGATGTACTCCCGCCACGTCCGGTTGCCGATACTGTTGACGTTCTCGTCGGCCTTGAACACGACGCCACCGAGGTCCTCGCCAACACGCTCGAGGTTCTTGTGGTAGGTCGCGCTCCACGTTCGGTCGTTGACCACGTTGCCGCCGGCGATGCCGACGAGACCAAGAGCCCTCCCGGGGTAGCGGAGCGCGTAGGCTAGCGCGGCGCTGGGGCCGAAACTGTGCCCGCCGACGATGCAACGTTCGATGCCGTAGGCATGGCGCACCGCCTCGGCGTCATCGAAGAGGGTGTCGACGTCGTAGCGGCCGTCCCAATCGGAGCGGCCGCAGCCCCGCGGCTCGAAGCGGACGACTTCGCACAGGTCCTCGATCATGGCCGCGACCGGAGCGAGGTAGTCGTCGCAGCCGGGGCCGCCGTTGAACATCAGGAACGGCGTCCCGGTTCCCGTCGAGCATGTCCAAAGCCGGGCCTCGCCCGAACGCACGTACCGTTCTTGCATCTTGTCGTCCGTCGTCGTGGGGCCGCGCATCTTAACCAACGACTGTGCGCCTTGAGCGCCCGGCGAGGGTGTGGTGAAGTGGCGACGTGGACAGGAGCCTTTGGTCGTACAGGGAGTTGACCGATGCACTCGGTCTGCCGCGCGCAGCGGGGCCGGACGTGTGTGGCATTGCGATCGACTCGCGGCTGACCGAACCAGGCGACCTTTTCGTGGCGCTGCCCGGGGACCCCGGTCCCCGTTTCCAGGCGACGGTGCGATCCGACCGGGATGGCCACGACTTCGTGCCCCATGCCGTCGAGAACGGCGCCGTCGCCGTTCTCGTCCATCGCGCCATCGCTGACCACGGGATCGCCCAGCTGCAGGTTTCGGACACGTTGGATGGGCTCTGGGCCTTGGGCCGCGCGGGCCGGGAAAGGATCGCTGGCCCTGTCGTGGCGGTCACGGGCAGCAGCGGCAAGACGACGTTCAAGTCGTTTGCCGCAGCCGCACTCGGCGCGTTCGCGACGTCCGGAAGCCTCAACAACCACATCGGTGTGCCGCTTTCCTTGGCGCGAACGCCGCGCGGTTCCACCGCGGCGATCTACGAGATCGGCACCAACCATCCCGGCGAGATCGAACCGCTCGCCCGACTCGCCGAACCCGACGTGGCAGTCCTGCTGAACGTCCATCCCGCGCACATCGAGAACTTCGGCTCGCTCGACGCCATCCGCGAAGAGAAGACGACGATTGCTCTCGGGCTCAAGCCGGGCGGGACCTTCGTGCGTCCGACCCACATCGCTGGCCCGGGGCGCTCGCTGACGTTCGGCACCGATACGGCGGCCGACGTTCGACTGGTCCGTTCAGCGGGCATAGTCGCGGAGTTCGAGACCCCGGCTGGACGCTTCGAGTGCGCCGTGCCGGGCGGCGGCGAACATCGGGCGATGTCGGCCTGCGCGCTCGTGGCCGTGCTGGTCGCGCTGGACTTGCCGCTGGCTCGCCTGCATCGCCTGGTTGACGAGGCCGTGCCGAAAGGGCGCGGCGACCGGGCGTCCGTCCGGGGGATCACCGTGATCGACGAGAGCTACAACGCGAACCCGGCGAGCATGGCGGCGACGCTCACCGCATTCGGTACCGAACCCGGCCGCCGGATCGCGATCCTGGGCGACATGTTGGAACTGGGGGAGGGTGCACCCCGCTACCACGCGGACCTCGCCGGACACTGCGGCCCAATCGACGGCGTCTTCTGCGTCGGCGAGCAGATCCGCGTTCTGTACGACGCCCTGGCGCCGGGCCAACGCCTGGGATTCGCCGACCATCCGGATGCGGCTTTCGTCGATCTTTGCGCGACGGCGCTGCGCCCGGGAGACCGCGTGCTGGTCAAGGCATCCAACGGAATCTTCTGGGCGAACGGCTTCGTCGATGCCCTGGTCGCGGCGCTCGACCGCGCAGATGACGTATGATCGACGTTTCCTTGAGCGAGGGACACCGCGCCGCATGATCGTCGACGCCCACGGCCGTCGTTTCCGCAATCTGCGGGTCAGCCTGACCGCGGCGTGCAACTACGCCTGCACGTATTGCGTCCCGAACGGCAAGCGCCTGCAGGCGGCCGTGGCGGAACTCGGACCGGAGGAGTTGCTGCGGGCCGTCCGCCTGTTGGTGGAGACCGCCGGCATCGACAAGCTGCGCATCACGGGCGGCGAGCCCCTGCTGTCGCCGAAGTTCGACCATTTCCTGCCGCGGGTGATGCAACTGCCCCTCAAGGACGTCTCCGTCACGACCAACGGCCAGTTCCTGCCGCAGAAGGCGGATCTCATCGCCGATGCGGGCCTGAAACGCATCAATGTCAGCCTCGATACGCTGAACCCGCATCGGTTCCGCGCCATCGCCCGCAGCGGCGATCTCGACACCGTGCTCGATGGCATCCGCCTCATGCTCGCCGCCGGGCTCAAGGTCAAGGTGAACATGGTGCCGCTCAAGTCCGCCAACGTGGACCAGATCCTGCCGATGCTGGACTATTGCCTGGAACGCGGCATCGAACTGCGCTTCATCGAGCTCATGAACATGGGCCATCTGAAGTACGGCCCGGGCTATCAGCGCGATTTCTTCGGCATGGACGATATACTCGCGCTGATCGGGACGCGCCACGAGTTCGAGCGAACCGACGCGGCCTACGACTCGACATCGGTGCGCTACGAGATCCCCGGCATGGGCGTCTTCGGCATCATCGCCAATGAATCGGCGCCGTTCTGCGCCTCGTGCACGCGCCTGCGGCTGTCCTCCAACGGCTACCTGTACGGATGCCTGTCGAGCAGCAAGCGCCACGCCATCACGGATCTCCTGAAGCTCGACGACGAGCAGGCTCGCACCATCCTGCAGACGCGCTTGATGGGAGCGCTTGGCGACAAGCAGAGCCTGCAGTTCACCGGCGAGGTCACGGTGATGAAGTTCATCGGGGGCTGAATCCCCCGACTCGATCGGCATGCCAAGCCCGTTCCAGGAACTCCTCGCCACCGCCAAGGACCGCAGCCTTCCGCCCGTCGAGCGCTGGGCGCCCGAGCGCGTTGGGGAAATCGACATCCGCATCGCCGCCAACGGCGATTGGTACCACGAGGGCACCCGCATCGAGCGTTTCGCGATCGCCAAGCTCTTCGCCACGATCATGCGCCTGGACGATGGCGCGCACTACCTTGTCAACCCGTATGAAAAGCTACGAATCCAGGTTGACGACGCCCCGTTTATTGCCACGGACATGGAGTCGCAAGGGGAGGGCGCCGAGCGGCGCATCCTCTTCTCGACCAACGTCGACGATGTGGTGTTGGCTGATGCCGAGCACCCCATCGTCGTCGAGGACCGGGATGGGGAACCGCGGCCCTACGTCGAGGTGCGCCGCGGCTTGCGCGCGCTCATTGCCCGCAGCGTCTTCTACCGGCTTGTGGACCTTGCGGTGGACGATGGGGACGGCGAGCTGAGCCTGTGGAGCGGGGGTGCCCGTTTCGTGTTGGGCCATGCGGAATAGCGTGCGCGCCATCATCGCAACGGTCGTCGCCGGCGCGCTGGCCGCTGGAGTCCAGGTCGCCAACGGAGACGACGACCGACCGTTCTGGCACCCCGAGGCCGGTACGCCCATGCAACGCTTCGAGCTGGCGAAGCGGACCGAGCCCGAACTGGTCGCCTTCCTGCGTCGGTTTCCCAAGGGCGCGGATCTCCACAACCACGCCGGCGGCGCCGTCTACAGCGACTACGTGATCGACGCGGCGCGGGCCAAGGGCCTGCGCTACGACCCCATGAGCCGGGGATTCACGGCCAGCGAGGAAGCCCACACGGTGGGCCTCGACCAACTGGAAGCCGACGCAGCCATGCTCAAGGCGTTCTTCGAGACGGTGAGCATGCGCGGTTGGTATCCGCACACCGACGACGGCCACCACCACTTCTTCGAGACCTTCTCGTACCTCGGCTCGGCCCAACGCACGCCAGCCCAGGTGCTTGCCGAGATCGTCCGCCGCAACCGCTACCAGAACGTCAACTACCTTGAACTGATGTTCAACGCCGTGCCACCGGAGGCGTGGGAACGTTTCTACGGGGTATCGGCCGAGTTCGACATTGACGACCTGCCGGGCAGCCTGGCTCCGTTCGAGCCACTCATTGCGGATCCGGTGATCGCTCGCTCGTTCACCGAGTACATCGACGAACTCGAGGCCGAAGCGTCCCGGCAACTCGGCCTCTCGCCAGCCCTGGGCCAGCCGGGCACCGAAACCGCCGTCGCCTACATCGGCTCGCTGCTGCGCACCGGACCGACGGACCGGTTCTTCCGGAATGCGGTCATTGTTTTCACCGCCATGCAGGCCGACGAACGCGTCGTGGGTCTCAACATCGTGGCACCCGAGGACCACCCGGCATCGCGGCGCCAGTTCGACGAGCAGATGAAGATCCTCGACTTTCTCTGGCGCCGCTTCGATGAACCCGCGATCACGCTGCACGCGGGCGAACTCACCTTGCGCTACGCCCCCGTCGCGTCGATGTGGGATCGCATCCGCCGCAGCATCGACGAGGGCCATGCCCGGCGCATCGGCCACGGCATCTCGATCGGCTGGGAACGAGACCTAGTGGGGCTCCTTGAACAGATGGCGAAGGACGACGTGCTCGTCGAGATCAACATCACCAGCAATGAGAGCATCCTCGGCGTGCGGGACGACGAGCATCCTTTCGAACTCTACCGCCGCGCCGGCGTCCCGGTCTGCCTGACCACCGACGACGAAGGCGTCAGCCGCTCGAATCTCACAATGGAATACGTCAAGGCCGTGCAGCGCTACGACCTCGACTACGACGACATCAAGACGATTTCGCGCGACTGCCTCGCTCACTCGTTCCTGCCGGATGGAGTGAAGAGCACACGCCTCGCCATGTTGGAAGCGGCGTTCAGGCGTTTCGAGAAGTCGTTGGGGACGGGATTCCGGGAGAGTGGCGACTGAGCAGCGAATTGGCGAACCTTGGCGATAGGCAGCGCGCGCTTGCGGTAATGGACGACCGAGTCTTGACGGCGCTCGTAGATTCCTTGAAGGAGGTCTGCACCGAGTTCGCGCCCCGGAGCGAATTGGCGCGTTTGGTCCTTGAGGGCAAGCGTGAACGTGAACTCTACGAGGCACTCGGGAACCGATTGCGTAGGCATCCCAAGGTGGCGGCGCACTCCCTGGAAGTGTGCTTGGACCGGAAAGTTAAGGGCAGCCGATGGCGGAAGAGACCGGATATTGCGGTCTACGACGGACCAACTTGTGCCGCGTTGGTGGAGGCCAAGATGGCCTACGCGGTCGAGATGATCGATGCAAACCGCCCCAACACCTATCTGCGTGGCCAGGTCTGGGCTGACATCGGCAAACTCAGATCACAAGCGTGGCCCGAGTGCGCGCGTTTCGCGCTCGTGTTCCTCATCTACAGCCACCAAACTCCTACTGCGCCGGAAGGGCGCTTGCAGGGCTACGGCAAAGGGCGTCCCCGCCTCACCAAGCAGGGCCTGCGCATGCTGTCGGATATGGAGGCGACCAGCGCCCACTACGGCGAGCCCGAAATCCGAGCAGGCTTCAGCCGCTATCTCGAGGCGTGGCGCAGTGACTGCAGTGCGCTGTCGGTTGCGAGCACGGGCAATTTCGCGGCAGGGAAGGCCTACGGCACCGAGGTGACGATTTTCTATTGGTTGCTGCGCGTTCCCCGATCCGATTGACGCTTGGGGCCGACCGCTCGCACTTCCGGGCGGGCAGGTCCATCCACTACGCGGTGCCTTGTCCCGTTGGAGTAATTCCGCCGTCGGTGCCCAGCGCGGCGGCGGCCCAAAACGGCCATCGAAGGTATGGCTACCGACCACTCGTTGCGGTGGGGCCCACGTGACAGGACGCCCTTCTCGAACAGGGCGTCGGCAAATTGGGTCGCCGTTGCCCCGCGTGTAGCGAACAGCTCGGATAGCCGGGCGTCGGCGATGGCATCTCCACAGAGATGCTCCAGCCTTCGTCCGTCCCCGGCGCGCCGCTCGCGACGTCGACCACGACTCGTAGGGCCAAAGGGCGGGTCTATTTTGAAGATTGGGTAGTCGAGCCATTCGGCGTAGTAGGCGGCACGGCCAGCGTCGGCCTCAGCCTTGATTCGCACGGTGTCGACGTCTTGGAGCGTTCCCCCGACTCGCACCAGTTCTCCGCAAACCGCCTTCTGTGCGCCGCGCAGATGCTGCGGCCAGCCTTGCGCCAGTTCCGAGGCCGTGGCCGTGCGCTAGTCACGCCGCTCCAAAGCGTGTCGTACGGTCAACGCCGAACACGCAGGCCAATGAACTAGAAAAAGGAGCTTCTCAGTAATGGTAACGCGCCGCCAAGAAGTAGACGCGTTCGTTACTCACCTCGTATACCAAGCGATGCTCCTGGTCGATGCGACGGGACCACTTCCCGCGGAGTTCCCCTCTAAGCGGTTCGGGTTTGCCCGCCCCGGTGAACGGGTCTCGGAGCACATCCTCCACGAGTCTGAGGGTCCGTAGAGCACGTCGTCGGTCGGTTCGCGTCCAGTACTCAAGGTCGGCGATGAAGGCGGGGTCCATGACTGCGTGACGCGTTCCGCCTGTACTCACTGCTCGGTCAACGCCAGACGTGCCCGGAGCTCTTCGAGATCCGTGGTTTCGCCTTCACCCTGCCTTGCCCGCTCGCTGGCTTCCAATAGTCGGCGCGCGTTCCTAGGCGACCGCAACAGATATGCCGTCTCTAGCCAACTCGCTAGTTCGTCCGCCGCAATCAGCGCGACGGGTTCGCGACCACGGCGACGGATGAGCACGGGCTCGCGGGTGTCCGTAACCTGATCCATCAATGACGCGAGTCGTTCACGCGCCTTCGTATAGGTAGTCTCGTGGATCATCTCGTCGATCCTGTCTTATGTACAGGGATACAGTACGTAAAGCACGCCCGATGTGCAAACGACATTGAGATACAATCGTATACACGATCTGTATCTAATTGTGTGGAGGTTCGGGCCATGGAGTTCATCAGCGTGCGGCAACTACGAACCCAAACGGGTGCTGTCTGGGATACGTTGGCGGAGTCCGGGGATCTGGTGGTCACCACGAACGGTCGCCCCATCGCCATCCTGTCGGCGACGACGGGTGCCACCTTGGAGGCAACGCTCGCGGCGCTCCGGCAGGCGCGGGCGCAACTCGCCGTGACCGCGATGCAGCAAAGGGCCAGGGAGACGGGCGCCGATCAACTTAGCCTTGCGGACATCAACGCCGAGATCGAGGCGGCCCGACGTGAACGTCCCCGATGAGGCTGGTCATAGACACGAACGTCCTGGTCTCCGGCTTGCTCTCGCCCTTCGGTCCGCCAGGCGTCATCGTTGGTTGGATCGCCGCGGAGCGTCTGCGCTTGTGCTACGACGCAAGGATGTTGGCGGAGTACCACGATGTTCTCCGCCGCCCGGCTTTCCCATTCGTCGAGGAAGACGTGGCGGCGTTGCTCGCGTCGATTCGGGCCGCCGGTGAGTTGGTCGTGTCGACGCCGCTACCCGTCGCGCTGGACCACGAAGCTGACAGGCCTTTCCTTGAGGTCGCGGACGCAGCGGTGGTCCAGTTCCTGGTCACGGGGAATCTCCCCCATTTCCCCCGAGGCCGGTGGAACAACGTACGCATCGTGTCGCCACGCGAGTTCGTGGACGGGTTCAATGCACCGCAGGGAGCTTGATTGCCCGGAGCTCAAGCTCGATCCTGATCTTGGTGTCGCCGACCTGCCTGCCCAACGATCCCCGGTGCATCGTCGTTCGAGCGACGTGCTCTCTGGGGAAAGTTGCTGGCCATCCCTCCTCGAAGAACGGTACGTGCGAGTTGCCCCGCGTACGGCTCAAGCCGCTAACGAAGCTCCGTGGTGGAGCCGGCGTGCGACCGAGTTACGTTGACAGGGTTGTCGTCTGGATCGGACCCGGTCCTGTCGTCCTTGAGGGACGAGGCGATATGGTGTCCGACCGCGCCGCCGACTACGGCAAGCGCGCAACAACCAAGGAGCAAGAGGACCCCGACCAGTAGGAGTGGCCAGGTTCCGGCGATGGCGGCATCCAAAGCGCTGGCGCCAACGTACGCACCGGCGCCGCCGCCTGCTACTAAACCGAGGATTTTGCCAATCGTCTCCTTCCTCACCCGTTAACCCTTCTATTTGTTGTGAATTTGCGCGTGGCAGTTCGGATGAACCGAACTGGAGGATCTCGAGGTCACACTCAGCCTCAACGACGCAATCAAGGCCTTTCGCAATGACGTGTCGTGCCATTCGGGGTCGGCATTACGTGCACTCGCTCATCGCCCGTCAACCGATCTCCTCCTAATCGAGAGTGTGTCTTGGACTCTGCTGCCGCGCGAGTACGTACCCGCTCGCAATCCACAGGGTGGCCGCGACAACACAGACTGCGAGCATGGCCCCATGCCAATCGACGACGCCAGCAAGCCACCCACAGAACACGAAAACGCCCACTCCGACGATTGACTGCAAGAGTCCCTTCACTGAGGCGGTCGTGGCACGAGTAGCATCATTGGCCGCCCGCTGAATGAGTCCATCGAGCAGAATGGCTGCCAATCCGTTGAGTCCTAACGAGACCACCAAAGCAACGCCTGCGAAGACACTCGGCAGAAAGACCGCACCCCACAACATGATTGTGGCCAATCCATAGATCCTCAACACGCGTTGCAGACCACCGCCGACGTACCTGTGCGCGACGGTTACAGCGACGGCGTTGGCACCCGTTGCTGCCGCGTAGACCACGCCCACTGCCGTGAGGTCGAAGGCGTCCTTCTCGACCAAGAACACGCCCAGGTACTCGTCGACGCCATGCCAGATTGGAGCGAACAAGACCGCAGCGGCGACTATCAAAAACAGATTCCTGCTTGAGAGAACATGACCAAAGCCAGCCATGACTGTCTGCCCAAACGTCTGTTGCGAGCGTGAGCGCTGCACGCCGCTGATCTCTGGCCATGTGAAGACGAGGACCGTACCGAAAAACGGTGCCACAATTGAGATCACAAGCACGAACTCGAACCCCATGGACTCGACAAGGTATCCGCCGACAAGGAACGCGAGCCCTGTGCCAGCGCTTCCCGCAGCGGCTCCTCGCCCGAACACCCTTTCGAAATCTGAGCCGTGGCCCCCGCGATTGACGGCGCGGTAGACCAGGGCTTCCTCTGCTCCGGACCGGATTGCAGACTCTAGCCCCCAAAGCACAAAGCCAAGCATGAACCCGAAAAAAGTCGGATGTAAAAGCCAAGACAGGAAGCAGGCCGACTTGAGCAAGCAAGCGCACATCAGTAACCATCGCGTTGATACGCGATCCGCCAGAGCCCCTGAAGGCAACTCAAAGACCATCGCAGCGACGGACCAAGCTGAAAGCAATACCGACAACTCGATCGGGGAGACGCCGCGCTCAATGATCAGAATCGCGTATGTCGCATATATCGGAGCGAGCTCGCGCACAAACCGGTACGCGAGGTAGCCGAGCTCGAATCGCCTAAGTTGCCTAGCGCGCGGGGCGTCGCGCACTGGATTCCGCCGTCGCATATGGAGTCTCCATTGACCGAATCGGTGGCCGCGCGCGCATGAGGCGGCAGGCCGTCGACGAACTCCTTCTCCGCCACGCCGTGTCGGCTTGCACTCTAGGGGCAGCTATTGCTGGCCATCCTCGTGCCCGTTCCGTGCATACGGCTCTAGCGTTGACGAAGCCCGGTTAAGGAGCCAGTTACCGATCGAGTTGTGTCCCATTGCCGACACGGCATTTGCGACATGTGACAAGCCTGGCGATTAGCCGCCACCGCGAAGTGGGTCGAGCCGCTGCAAGACCGGCCACAGTTGCCCCTGGCCGTCGTGGCCTGCCACCACAAGACGCGCTCGGTACCTACATGTTGCCGTAGTTCGGCCCGCCCGCGCCCTCGGGCGTAACCCAGTTGATGTTCTGCGCCGGGTCCTTGATGTCGCAGGTCTTGCAGTGCACGCAGTTCTGGGCGTTGATCTGGAAACGCGGCTCGCCGTTTTCCTCGACCACTTCGTAGACGCCGGCCGGGCAATAGCGCTGGGCGGGTTCGTCGTAGAGCGGCAGGTTGTCGCGGATCGGCAACTCGGCGTCGGCCAGTGTCAGGTGGCAGGGCTGGTCCTCCTCGTGGTTGGTATTCGACAGGAACACGGAGGACAGCTTGTCGAAGGATAGGACGCCGTCGGGCTTGGGGTAGTCGATCTTCGCCGCCTGGTGCGCCGGGACCAGCTTGTCGTGATCGGCAACCGGGTCGGCGAGGGTGAAGGGCATGTGGCCGCGCGCGATCTTCTGGTCGAGAAACGTGTAGGCCATGCCGAACAGCGTGCCGAACTTGTGCAGCGCCGGTCCGACGTTGCGCACGGAGCGGAGTTCCTTGCCGAGCCAGGACCCGTCGACGCGGGCACGGAAATCCTCGAGTTCGGTGCCCGCTTCGCCGCGGTCGAGGGCGTCGAACACCGACTCGGCGGCGAGCATGCCCGACTTCATCGCCGTGTGCGTGCCTTTGATCTTGGCCATGTTCAGGAAGCCGGCGTCGTCGCCGACGACGAGGGCGCCGGGCACCGAGAGCTTCGGCAGCGCTTGCAGGCCGCCCTTGACGATGGCGCGCGCGCCGTAGGCGACGCGGCGACCGCCGGCGAGCACGTCCGCGAACAACGGGTGGTGCTTCAGGCGCTGCAGTTCGTCGAACGGCGACAGGTGCGGATTCTTGTAGGCGAGGTCGACGATGATGCCGAGCGCCACCTGGTTGTTCTCCTGGTGGTAGAGGAACGACCCCATTCCCGGGCTGAACATCCGGCCCAGGGGCCAGCCCACGTTGTGCAGGATGCGCCCCGGGACGTGGCGTTCCGGGTCGATGTCCCACAGTTCCTTGAGGCCGATGCCGTAGTGTTGGGGGCCAGCGTCGGCACGCAGGGCGAACTTGTCCATCAACTGCTTGCCGAGATGGCCGCGGCAGCCTTCGGCGAAGACGGTGTACTTGGCGTGGAGTTCGTAGCCGGGCTCGAAGGTCGCCTTGCGCTCGCCGCCGGCATCGACGCCCATGTCCTGGGTGGCGACGCCCTTAACGCTGCCGTCGTCGTTGAAGAGGATCTCCGACGCCGCGAAGCCGGGGAAGACGTTGACGCCCGCGTTTTCCGCCTGTTCGCCCAGCCAGCGGCACAGATTCCCAAGGGAAAGGGCGTAATTGCCCCGGTTCTGGGTCTCTTTCGGTACGGTCCAAGAGGGCAGGAGGATGCGGTTGGTGTCGTTGACGAGGTAGTAGAAGAAGTCGTCCGTGACCGGTACGCCGAGCGGAGCGCCTTGTTCGCGGGCATCCGGAAACAGCTCGTTCAACGCCCGCGGGGCTAGGACGGCGCCGGACACGATGTGGGCACCGATTTCCGATCCCTTCTCGACCAGGCAGACCATGAGCTCGGTGTCGGTCTCCGCGGCGAGCTGCATCAACCGGCAAGCTGTCGCCAGCCCGGCGGGCCCGCCGCCGACGATCACGACGTCGAATTCCATCGACTCACGAGCTACTTCGGCCACGTATCGGCTCCTTGCACCCAAGGGAATCGGCGGATTATACGCACGGACTTGAGCGGGCCGCTTTCTTGCGGCGGGCGAATGCGGCAAAATGCGCGCCCTTGAAAACGGCGTCCGGGACTGCCGACAAGCCGCCCCCGGGGATCGCCGCATGCATCCGAGGGAGAGTGAGTCGCATGAAGGTCTTGGTTCCGGTCAAGCGCGTCGTGGACGCGAACGTGAAGGTGCGGGTGAAGCCGGACGGCACCGGCATCGACCTCGCGAACGTCAAGATGGCCGTGAACCCGTTCTGCGAGATCGGCATCGAGGAGGCAGTACGGCTGAAGGAAGCGGGCGTCGCCGAGGAAGTGATCGCCGTGGCGGTCGGCGAGTCGTCCTGCCAGGAGCAGTTGCGCACGTGCCTCGCGCTCGGGGCAGACCGGGCCATCCTCGTCGAGACAGAGGCGGACTTGGAGCCCCTCGCCATCGCCAAGCTGTTGAAAGCGATCTACGACCAGGAGCAGCCCGGCATCGTCATTCTGGGCAAGCAGAGCATCGACGGCGACAACAGCCAGACCGGCCCCATGTTCGCGGCGCTCACCGGCCTCCCGCAGGGCACGTTCGCATCGAACCTCTCCGTGGACGGCGACACCGCCGAAGTCGTACGGGAAGTGGACGGCGGGCTGCAGACCGTCTCGCTCAAGATGCCGATCGTCGTCACCACCGACCTGCGGCTCAACGAACCGCGCTACGCGTCGCTGCCGAACATCATGAAGGCGAAGCGCAAGCCGATGGACACCACCACGCCGGACGCACTCGGCGTCGACGTCGGTCGGCGCACCGAGGTAACCAACGTCGCGCCGCCTCCCGAGCGCCAAGCCGGGATCAAGGTGGAGAACGTCGACGAGTTAGTGGACAAGCTTAAGAACGAAGCCAAAGTCATTGAAGCCTAAGGCTAAAGAGAGCAGGGGAGCCCAATGAGCACGCTAGTAGTCGCCGAACACGACAACGCCGCACTTCGGCCTGTCACGCTAACCGTCGTCGCCGCAGCGCAGGCAATCGGCAACGATTTCGACATTCTCGTCGCCGGCGCCGGTTGCGCTGCGGTGGCCGAGGAGGCCGCACGGATCGGTGGCGCACGCAAAGTGCTGCTGGCCGACAACGCCGCCTACGAGTACGCCCTGGCGGAGAACCTCGCCGCCCTCGTCGCCGAACTCGCAAGCGACTACGACCACGTGCTGACCTCCCACACCACCACCGGCAAGAACTTCCTACCGCGCGTCGCGGCGCTCCTCGACACGCAGATGGTCTCCGACATCATCGGCGTGGAGTCGCCGGATACGTTCCTAAGGCCGATCTACGCCGGCAACGCCATCGCCACGGTGAAGTCGAACGACCCCAAGAAGGTGATCTCCGTACGCGGCACCGGCTTCGATCCCGCGCCCGCGGACGGTGGCTCGGCGACGATCGAGACCGCCGATGCCGCGCACGATGCCGGCGTATCGACCTTCATCGGCGAAGAGATCGCCAAGTCCGAACGGCCCGAGCTGACCGCAGCTTCCGTAGTCATCTCGGGCGGTCGCGGCATGCAGAACGGCGAGAACTTCTCGTTACTCGAGGGCATCGCCGACAGACTCGGGGCGGCCATCGGTGCGTCACGCGCCGCGGTCGACGCCGGGTTCGTGCCGAACGACATGCAGGTGGGTCAGACGGGGAAGATCGTCGCTCCCGATCTGTACATCGCGGTCGGAATCTCTGGCGCCATCCAGCACTTGGCCGGCATGAAGGACTCCAAAGTGATCGTGGCGATCAACAAGGACGAGGACGCGCCGATCTTCCAGGTGGCGGACTACGGTCTGGTCGCGGACCTGTTCCAAGCGCTGCCTGAACTCGAGGCCGCACTCGACTGAGCTAAGCCTAAGGCCGCACGAGGATCGCCCATGCCGTTGGACATCCCGGCGAACGATGGTCTCGACGGAAAAGTCGCCATAGTGACCGGCGCAGGCGCGTTGGACGACGGCATCGGCAACGGGCGCGCGGCGGCCATCCTGCTCGCCGTCAGCGGCGCAAAGGTTCTCTGCGCCGACCGCGACCTCGCGTCGGCGCAACGCACGGTGGCCATGATCGAGGAAGCCGGCGGCGACGCACTGTCCTGCGAGGCCGACGTCACGCAGGCGAGCGACTGCGAAGCGATGGTCTCGGCTGCAACGACACGCTGGGGGCGGCTGGACATCCTCGACAACAACGTGGGGATCGGGAGCCGCGGCAACATTCTCGAAGAGGATCCCGCGCGCTGGCGCCGCGTGATGGAAGTGAACGTCGACAGCATGTTCCTGGCGAGCAGGGCGGCCATTCCCGCGATGCGGGAGACGGGCGGCGGCGCCATCGTCAACGTGTCGTCGATCTCGGCGCTTCGTCCACGCGGGCTCACCACGTATAGCGTCTCGAAGAGCGCCGTCATCGGCCTGACCCAGGCAATGGCGGTGGACCATGGTCCGGACGGTATCCGCGTCAACTGCGTCGCACCGGGACCTGTCTACACCCCGATGGTCTACGGCGGCGGGATGTCGCCCGAAGCGCGCAGCCAACGCGCGCAGGCGTCCGTGCTGGGATTGGAGGGCTCGGGTTGGGACATCGGCCACGCTGTGCGTTTTCTTGCATCGGACCAAGCACGCTACATCACGGGGCACGTGCTCGTGGTCGACGGCGGCACCACGTTGCGGGGACCGAGCCGGGACGTTCGGTAGGCTCGGCCTTCAGACGCGACCGTAGCTTAATTTAACATAATACGCATTATGCGAAGTTATGGGTGGGACTCCCTAGATCCCGGGCCCGGCCTCACCCGCTCAATAGCGCGCGCCCGACGACCTTCAAGGCCAGCGTCTCCTCCGCACCTTCGAAGATCGACAGCACGCGCGCGTCCGCGAAGTAACGGCTGACAGCCGTTTCCTCCGCGTAGCCCATGCCGCCGTGGATCTGCATCGCTTCGCGGGTGACCCATTCGGCCGTCTTGCACGACAGCAGTTTCACTAGGCTTGCCTCAAGCTGGCCTTCGCCGCGGTCCATCAAGCCCGCCACCGTATAGGTGAACTGACGGCAGGCCACGATCGCTGCCGCCATGCGGGCCAGTTTCTGCAATGTCAGGCCGTAGCCCGCGACCGGCTTTCCGAACACGTGACGCTCCTCGGCGTACCGCAGCGCGTCTTCGAACGCCGCGCGCATCAGGCCGCAAGCTCTCGCCGCCGTCTGCAACCTGCCCCCTGAGAATCCACGCATCGTGTAGTAGAAGCCTTTGCCTTCGCCGTCGTGTTCGCCCACGAGCGCATGGTGCGGCAGGAAATAGTCGTCGAAGAAGAGCTCGAACGAGTGCATGCCGCGGTAGCCGATGGTCGGAATCGCGCGGCCACTCAGACGGCCGCCGCCCGGACTCTCGCAGACGAAGCTCTTGCCCTCGAAGCTCGGCTTTTCGACCACGAACAGCGACAGTCCGCGATGTGGCGGAGATGCTCCCAGGTCCGTGCGCGCGAGCACGAGCAGGCCAGCGGCCTTGCCGGCGAACGTGCACCAGGTCTTGGCGCCGTTCAAGCGCCATCCGCTTGTGCCGTCGCTGACCGAACGCGTCGCCCGGAGCGTCACGGAAGCGACGTCCGAGCCCGTTCCGGGCTCGGTCACGGCCACCGCGACCAGGGGGTCGCCCGCCGCGATGCCCGGCAGCCAGCGTGACTTCTGCTCGTTGGTGCCGCCTTCCATGACGGCGCGGGCGATGATCTCCGGCCGCGTGATCAAGCTGCCCGCGGCGCCGAGCGAGCCCCGGGACAGTTCCTCGGTAACGACGACCATCCCTAGGCTGTCCTCGTGGTCGTCGGGCTTGAGGCCCCCGTATCGCTCCGGCACGGACAACCCGAAACAGCCCAGCTCCCGCAACCCGTCGATGATGGTGTCCGGGATCATCGTGTCGTTGCGGTGCACGTCGCCGGCCGCCGGCGCCACGCGTTGGTCGCTGAACTGCCGGAAGGTCTCGCGCATCAGCGTCTTTTCGTCGTCCAAGTGGTCTGGCGGCAGCGCCCCGCCGCCTTGACGAACACGCTCTCCCACTGCGGCAAGCCTGGCGGGGGCGAGCCGGGAATCGACGAAGCCCGCCAAGCCAGGCGTCGTGGGCTCGGCCGCACGCAAGCCGTAGGCCGTGGGCCGTAGACGCAGTCGCGAGGTCAGATTGGCCAGCGCTTCGGCGCAAAAGGTGGTCGCAAGAGCGTCCTTGAAGGCGGCGTCGGTGGGATCGGCCGGTATGGCCGCGTAGTCCATGGCAACGCGGGCCGCGTGCAGTTCCGCGGACGAGAAGGCGAGATCGTAGGCCTCGATCTGCACGTCGTCGACGTCGCGGCCGGCGAGATGCGCCCTCGCCCGCCCGAACAGCTCGGTGGCATCGTCGACTGCGCCGCGGGCGGAATCCATGGGCGCCGGATTCTACTTCATAATGCGCGACTTCCTTGATCCGGTGGACCGCCCATGACCATTCTCCACGGCACGCGCGTACTCGATTTCGGCCGCTACATCGCCGGGCCGTTTTGCGGCGCCCTGCTGGCCGACCTCGGTGCCGACGTCATCCGCATCGAGAAGGTCGCCGGCAGCGAGGACCGGTTCACCGCCCCGGTCACGGAGGACGGCCAAGGCAGCGGCTACATGGCCCTGAATCGCAACAAACGCGGCTTCACGCTCAACCCGCGCAAGCCGGAGGGGCAAGAGGTGCTTCGCCGCCTCGTGGCGACCGCCGACGTGGTCATCGCCAACCTGCCCCCGGACACTCTCGAATCGATGGGCCTCGACTACGCGACCCTGTGCGGCATCAAGCCCGACATCATCCTCACGACCAGTACGGCGTTCGGATCCGCCGGACCCTACGGGACGCGCGTCGGCTTCGACGGTGTCGCCCAGGCCATGTCCGGCAACATGCACCTGACCGGCTACGAGGTCGAGCCGATGCGCAACTACTTTCCGTACGTCGACTACACCACGGCGTCGTTGAACGCCTTCGCCACGCTGGCTGCGATCATCCACCGCATGAACACCGGCGAGGGACAGCACGTCGAAGGCTGCCTGCTCGCCTCGGCGCTGACCATCGCCAACGGCACGCTGATCGAACAGGCCATCCTCGAGAACAACCGCGTCGCCACGGGAAACCGGGGCCAGACGGCTGCGCCCATCGACGTGTTCCGTACCCGCGACGGCTGGATCCTCGTGCAAGTCGTCGGCAACCCGTTGTTCGAGCGATGGGCGCGGCTGATGGGCGAACCGCATTGGCTGACGGACGCCAAGTACGCGACCGACGAGGCTCGGGGCGACAACAGCGCCGAGATCAGCGCCCGGATGGGTACCTGGACGGCGGAACGCACGACGGCGCAAGCGATGACCGAGCTGGCGGAGGCCCGCATTCCTTGTGGAGAAATCCTGACCCCCGCGCAGGCGCTGACGAACGAGCAGGTGGTCGCGCGTCGATTCCTAGTCGGGACCGACTATCCAGGTCTGCCCCGCCCTGCGCCGGTCGCCCGCATGCCGGTGGACTTCTCGGCTGCCGACACGGGCATCCGGCGCCGCGCGCCGACGCTCGGCGAGCACACCGGCGAGATTCTCGGGGAACTCGGCTACACGGGAGCCGAGATCGACGCGTTGCGCGCCATGCGCGCCGTCTGACGCGTATCGCTTGTGGATAACTCTGGGGACAGAATCCCGACTACCTGAGCACAAGCCGTGGAATTGGTTGATAGGCGTCAAGAGAGGCTTCAATTTCCCTCCCTTAACAGATGCTTATGAGCTCTCGTTAAAGCCAATCCGAATAATCTGTCAGCAATTTGCGCATTTTGGTTCGGATTGACCTTGTGCATAACACCGGCCCTGCTAGATTCGCACGACCAGGTTGTCCACGACCCGCACCACGCTGGGGATCGCTGTTGCGACCTCGACGGCTCGTTGTCGCTCGGTCTCGGAGCGAACCTTGCCGGACAGCGTGACGACGCCCTTGCTGACATCGACGTTGATGCGCAAACCGCGCACGTCCTCATCGCGCAGCAGACGGGTCTTGATCAATGTAAGGATGGTCAGGTCGTCCGTCACCTCGCCCGGTGTCCGCGACGCGGCGTCGTCGAGGTAGGCCTGGCAGCCGGCAACGCCCAAGAGGAGAACGATCGCCAAGGCCGCTAAGGGCGCTCTCAAGTAGCTGTTCAGTTTCAAGCGCGTTGAGTCCACTGTGGTGTAATAGCGATTTTAGCGACGGACCGAAGGGAATGGGCGAGCCCGAAATCACCGTGATGGCCACCGGGCTGAAATTCCCGGAGGGTCCGATCGCAATGGCGGACGGTTCCGTCCTGGTCGTCGAGATCGCGCGCGGCACGCTGTCCCGCGTCACGCCCGCGGGCGCGGTCGAGGTCGTGGCGGAGACCGGCGGCGGTCCCAACGGCGCGGCGATTGGGCCGGACGGCCAGTGCTATGTCTGCAACAACGGTGGATTCGCCTGGACGGAGCGTCGCGGACGCATCTATCCCGGCGATCTGGCGGACGACTACCGCGGCGGACGGATCGAACGGGTGGACTTGGCCAGCGGCGGGGTCGAGGTGCTGTACGAAGAGGCCGACGGCGTCGCACTGCGCGGGCCGAACGACATCGTCTTCGACGCCAGCGGAGGTTTCTGGTTCACCGACCACGGCAAAACCGGGCCACGCCAGAGGGACCGCACCGGTGTTTTCTACGCCAAGGCGGACGGTTCGCACATCGAGGAGGCGATCTTCCCGATGGAGGCACCGAACGGCATCGGGCTGTCGCCGGCCGAGGACGAACTGTATGTGGCGGAAACCCCCACGGGCCGACTGTGGGCGTTTCCGCTGAGTGCGCCCGGCAGGCTCGCCGGCGAGAGGGCGGACCGTCCCGACGGTGGGCGCCTGGTGCCGGGACGCCAGGGCTATTTCCTGTTCGACTCGCTCGCCGTGGACAGCCAAGGCGGGGTGTGCATCGCCACGATCATCGATGGCGGCATTACGACCCTGCGGCCCGACGGCGGCGAACCCGATTTCGTACCCATGCCGGACCGTCTGACCACGAACGTCTGCTTCGGCGGCGAAGACCTGAAGACCGCCTATGTGACGCTGTCATCGACGGGCCAGTTGGTGTCCCTGCCATGGCCCACGGCCGGTCTGCCATTGAACTTCCTCAACAAGACCGAGTAAGAGTTGCCCTTCGCGCTGTTTTCGGTGACTGCCGTTCACGCTCGGCAACATATCGTCGCTCTCGCGTGGATTCTGGCCGTTGGCGTTTGCGCCACAGCCGTCGCCGAGCGCATGCACATCGTGATTCCGGCCGGCTCCGGCGGCGGCTTGGACGGCACGGCCCGGGAGACTGGACGTGCGTTGGTGGAACTCGGGCTCGTAGAGCAGGTCTCGTTCGAGAATGTCTCGGGCGGCGGCGGTGGGCGTGCGATGGCCTACTTCCTCGAGAATGCGGACCGGTTCGTCCTGCCGGTGTTGGTGAACTCGACGCCCCTTGTGCTGCGCAGCCTCCAGGGCCTGTTCCCTTTCGGCTTCCGGGATCTGACGCCGGTCGCTGCGCTGATCGGCGACCACGGCGTCTTCGTCGTGCGTGCGGACAGCGCCATCGGCCGGTGGGACGCCGTCATCGAGACGCTGCGGCAACAGCCGGGCAGAATGGTCATTGGCGGCGGGTCCGTTCGCGGCAGCCTCGACCATGTCGTCCTCGCGCTCGCGCTTGAGGCGGCCGAGCTGCCGGTCCGTGCAGGACGCTACGTGCCATATGACGGCGGTGGCAAGGCGATGCTCGCCCTCTTGGGCGGCGAAGTGGAGTTGCTGTCCACGGGACTCGGCGAGTCCATGGCGTTCGTTGCCGCCGGAGAAGCCCGCGTACTCGCCGTGACATCGGCGACGCGCATCCCTGCCCTCCCCGACGTCCCGACGCTCAAGGAACTCGGCTACCCGGTGGTGTTCGCGAACTGGCGCGGCCTGTTCGGGTCGCCGACGATGCCGCCGGAGGTCCGACGAGAGCTGGTCGACCAGCTCCGCGCGATGCGGACTTCACCGCATTGGGAGGACGTTCTGGGAAGACGCGGCTGGACGTCCTTGGAGATCGACGCCGAGGCCTTCGGCGCCTATCTCGAAGCCCAGGAAACCCAGCTCGCGGGCACGATGCGCAACCTCGGCTTTCTGGCACCGCCCGACGATGGCGGCTAAGTTCATGTCGCCGGCACCCGGCCGCAATACACGGGACGTCCGCAACTGAACTCGTCAGCCCTGATCCAGCGCCTTGTGCCGCTAGCCCTGGCCGCCTTCGCCGTCCTCTACCTGGTGGCGGCCTGGAACATCCCCCTCGATCCCTGGTCGGCGGCCGAGACGGTCAATGCGCGAGCCCTGCCCATCGTCTACGGGGTTGGCCTCCTGGTCGTTTCGATCGCGCTGCTGGCCGTGTCACCGGCCTCGCAAGACACCCGTCGAGGCGCTCGGTGGAAGACCCTGGGCGCGCACTGCGTCGCCATCGCGGCGTTCGGTCTGCTGATCCCCTACGCCGGTCTGTGGATTGCCACGGCGGTCCTGCTCCTCGCCGCGTTGCTCATCGCAGGAGAGCGTCGCCTTGCCGTGCTCGCCATCGCACCCGTCGCCACTGCCGGCACGGCTTGGTTCCTGATCGCAGTCGCGCTCGACATCTACGTCGACCCCGGCGTTTGGCTCTAGGGAAGGTCTGATCAAGTCGATTCTGCGACAATCGCCGAGACGGTCAAGGAT